>NZ_CP121464.1:6020628-6325785 GCF_029690045.1 Janthinobacterium rivuli
TCCGGCTTCTGCCCCGGCATCAACAGCACTTCCAGCCCCATCGCCGCCAGCAGGGAATTGGGTCCCTGCGTGCCACCCGACGTCAACACATTCGGCCCGACCGGCTGGTGCAGGGCCGCATTGGCCGCATCGAGTTCCTTTTGCGCCTCCGCCGGCTTGCCCTGCTTGACGGCGACAAAGGACAAGCCATAGTGGGCGGCCGTCACCTGGAAACGGCTTTGCTGTTCCAGCTGCGTCTTGAAGACGGCCTTGGCATTCAACAGGCCTTGCACGCTTTCATCCTGCAGCACGCGGGCACGGGCACGGGCCAGGTGGAAACTCAGGCTGTCCGCACGCTGCTTGTAGGGCTGCTCGCGGATGCGCGCCTGGATGTCGGCGATGCGTTCCGTCGTCAGCGGGTGGGTCTGCAGGTAGGCGGGCATCAGGTCGCTGTACGAACGGCTGGCCGCCTGCATGCGGCCGAAGAAGGCCACCATGCCGGTGGTATCAAAACCGGCTTCGCCCATGATCTGGAAACCGATGCGGTCGGCCTCGCGTTCGGCGTCGCGGCCGAAATTGAGCTGACGCTGGATGGCCAGGCCCTGGCCGGCGGCAAACACGCCCATGGCCACGTCACCACCCGCCCGGGAAGCGAGCGCCGCCAGCAGCATGGCGGCCAGCGGCATCAGGGCATCCTGGCGCTGCTGGCCTAGCATGCGGGCGATATGGCGCTGCGCCACGTGGCCGATCTCGTGCGACAGCACGGAAGCCAGTTCCGCCTCCGTTTGCGCTGCCAGCACCAGGGCCGAGTGCACGCCGATGAAGCCGCCGGGCAAGGCAAACGCGTTCAACTGGGGATCGCGCACGGCAAAGAAGAAATAATCGTAATTCGTTTCGCCGCGCACGCTGGGACGCGCCGCCACGAGGGCGTTGCCGAAGGTATTCAGGTATTCCAGCAAGGGCGCGTCATCGAGGTAGTCGCGGTCGCCGCGGATGCCGCGCATGATTTCCTCGCCGATCTTGCGCTCCATCGCCGGCGACAGGTCTTCGCGCGAGGTGTCACCCAGGTTCGGCAGGTTTGGCGCCGGCGGCACGGCCAGCGGCGTCCAGCTGCTCGCCGGCTTGGCCGCCGCGCTGGCGGCCGGCGCCGCAGGCGCGGAGGTATAGGTTTGCGCTAGCGCAGAAGGGGCAGCGCAGCACAGCGCGGCCAGCAGGGATGCACGCCATGGCTGGCGCAGCCATGCGGCGGCGGCGTTTTCAAGTACGGTCTGGAGGGGAGTTTTTGAATTCACGGGTGCTATCATACCTTGTTAGCGGCACCCATTCCCACGCGTGCCGCGCCCCACTCCTCACCTATTTTTGACGCCATGACAACAGCAGACAAGCAAGCCCCCGCCGGGGAATTGACCCATTTCGACGCCACGGGCCAGGCCCATATGGTCGACGTGGGCAGCAAGGAAGACACGCGCCGCAGCGCCGTGGCCGCCGGCACCATCCGCATGCAGCCCGCCACCCTGGCATTGATCATTTCGGGCAATGCAAAAAAAGGCGACGTGCTGGGCATCGCCCGCATCGCCGCCATCATGGGCGCCAAGCGTACCAGCGACCTGATTCCCCTGTGCCACCCGCTGGCCCTCACGCGCGTCACCGTCGATTTTGAAGTCGATGAAGCGGCCAACAGCGTGCACTGCCGCGCCCAGGTCGACACGACGGGCAAGACGGGCGTGGAAATGGAAGCGCTCACTTCCGTGCAAATCGGCTTGCTGACAATTTATGACATGTGCAAGGCCGTCGACCGGGGCATGGTCATGACGAATGTGCGCGTGCTGGAAAAGCATGGCGGCAAGTCGGGTGATTGGCACGCCGAGGTGTAATTATTTTGCCTGGCGCGCCAGCTGCTCCTGGAAGCGGCGCAAATCGTACACTAGCCAGGCGCCGCCGGACAGGCACAGCGCGATGATGGCCTTGGACAGCGGCAAGTGAAATTGCTCCTGTCCTGCCAGCGCAAAGCCGGTATGGATCAGGAAGGTGGCCACGCCCAGGCCCGCGCAGCAGCTCGCATAAAAAGGTGCCCGCGCGGTGGACAGCAACACGTGCTTGTAGCCCACCAGCACCAGGGCAATCGCCGCCAGGTTAAACACGAGAAAACCCTGCACGCCGCCAGGCAGATGGAACATCTCCCACTCTTTCCAGTAGGCAGCGTCGATTTGATGCAGGATGAGGGACAACATGGTCCAGAAGTAGCTGCGCGGCATAGGATTCACATTCGTCAATATTGAAGCAATTGTAAAGCCTGCACCGCGTGACGGCGCGTGCACCTGGCATTTTTCGATGCCAATATGAATTTCATTGATATAAATGCTTTTTCATCAAGAAATCATGCATACTGCGAGTCGTCCATATCCAGATGAGCATCGCATGACAAGCCAGCACCCCGCCGCGGAAACCAAGCTCCAGGACTTCGACTTCGAGGCCATGAATCTGCAGGTGGGTGGCCGCATCCAGTTCATCACGCACCGCACCATCAAACCCATCCAGCATTTCTCGACCCTGATCGGCTATGTGAAAGATGAGTACCTGATCGTCAAGATTCCCATGGAAAACGGCGCTTCCATCGTGCTCAACGAGGGCGACAAGCTGACCATCCGCGTGTTTTCCGGCGTCACCGTCTGTTCGTTTTCCTGCAGCGTGCTGCGCATCTTTGGCCGCCCGCTCAACTATGTGCACCTGAGCTTTCCGGACGCCATTCAGGGCACCAGCCTGCGCACGGCCATGCGCGTGAAAGTGGACATTCCGGCACAGCTGAGCTACCGTGACGTGGCGGCCGTGCCCGTGTTCATCGTCAACCTCAGCGTCTCGGGCGCGCTAATCGAGGCGCCCGGCATGCTCACGCCGGACGATGAGGGCGTGGCCCTGAGCTTTACCCTGCTGGTGCAGCCGAACAAGCACCAGATGCGCGTCAATACGCGCGCCCGCATCCAGAACGTCAGCGTGGGCAAGCCGTCGAACGGCCATGCCGCCGAGGTGGCGGAAATCTACACATATGGCGTGCAATTCATCGACCTGGAACCGACCCACTACACCCTGCTGCAAAACCTCACCTATGAAGCGCTGATCGCGGACCGGCAAAAAATCGTCTGATACCGGGCTGACAAGCGTCACCTAGAGCGTCGGCGTCACGTCGGGAATGTTGTTTTTGGTAATCGCTTCCTTCGCCGCCGGATTCGTCACGGTGGTGCTATTGAACCAGGTCAGACTGCTCGTGCCCGGCTTCATGGTCATCGTCACGGTTTGTCCACCGATACCGGTGCCCAGGTCGGCCGCCAGGGTCAGCACGATATCGCCCTTATTCACCGTGGCGCTGGCCACTTCGCGCGTGGCACTGAACACGGGAATGGCGCTGGGCACGGCCTGGGTGGGCGTGCTGCAGGCGGCCGCCTCGCCGCCGTTTTCCTGCACGCACAGGGCCACGGCCGTTTTTAACGGGGCAGCGGCCGCCAGCACATTGCTGACCTTGGCCCGCATCGTGTAGTCGCCATACTGGGGAATGGCCACGGCCGCCAGGATGCCGGCGATGGCCACCACGATCATCAGTTCTATCAGGGTAAATCCGCTTTGCGCGCGCATCGTATCCTCCCATGGTGCATTGCTCACGCCAGGTACGTTGCAAGCGCCATGCCAGCGGCGCGCCCGGGCAGCGGCGGCACGCATGGAAAGAAAAGCGACACATTTGGGCAGGTTCGGACCAGCATCGTCCGCCCAGGCCGGGAATCGGCCTGTCTTGCGGACAAAAAAAGGAGCCGAAGCTCCTTTTTTGTACTGCGGTAACCAGGCTGAAATTACAGCATGGCTTTCAGCAGACGCGCCATTTCCGACGGGTTTTTGGTCACGGTGATGCCGCAAGCTTCCATGATTTCCAGCTTGGCTTGTGCCGTATCGGCACCGCCCGAGATCAGCGCGCCGGCGTGGCCCATGCGCTTGCCTGGAGGAGCGGTCACGCCAGCGATGAAGCCGACGACCGGTTTTTTCATGTTGTCTTTGATCCAATAAGCCGCGTTGGCTTCGTCAGGACCGCCGATTTCGCCGATCATGATGACCGCGTCGGTATCTGGATCGTCATTGAACATCTTCATGATGTCGATGTGCTTCAGACCGTTGATCGGGTCGCCGCCGATGCCGACTGCCGACGATTGGCCCAGGCCCAGTGCGGTCAGCTGACCCACTGCTTCATAGGTCAGGGTGCCCGAACGCGACACCACGCCGATACGGCCCTTCTTGTGGATGTGACCTGGCATGATGCCGATCTTGATTTCGTCTGGCGTGATCAGGCCTGGGCAGTTAGGGCCCAGCAGCAAGGTTTTGCTGTTGGCTTTGGCCATGCGGTCTTTCAGAGCCATCATGTCGCGGACAGGAATGCCTTCGGTGATGCAAATGGCCAGATCCATTTCAGCTTCGACAGCTTCCCAGATCGCCGCTGCCGCGCCTGCTGGCGGTACGTAGATCACGGAAACGTTGGCGCCGGTTTCTTTTTTCGCTTCGGTCACGTTAGCGAAAATAGGAATGCCTTCGAAATCTTCGCCGGCTTTCTTCGGGTTCACGCCTGCCACGAAGGCAGCTTTGCCGTTCGCGTAGTCGCGGCAACCGCGGGTGTGGAACTGGCCGGTCTTGCCGGTGATCCCTTGGGTAACGACTTTGGTATCTTTATTGATCAGAATGGACATGTTGATTCCTTAATTAAGCTTGACCGGCAGCAGCGGCAACGACGCTCTTGGCTGCATCTTCCATGGTGTCGGCTGCGATGATAGGCAGACCGGAATCGGCCAGCATCTTTTTGCCCAGGTCTTCGTTGGTGCCCTTCATGCGCACGACCAGTGGCACGTTCAGCGAGACGGCTTTCACTGCGGCGATGACGCCTTCAGCGATCACGTCGCAACGCATGATGCCGCCGAAAATGTTCACCAGGATGGCTTTCAGGCCTGGGTTTTTCAGCATGATCTTGAACGCTTCGGTGACTTTTTCCGCCGTGGCGCCGCCGCCGACGTCCAGGAAGTTGGCTGGCTCGCCGCCGAACAGTTTAATCGTGTCCATGGTGGCCATGGCCAGGCCGGCGCCGTTCACCAGGCAACCGATGTTGCCGTCGAGCGAAATGTAGGCCAGGTCGAATTTCGACGCTTCGATTTCAGCTGGATCTTCTTCGTCCAGATCGCGCAGGGCGACGATTTCCGGATGACGGAACAGGGCGTTCGGGTCAAAGTTGAACTTGGCGTCCAGAGCGATGACTTTGCCGCTGCCGGTAACGATCAGCGGGTTGATCTCGGCCAGCGAGCAGTCGGTTTCCCAGTATGCTTTGTACAGGCCTTGCAGGTTGACGCGCGCGTCGGCGATGGAGCCGGCAGGCACGCCGATTTTGGCGGCGATGTCGTCTGCCTGGGCATCGGTCAGGCCGGTGCCTGGATCGATGGTGACGTGGTGGATCTTCTCAGGGTGGCTCTCGGCCACCTCTTCGATGTCCATGCCGCCTTCGGACGACGCCATCAGGACGATTTTCTGGGTAACGCGGTCGGTGACCAGCGAAACGTACAGTTCTTGTTTGATGTCGGCGCCTTCTTCCACCAGCAGGCGGTTGACTTTCTGGCCTTCGGCGCTGGTCTGATGCGTGATCAGCTGCATGCCCATGATCTGGTCAGCGTATTCCTTGACTTGCTCGATCGATTTTGCCACTTTCACGCCGCCGCCCTTGCCGCGGCCACCTGCGTGGATCTGTGCCTTGACGACCCACACCGGGCCGCCCAGGGTTTCCGCAGCCTTGACTGCCTCTTCGACGGACATGCACGGGATACCGCGTGGTACCGTCACTCCGTGCTGCCGGAGGATTTCTTTGGCTTGATACTCATGGATTTTCATGCTGGCTTCCCTTCTGATACTGATGTGTAAAAATACGGTTAGTGGTGCAAAAAAAACAGGAAAGCGCCGGGATCACGGCTTGGCTACCCAGCGCGGGTAATACTGTGCCACCGCCCCGCCATCGGTGCGCAGGGCGTGGCATTTGTCGAGTTGAAACGGCTTTTCATGCGATAAGTCAGCATTCGCACCGTCGCGGGTCGACCAGACATCGCCGGCAAATGCCTGAACCGTCGCAGTCGGCAAGACTTGCGCCAGTTCGGTCAAATGGGTACAGCCAGCGATTCCCGCCAGGCGCTGTTTCAAGTCGCGGCGGAAATTCTTCAATAAATTCAGACCGATCAAGGCCCGGTAAGCGGGGCCGATGGTATCGCAAAAACCGGGATAGGGCACGGCATCGGAGGCAGCTTCGGCCTCGACAATGGTCAGTTCGCGATCGACGGTAATGCGTAAATGGAGGTCATGCAGAGGAGCGCCGGCGGGACGGGGGCCCGAGGCCAGGGTCGCGTCATAGCTTTTGATATCGGTGATACGGGCGTCAATATCCCACAGGCCGTCGTCGCGCACATACGCTTGGACGTCGATAACGCGGGAGTGCCGTAGGGCGCGCCGGGATACGGGAGTTGACAGGGGCATAAGACCGATGCCGCTTGCGCGGCCATAATTAGTAAGCAGCCATGTGCATAAAGCACGCCGTTCGCAGCTTCTACGAACAGCAACCGCACCTGCGGCGCCGCAAAAACCCTAAAAGTGTAGCACACAGGGCGCTAGTTGCGCCGCAACATAATTATTTATTGGTCTGGCCGCCCGCCGCAAATCATCAATGAAAATCACAAAATGAATGACAAACATTCACAATTTAAATAACTCGGAAGCAGGTCGGCAGGCACCGGCAAGCTGGCCGGCGCCGCGCCTCAGTCTGTCACGCCCAGTATGCGCAAAATGGGCAAGTTACGCGCAGCGAAATGCTGTGCGTGCGCCAGCAGTTCGGCCAGGTTTTCCTCTTCCGTCAACAAGGGCTGCCCGTCCTTCGTCACCAACTGGTTCAGGCGCAGCAACACCGGCCACGTCGCGCGCACCCATTCTTGCGGCGTTGAACAACCTTGCAGTTTCGCCCACAGGAAGAGCTGTTGTAAATGCGGTACAGCCACGCCGCTGCCCGTCAGGGGACTGGCGAGGATGTTCAAATCGGTTCTTGCCAGCGCCTGTTCCAGCAGGTGCGCATTCAGGCGCGCCGTCTGCGGCCGCGCCACGGCGATGTCGGCCTCGTCCTGGACAGCCAGCACGTTACCCTTGCTGACCAGCACCAGCATGATCTGCAGCAAGGCGGCCAGCTTGGCTTCGCTGCCCGCCAGTTGCTGCTCCAGCTCGCCTATCGTATAGACGCGATGGTCGGCCATGGCATCGAGCACGGGCGCATACACGCGCTCATCCATATCGGCGTCGCCCAGCACGCCATGCACGCTCAACACCACTTCGTCGCGCGGCACGGCCAGCATCACGCGCACGGCCCGCAAGGCGCTGGCCTGGGCGAGCGGCGTCAGCCTGCGCGCGCCCTTGACCCAGTAATCCTTGCGGAACTGCTCGTTGACGAGGAAGGCGCGCGTCGTCTCGCGGAAGGTGGGATCGGGTATCTCGGCCAGGAATTGCTGGTGCTCGGCCGTCAGGTTCAGCATGTCGACCAGAGCGGTATAGGTGGCGGACGCGGCAAACTCGAGCTTGGCTTCGCCCAGCATGGCCGCGACGCTGGAAAAGGCCATCGGCTGCCAGTCGGCATTGAAATACTCATGGGCAAGATAATGTCCATCCATCGCCTTGAGCTTGTCGATGCGGTCCGCCAGGAGCGGGTTGGCCTCCAGGAAGCGCGGTTGCGCGGCAATCATCCTGTCGACGAAATCGATGGCGCCAGCGACTCTGTCCAGCACGCCCTGGCCCGGGGCACTCATGACGCGACTATGTTCGGCCATCAGGTCGCGCATCGGCATCATGGCGGCCCAGCCTGGCTGCGTGTTGTAACTGATGAAGACGACACCGCCGACTTTCAGCTTGCGCCGCAGGAAGTCGACGATCAGCGCGCGATTGTCCGCCGAGACCCAGCTCCAGATCCCGTGCAGGCAGATGAAGTCGAAATCGGGCAAGTCGTCGCGGCGGCAAAACTGCGCGAACGATTCGTCCGTGAACTGCGCGCCGGCGCCGGCCGCGCTGGCCAGCTCCTGCGCAAAGGCGGCCTGGGAAGGATTGAAATCATTGCCATGCCAGCGCGTGGCGGACGCCGCCGCATGGATGTTGGCGCTGATGCCCTGGCCAAAGCCCAGCTCGCAAGCCGTGCCGCTGGCCGGCAAGGCAAGGCCGGCGGCCAGCAGGGGCAGCCGCAGGCGCAAGGGATTCAATTCTTCGTAATAGCCATAGGTATAAGCGATTTCGGCCATATAGCCGGCATTCCAGTTGCTCATCTTGCATCCTGTCATGATCAGTGGTGCCGCGCGCATCGCACAGCGTTCGAGCGCCAGCATACCCGATCGCGCGGCGTCGCCATACGGGAAACAGACGGCGTTTGAGAGCGCAGTTCATGGCGGCACGGCGGGGCCGCCATGAACTGCCTTATTCCTCGTCGGGATTCAGCCCCTTCAGGGCCACCTGCACGGCGCGCTGCGAAAAGCCGCGCTGCATCAAAAAACGCATCTGCTTGTTGCGCTGCTCGGCATCCTGCGCCACTTCACCAAATTTGCGGCGCCACACTTCGCACGCGCGCGCGGTCTCGCCTTCCGCCAGGCCCGCCTTGAGTTCCTGCAGCGCCTCGCCACCGATGCCATGGCTTTGCAACTCCGCCATGATGCGGCTGTTGCCGAAACGGGCCGAGCGGCGGTGGATCAGCGACTCGGAAAAGCGCTCCTGCGACAGCCAGTTGGCTTGCTCCAGGCTGTCGAGCAAGGCTTCCACGTCATCGCCCTCCTGCGCATGGCGCTGCAGCTTGCGCCGCAATTCCATGCGGCTATGCTCGCGCATCGACAGAAAGCGGAGCGCCCTGCCCTTCAGGCTTAGTTGTACTGCGGCCATACACCCACCTTGTCTTTCATTCCACGATCACATCACCCAAACACAATCGCCGCCCGGCGCAACAGCGCGGGACGGCGATCATGGTCCTACCTTGCAGCAAGCCATGCGTAGCTCGGATCAGGCCCATTGGGCCGTCATCCGACAACATTGTTGGCGTCTGTGGTGTTGTCGGATTACGCGCGGCTTTGCCGCGCTCATCCGACCTACTCTGGCTTGGCTTCCGCAGCCTTGGCAGCCTTGTCGGCGGCTTTATCGGCTTTTTCCGGCTTTTCAGCAGCCAGCGGCGGCAGTTCGCGCACGCCCAGCGACGCGCGGACCTTGTTTTCGATTTCGCGGGCCAGCGCCGGACGCTCTTGCAGGAAGGCGCGGGCGTTGTCCTTGCCCTGGCCGATGCGTTCGCCGTTGTAGCTGTACCACGAACCGGATTTTTCCACGATCTTGGCATCCGAACCCAGGTCCAGGATTTCGCCTTCGCGCGAGGTGCCGGCGCCGTACAGGATGTCGAAGTGCGCTTCCTTGAACGGTGGCGCGATCTTGTTCTTGACGACCTTGACCTTGGTTTCGTTACCGATCACTTCATCGCCGGACTTGATCGAGCCGGTGCGGCGGATATCCAGGCGCACGGAGGCGTAGAATTTCAGGGCGTTACCGCCGGTGGTCGTTTCCGGGCTGCCGAACATCACGCCGATCTTCATGCGGATCTGGTTGATGAAGATGACCAGGGTATTCGTGCGGTTGATGGAACCGGTCAGCTTGCGCAGGGCTTGCGACATCAGACGCGCTTGCAGGCCTGGCAGGGAATCGCCCATGTCGCCTTCGATCTCGGCGCGTGGCGTCAGTGCGGCCACGGAGTCGATGACGACGAGGTCGACACTGCCCGAACGCACGAGGGCGTCGCAGATTTCCAGCGCCTGCTCGCCCGTGTCCGGTTGCGAGATCAGCAATTCATGCAGGTTCACGCCCAGCTTTTGCGCGTAACCGACGTCGAGCGCGTGCTCGGCATCGATAAAGGCGCAAGTGCCGCCCAGTTTTTGCATTTCGGCGATGGTTTGCAGGGTCAGGGTGGTTTTACCCGACGATTCCGGACCGTAGATCTCCACCACGCGGCCGCGCGGCAAGCCGCCCACGCCCAGGGCGATATCGAGGCCGAGCGAACCGGTCGACACGACTTGCACTTCTTCGATCGGTGCGCTGGCATCCATGCGCATGACCGAACCTTTGCCAAACTGCTTCTCGATCTGCGCCAGTGCGGCGGCGAGCGCCTTGGCTTTTTCCGATGCGGGTACTACAGCTTTTTTATCGTCCATATGTTCTTTCAGCCGTTCTACAGGTGCGGATTCACGTGACGCATCTACGTGAACCGTGCAGCCTGCGATAGCGCCAGTGGGTTAAATTCTTTACACAGACAGTACTGTATAAAAAAACAGTGATCAATGCAAGCGGAACGTGGATTTGTTTTGAAACAGATCAATACAAGCCTGGTTTCTCACAAAAACTCGCCACCTTGCGGAAAATGAAACACAATACAAACTTCTACCGCCGCAAGCATAGGAAGTGCACCATGCGTATTTTACTTGCCGAAGATGACAGCGTGCTGGCCGATGGCCTGACCCGCTCGCTGCGCCAGTCCGGTTATGCGATCGACTACGTCAAGACGGGCCAGGAAGCCGATACGGCCCTGTCCACCCAGGAATTCGACTTGCTGATCCTCGACCTGGGCCTGCCCAAGATGTCCGGCCTGGAAGTGCTGCGTCGCCTGCGCGCGCGCGCCTCGCTGCTGCCCGTGCTGATCCTGACGGCCGCCGATTCCATCGAGCAACGCGTGAATGGCCTTGACCTCGGTGCCGATGATTATATGGCCAAGCCGTTCGCCCTGTCGGAACTGGAGGCAAGAGTGCGCGCCCTGACGCGCCGCGGCGCCGGCGGCGGCGCCACCATCATCAAGCACGGCCCCCTCAGCTACGACCAGGTGGGGCGCAGCGCCTACATCAATGACCAGATGCTCGACCTGTCGGCGCGCGAACTGGGCTTGCTGGAAATCTTGCTGGGCCGCACCGGCCGCCTCGTCTCGAAAGAGCAGCTGGTCGACCACCTGTGCGAATGGGGCGAAGAAGTGTCGAACAACGCCATCGAAGTGTATGTGCACCGCCTGCGCAAGAAAATCGAGGTGGGCGGCGTGCGCATCGCCACCGTGCGCGGCCTCGGCTATTGTCTGGAAAAATACTCGGAAGCGGCGCGCCTGAACGCCGAAGCGGGCGAGGCGGCAAGCCCGGCCAGCGGACCCGCCAGCAAGTGAAGGCGCGCGAGGCGCCAGCGGACGAGCCGGACGACGACGACTGGTTCGAGCCGCCCACCACGGAACAGGACGACACCATCGAGCATTCGCTGTTCGGCGAAATCCTCGACTGGATGCTGGCGCCCTTGCTGCTGCTGTGGCCGATGAGCATCGCCATCACCTATCTGGTGGCCAAGGGCATCGCCAATCAGCCGTTCGACCATGCGCTGGAAGACAGCGTGACCGTGCTCACGCAGCAGGTCAAGCAGGCCGACGGCGCCATGCTGCGCCGCGTGCCGGAAAAGAGCAGTAATAATAGCGGCCGCGACTTCCTGCGCGGCGACGATATCGACACCCTGTATTACCTGGTGGTGGGGCCGCGCGGCGAATACATCGACGGCGACCGCGATTTGCCGCCGCCGCAGGACGCCGACAAATACCGCAGCGGCATGGTGCTGTTTCGCAACGACACCATCCATGGCGCGCCCGTGCGCGTAGCGTTCAGCTATCTCGACATTCCGTCCAGCAACGACGACGAGCCCAGCCGCGCACTGGTGCAAGTGGCGGAAACCTTGGAAAAGCGCGCCCAGCTGGCCAATGAAATCATCAAGGGCGTGATCTTGCCGCAGTTCATCATCCTGCCCGTGATCCTGGCCCTGGTCTGGTTTGCCCTGGCGCGCGGCCTGTCGCCGCTGGCGCAGTTGCAGGAGCGCATACGCGCCCGGCCGCCCGACGATTTATCGCCCATCGAATCGGGCCAGGTGCCCGAGGAAATCACGCCGCTGGTCGGTTCCCTCAACGAAATGCTGGCGCGGCTGTCGCTGTCGATCGACATGCAGAAACGCTTCATCGCCGATGCCGCGCACCAGATGAAGACGCCGCTGGCCGGCATGCGCATGCAGTCCGAGCTGGCCCTGCGCCAGACCGACCACGACGAAATCCACCGCTCGCTGCTGCAACTGGCGAAAAGCTCGGAAGCGGCCACGCGCCTGGTCAACCAGCTGCTGGCCCTGGCGCGCGCGGAAAACCAGCCGCAGGCGGGCACGGCGTTCGAGCCAATCGAGCTGAGCGAACTGGCGCGCGGCGTGGTGCAGGACTGGGTGCAAGCGTCGTTTGCCCAGCATATCGACCTGGGCTTCGAGCAGCCCGCGTATTCGATCATGATTTCCGGCAATGCCATGATGCTGCGCGAGCTGCTGAGCAACCTGATCGACAATGCCCTGCGCTATACGCCGGCCGGTGGCAGCGTCACGGTACGCGTGCGCAGCACCCTGGAGCTGGCCATCCTGGAAGTGGAAGATACGGGCCCCGGCATTGCGCCGGCCGAGCGGGCCCACGTGTTCGAACGCTTTTACCGCATTCTCGGCAGCAATGTCGACGGTAGCGGCCTGGGCCTGGCCATCGTGCGCGAAATTGCCCAGCAGCATGGCGCCGAAGTCGATATTTTTAACAATCCGCGCGCGCAGTCGCCGAAGCTGCCGGGCACCCTGCTGCGCCTGAGCATCGCCCTGCTGTTGCCGGACGCGCCAGAAGAGGATGACATCACGTATGGATAAGCCAAGCCCAAGCGCTCCCCCGGCGCGGCCGGCGCGCACGCCCAGCCCAGAGTTACAGGCGCGTCGCGATGTGCACTGGCGCAAGACGCGGCGCCTGACGGCCATCCTGTTGCTGGTCTGGCTGCTGACGGGCTTTCTGACCGTGTTTTATGCGCGCGAACTGTTGCATTTAAATCTGTTCGGCTGGCCGCTGCCCTTTTATATGGCGGCCCAGGGCGCCTCGCTCGTGTACCTGGCCATCATCGCCTTGTATGCCTGGCGCATGCGACGCCTGGACCGGGCTTTTCATGCCGAGGAGCAAACATGAGCGCCCAGCGCAGCTTCTTTGCGCGCCTGTGCCGCTACTATCTGCTGTTTACGGCCGGCTTCGCCGCCTTCCTGCTGGCTTTGTCCGTGCTGGAACAGGAAGGCATGCCGCGCGCATGGATCGGCTACCTGTTCATGCTCGTCACCATCACCCTGTACGCCACCATCGGCGTCATCAGCCGCACCTCGAACGTCACCGAATACTATGTGGCGGGGCGCCGGGTGCCGGCCATGTTCAACGGCATGGCCACGGCCGCCGACTGGATTTCGGCAGCCAGCTTCATCAGCCTGGCCGGCGGCCTGTACCTGAACGGTTTCGACGGCCTGGCCTTCATCATGGGCTGGACGGGCGGCTATTGCCTGGTGGCGCTATTGATCGCCCCCTACCTGCGCAAGTTCAGCCAGTACACGATTCCCGATTTCCTCGCCGCCCGCTATGGCAGCGGCACCGACAAACGGGGCGCCAGCGTGCGCGTGGTGGCCGTGGCCGCCACTATCATCGTGTCGTTTACCTATGTGGTGGCGCAGATCTACGCCGTCGGCCTCATCGCCTCGCGCTTCACGGGCGTGGATTTTTCCGTCGGCATCTTCCTGGGCCTGGCCAGCATCCTCGTCTGCTCCTTTCTGGGCGGCATGCGCGCCATCACCTGGACCCAAGTGGCGCAATACATCATCATCCTCGTCGCCTTTCTGATTCCCGCCATATGGCTGTCGGTCAAGCATGCGGACAATCCCGTGCCGCAGATCGCCTACGGCAAGGTGCTGCCGCAATTGAGCGCGCGCGAACACGTGCTGGAAACGGATCCGAAAGAAAACGAGGTACGCGCCATCTTCCACCAGCGCGCCATCAGCTACCAGGCGCGCATAGCCGGTTTGCCCGCTTCCTGGGAACAAGGCCATCTGACGGCCCAGCGCCAGCTCGATAGTTTGCGCCAGCGCAATGCTTCACTGTTCGACATCCGCAACGCGGAACGCTATCTGATTGCCTATCCGAAAAGTCCGGACGAGGCACGCGTGCTGTGGCAGGCCGCGCAGGCGCAAAATCAGAAACGCGCCGAGCCGATCATTCCGCACGCGCAGCCGTTTCCCGCCGCCGACCGGGAACAGTCTGACATCAAGCGCAACAATTTCCTGGCTCTCGTGTTCTGCATGATGCTGGGCACGGCCGCCCTGCCGCATATCCTCATGCGATCGTACACCACGCCCTCCGTGCACGAGACGCGCGTCTCCGTCTTCTGGACCCTGTTCTTCATCTTGTTGATCTACCTCACAATTCCCGCGCTGGCCGTGCTGGTCAAATACGATATTTACTCGGCGCTGGTGGGCACGCAATACGCGAACCTGCCCACCTGGGTGTCGTACTGGGCCAACGTGGACAAGCTCAGTCCCCTGATCAGCATCGTCGACGTCAACCGCGACGGCATCGTGCAACTGGCGGAAATTTCCATCGACGCCGACGTGCTGGTGCTGGCCACGCCCGAGATCGCCGGCCTGCCCTACGTGATTTCCGGCCTGGTGGCGGCCGGCGGCCTGGCTGCCGCCCTGTCGACGGCCGATGGCTTGCTGCTGGCCATCTCCAACGCCCTGTCGCACGACGTGTATTACAAGGTGGTCGACCCGACCGCCTCGACGCAAAAGCGCGTGACGATTTCAAAATTGCTGCTGCTGGCCGTGGCCTTCATCGCCGCCTATGCCGCCTCGCAAAAGCCGGCGGACATCTTGTCGCTGGTGGGCGTGGCCTTTTCCCTGGCCGCCTCGACCCTGTTCCCGCCGCTGGTGCTGGGCGTGTTCTGGCAGCGCGCCAACTATCAGGGCGCGCTGGCCGGCATGCTGACGGGCTTTGGCGTGTGCCTGTATTACATGCTGCACACGAGCACCATGCTGGGCGGTAATGCCAGCGGTCAATGGATGCATATCGCGCCTATTTCCGCCGGCATCTTCGGCGTGCCGGCCGGCCTGGCCGCCGCCATCCTCGTCAGCTGGCTGACGCCGGCGCCGGGACGCCGCAGCACGGGACTGGTCGAGCATATCCGTGCGCCGGAATAACAGCGCATCGTGACCTGGGGTAAAAAGACAGCGCCGCGGCAAAAAAGGAGTAGGCTGGAGGGCCGTTCCACTTACGAGGAAATCCCATGCCGTCTGGAAAAATTCTTGTTGCCCAGGGAGGCGGCCCCACCGCCGTCATCAACCAGTCGCTGGTGGGCGTGGTGCTCGAATCGCGGCGCTTTCAGCATGTCACGCGCGTGTATGGCGCGCTGCACGGCGTGCGCGGCATCGTCAATGAAGAATTCGTCGATCTGACGCAGGAAACCAGCCATAACCTGGAACTGGTGGCCGCCACGCCGTCCTCGGCCCTCGGTTCCACGCGCGACAAGCCCGACATCGCCTACTGCCAGCAAATCTTCGAAGTGCTGCGTGCGCACGAGATCGAACATTTCTTTTATATCGGCGGCAATGACTCGTCCGACACGGTGCGCATCGTCAGCGAGGAAGCGCACAAGGCCGGCTATCCGCTGCGCTGCATCCACATCCCGAAAACCATCGACAACGACCTGGTGGGCAGCGACCACACGCCCGGCTTTCCCTCGGCCGCGCGTTTCGTCGCACAAGCGTTCGCCGGCGCCAACCTCGACAACGCAGCCTTGCCCGGCGTGTACGTGGGCGTGGTGATGGGCCGCCACGCGGGCTTCTTGACGGCCGCCTCGGCGCTGGGCAAGAAGTTCCCCGACGATGGCCCGCACCTGATCTACCTGCCCGAACGCGTCTTCGTGCTCGAGAACTTCCTTGCCGACGTAAAGGCGACCTATGAAAAATATGGCCGCTGCGTGATCGCCGTCTCGGAAGGCATCCACGACGCCTCGGGCGAACCGATCGCCAGTCTGCTGGCGAAAGAAGTAGAACGCGACGCACACGGCAACGTGCAATTGTCCGGCACGGGCGCGCTGGCCGACCTGCTGTGCGACGAAATCAAGGCCAAGCTCGGCATCAAGCGCGTGCGCGGCGATACCTTCGGCTACCTGCAGCGCTCCTTCATCGGCTGCGTTTCCGACGTCGACCAGCGCGAAGCGCGCGAGGTGGGCGAAAAGGCGGTGCAGTTCGCCATGTGGGGCGACCGCGACGGCTCCGTTGCCATCAAGCGCACGGGCTTTTATTCCGTCGATTATGAACTGCTGCCGCTTTCCGAAGTGGCGGGCAAGACGCGCACCATGGAAGACGAATTCATCAGCGCCAGCGGCACGGACGTCACCGATGCTTTCAGGTTGTATCTGCGCCCGCTGCTGGGTTCGGGCATGCCCGATGCGTTCCGCCTGCGCGCCGCAAAAGTAGCGAAGGTCTTGAAACCTTAGCTGTTTTCCGCCAGCAATAGCGGCCGTAGTTTCACGGCCGCTTCTTTTAACTGCGGCACGTGCTGCAGCAGTTGCTCCACGGACTTTCTCGCCACGGGCGCGTGGCAGGCCACGGCCGCCACGATGCGCCCGTCGGCTGCGCAGATGGGCACGGCCACGGCCACCATGCCGTGCACAAATTCCTCGTCATCGATGCCGATGCCCAGCCGGGCGATGCGCACGATCTCGCGTTCCAGCAGCACGGGGTCGGTGATGCTTTTCGGCGTGCGCGCTTCCAGGCCCAGCATGGCCAGCAGCTCGCGCCGCTCCAGCAGGGTCATGTGCGCCAGAAATAATTTTCCGCTCGCCGTGCAATGCATGGGCGCGCGCGTACCCAGCACCAGGTGCAGGCGCAGCGGTTCCTGCGTTTCCACCCGGTCCACGTAGACGATCGCATTGCCTTCGGGAATGGCCAGGTTGCACGTCTCGCCCGTCACGGCCACCAGGCTGCCCAGGATGCTGCGGCTCACGCGGATCAGGGCATTGTTGCGCAGGGTCGCCAGCGCCAGGTTGGTGGATGCCGCACCGGGCACATAGCCGCGTCCCACGGGCGTGCGCAGCACATAGCCATGCTGTTCCAGGGTATCGAGCAAGCGCATCATGCTGGCCTTGGGCACCTGCATGCGCGCGGCCAGCTGCGACAGGGTCAAGGGCTGGCTGGCGCTGGCCAGGTGCTCAATCAGGCGCAGCACGCGCAAGCCCCGCGCCTCGTCGCCATGGCTGGCCGCCGTGCCAGCACCCGCTTGGTTGCCTTCTTCGGCCTCACCCGGCCGTTTTTGAAACGCATCATGCATGTTCTGTTTCACCTCTCGCGTATGCGGCTGTTTCCGCTTGTCCCGGTGCTGCACGTCTTTTATAAATGGAACCAGACGTTCCAAAAATAACCAATAAAGACCAGTGTATCGCAAAAAATGCCCGTCGAGGCAGCTAGATACCGCAACGCAGGAGACAAGAGCAATGTTGCAAACACACTACGATTACATCGTTGTCGGCGCCGGTTCCGCCGGCTGCGTGCTGGCCAACCGCCTGTCGCATGACAGCAACAATCAGGTATTGCTGCTGGAAGCGGGCGGCAAGGACAACAATCCGTGGATACACGTGCCGGTCGGCTATTTCAAGACCATGCACGACCCCAGGCTGGACTGGTGCTACCGCACGGAAGCGGACGCCGGCATCGCGGGGCGCCAGCTGCAATGGCCACGCGGCAAGGTGCTGGGCGGCTCCAGCTCGCTCAACGGCTTGCTGTACGTACGTGGCCAGAAGGAAGACTACGACCGCTGGGCCGAACTGGGCAATGCAGGCTGGAGCTATGCCGAAGTGCTGCCCTATTTCAAGAAATCGGAAGACCAGGAACGCGGCGCCAGCGATTACCACGGCGTCGGCGGTCCATTAAAAGTGTCGGACCTGCGCCTGCGCCGTCCCATCGCGGAACACTTCATTGCCGGTGCCACGGAAAGCGGCATCCCCTTCAATGCCGATTACAACGGCGCCACGCAGGAAGGCGTCGGCTACTTCCAGCAGACGGCCAGCAAGGGCTTGCGCTGGAGCACAGCGAAAGCCTTCCTGCGGCCGGCCCGCAAGCGCGCCAACCTGCGCGTGGAAGTGCGCGCGCAAATCACCCGCGTGCTATTCGAGGGCAAGCGCGCCGTCGGCATCGAATTCCGGCAGGATGGCCAGCTGCGCCAGGTGCGCGCCAGCGGCGAAGTGATTTTATGCGCGGGCGCCATCGGCTCGCCGCAAATCCTGCAATGCTCGGGCGTCGGACCGCGCGCCCTGCTCGATGAAGTAGGCGTGCCGCTGGTGCACGACTTGCCTGGCGTGGGACAGAACCTGCAAGACCATCTGCAAATACGCCTCGTCTTCAAGACGCGATTGAAAACCCTGAACGATGAAGTCAACAGCCTGTGGGGCAAGCTGTGGGTGGGCATGCAATATGTGTTTTCCCGCTCGGGGCCTTTGACCCTGGCGGCCAGCCAGGTGACGGTGTTTACCCGCTCCTCGCCCGAGGTGGAGCGGCCCGACATCCAGTTCCACATGCAGCCGCTGAGCGCCGACAAGCCGGGCGAAGGCGCGCATCCGTTTTCCGCGTTTACGTCATCCGTGTGCCAGCTGCGCCCGCACAGCCGCGGCCACGTATCGATCAAGTCCGCCGATCCGTTTGCGTATCCGGGCATCTACCCGAACTACCTGTCCGACCCGCGCGACCAGCAAACGGCGATTGCCGCCCTGCGCGTGGCGAGAAAAATCGCCGCCGCCCCGTCGCTGGCGCCGCACATCATTTCCGAGTTCGTGCCCGGCCCGCAGTTCGAAACGGACGAGGAACTGCTGGACGCGGCACGGCGCTTCAGCCAGTCCATCTACCACCCCAGCGGCACCTGCAAGATGGGGCATGACGCCATGGCCGTCGTCGACGAGCGCCTGCGCGTGCACGGCATGCAGCACCTGCGCGTGGTCGACGCGTCGATCATGCCGGAAATCGTCTCGGGCAATACGAACGCGCCCACCATCATGATCGCCGAAAAAGCGGCCGACATGATCCTGGCGGACGCCGTGCGGCTGCCCAAGGCGGCCTAGTCCGCGCCCCATTCCACCTCACCCGGGAGGACGCCAGCGGCGGGCAGACGGCCCCGCCCCATGTATCGGCGACAAGCCAAGCATCAGAAAAAAACACATAATCGATATCGATTGGAGACTAGATATTATGGATAACAATACGAACAATCCGAAAAAGGCCAAAGAGCTACGGAAAGTCGTGATGGCCAGCGTGATCGGCGCCACCATCGAGTGGTACGACTTCTTTTTATACGGCGTCGTGGCCGGCATCGTGTTCAGCAAGCTGTATTTCCCGGGCGGCGATCCGCTCGTCTCGACCATGCTGGCCTACGGCACCTTCGCCGTGGGCTTTCTGTCGCGCCCCATCGGCGGCGTGATCTTCGGCCACTTCGGCGACAAGATCGGCCGCAAGAGCATGCTGGTGATGACCCTGATGATCATGGGCGTCTCCACCTTCCTGATCGGCGTGCTGCCGACGTATGAGCACATCGGCTACTGGGCGCCCGGCCTGCTGCTGTTCCTGCGCGTGCTGCAGGGTATCGGCCTCGGTGGCGAATGGGGCGGCGCCGTGCTGATGGCGTATGAATATGCACCGCCGAAGGAGCGCGGCTTCTACGCCAGCCTGCCGCAGATCGGCCTGGCCATCGGCCTGTGCCTCGCGTCCGGCGTGGTGGCGATCCTCTCCTACAGCCTGACGGACGCGCAATTCCTGTCATGGGGCTGGCGCGTCGCCTTCATCCTGTCGGCCGCCCTCGTCTTCATCGGCATGTGGATACGTTTGAACGTGATGGAAACGCCGGAATTCCAGGCCGTCAAGGAGAAGAACGCGGAGACGCAAATCCCGTTCTTCGACCTGCTGAAGCGCTATCCGGGCAACGTCTTGAAGGGCATGGGCGCGCGCTATATCGACGGCGTGTTCTTCAATATCTTCGGCGTGTTTTCCATCACCTATCTGACCAACACCATCAAGATCGACCGCACGGAAGCGCTGATGGGCGTGATGGCGTCGGCCGTCGTGATGTGCTTCTGCATCCCGTTCTTCGGCCGCCTGTCGGACCGCATCGGCCGCAGCAAGGTGTTTTTCTGGGGTTCGCTGATCACGGGCGTGTCGTCGATTCCCGCCTTCTGGATCATGCTCAACCACGCCGACAATCCGCTGCTGCTGTGGTGTTCCGTGATCATCCCGCTGGGCGTGCTGTATTCGGCCGTGTACGGCCCGGAAGCGGCCCTGTTCTGCGACCTGTTCGACGCCAAGGTACGCTACACGGGCATCTCCTTCGTGTACCAGTTCTCCGGCATCTTCGCCAGCGGCCTGACACCCATCATCGCCACCTACCTGCTGAAAACGGGCAATGGCGAGCCGTGGCACATCGTCGGCTACATCCTGTTCGCCTCCCTCGTCTCGGCCGTCAGCGTGGCCATGATCGGGAAAGGAGGCTCGCAACCGGATGGCCGCATGAAGACGGTGCACGCAAGGTAAGACCTGCGGACGTAAAAAAGGCAGGCCTCTCGCGAGTGCCTGCCTTTTCTATGCGTGTGATAACTTAGATGACGATGGTCTGATGCTCGTCGCCGTTACGGGCACGAATGGTGCCGATGCGCGAAACGGTTTCGCCGGCCGCTTGCAGCTGGGCGATGGCGGCGTCCGCGTTTTCCTGCGAGACGATGACGGTCATGCCGATGCCGCAGTTGAAGACGCGGTGCATTTCGGCGTCAGCCACGCCGCCGTGCTGTTGCAGCCACGTGAACAGTGGCGGCATAGTCCACGATTTCGAGTCCAGCTCGGCCACCAGGCCAGGCTGCAGCACGCGCGGGATGTTTTCCACCAGGCCGCCACCGGTGATGTGCACCATGCCTTTGACTTCCATCGCATCCATCAGCGCCAGCAGCGGCTTGACGTAGATGCGCGTCGGCTGCATCAGCACGTCGGCGAGTTTACGGCCGTGGAAGTCGCCTTCCAGGTCTGGTTTTGCCACTTCGATGATCTTGCGCACCAGCGAGTAACCGTTCGAGTGCACGCCCGACGAGGCCAGGCCCAGCACCACGTCGCCCGGGGCGATCTTGGTGCCGTCGATGATTTTCGATTTTTCCACGGCGCCGACGGCAAAACCTGCCAGATCATATTCGCCGGCCGGGTACATGCTCGGCATTTCCGCCGTTTCGCCGCCGATCAGCGCGCAACCCGCTTGTTCGCAACCCTGGGCGATACCCTTGATGACGTCGGTGGCAATGGCCACGTCCAGCTTGCCGCAAGCGAAGTAGTCGAGGAAGAACAGGGGCTCGGCGCCTTGCACCAGGATGTCGTTGACGCTCATGGCGACCAGGTCGATGCCGACCGTGTCATGGCGGTTCAGTTCGAACGCCAGGCGCAGTTTGGTACCGACGCCGTCGGTGCCCGAGACCAGCACCGGTTCCTTGTACTTCTTGCTGATTTCAAACATGGCGCCAAAACCGCCCAGGCCGCCCATCACGCCTTCGCGCAGGGTGCGCTTGGCAAACGGCTTGATTGCTTCGACTAAAGCGTCGCCTGCGTCGATATCGACGCCAGCGTCACGGTAGGAAAGGGAAACATTAGAAGTCTGGTTCATGGTGTGGTGGCAGCGGAGGCGGTAAAATAGAAGGCGGATACCCGCCGGCACGCGCGCGCAAGCATGTTTTTCAACATCGTGCGGCAGGACGCCAGCGGGTGAATTCGGTCGATCAAGTCGCTATTTTATCAAACTGCCCCGCCATTTCGTAATTAACTGCCTTTTTTTAACGCAACAGTACAAACTACATGCCATTCGCCATCACTGCCGAACAGAAGCAAACAGCATTTTGGATCGCGGTCTGGCTGGCATTCTTGCTGCTGCTCGTCAGCCTCGGTCCCATCCTGACGCCCTTCCTGGCCGCCGCCATCCTCGCCTACGTGCTCAATCCCGGCGTCGACCGCTTGCAGCGCCTGCATTACAAGCGTTTTTACGTGCCCCGTCCGCTCGCCGTGCTGGTCGTCGTAGTGTTGTTTTTCCTCGCCATTACGGCGCTCGTGCTGATCGTCGTGCCCGTGTTGCAGAAGGAAATCCCCTTGCTGCAGGCGCAAATCCCGCAGTTTCTCAGCAAGGCGAACGAGTTCCTGGCGCCGAAACTGCGCGACCTCGGCATCCGCGTACGCCTCGATGGCACGGGCATCAAACGCATGCTGAGCCAGCAGATGGCCACCAGCGGCGACGAAATCTGGAGCACGGTGCTGGCCTCGGCCCGTATCGGCGGCACGGCCGTGCTGGGCTGGCTGGCCACCGTGGTGCTCATTCCCGTCGTGCTGTTTTATCTGTTGCTGGACTGGCACCCGATGCTGGCGCGCATCGCCGGCGCCGTGCCGCGCCGCTGGGTGGGCCGCACGGTGGGCATGGCGCAGGAAGTCGATACCTTGCTGGCGCAATACCTGCGCGGCCAGTTGCTCGTCATGCTGGTGCTGGCCACGTATTACTCGGTGGCGCTGGCCATCGCCGGTTTTGAAGTGGCATTGCCTGTGGGCATCATCACGGGCTTGCTGGTCTTCATCCCCTACCTGGGCTTCGGCCTGGGACTGATGCTGGCGCTGATCGCCGCCCTGCTGCAGTTTGCCGACTGGAGCGGCGTCATCGCCGTGGCCGTCATCTACGGCTGCGGCCAGGTCATCGAAGGCTTTTTCCTCACGCCGCGCCTGGTGGGCGAGCGCATCGGCCTGAACCCGCTGGCCGTGATCTTCGCCTTATTAGCTTTCGGACAATTGTTCGGTTTCGTCGGCGTTTTGCTCGCTTTACCCGCTTCTGCCGTGCTGATGGTCGCTTTTAAGCATCTAAGACGCCACTACCTCTCCAGCAGCTTCTATAATACCTAGTAAAAGCGGATATCATATCAACCTAGCAATACCACGATGCACATGCAGTAATGAAAAACAGGACAAGGCGTACGCCATGAAACAACTGGTGCTCGATTTAGGCACAGACCAGGCGCACAGCCTCGATACCTTCGAGGTGGGACAGAATGCCGAAGTGGCGCAGCTGATGCGCCAGTTCGCCGCGCGCACGTCGCGCGAACATTTTGCCTACCTGTGGGGCGAACTGGCCGCCGGCAAGAGCCACCTGCTCAAGGCCCTGGCCAGCACCGAGCGCGCGCGCTACATTTCGCCATTCTCGATCGAGTCCGAATTCGTGTATTCGCCCGACGTCGACCTGTACCTGCTCGACGACTGCGAAAAGCTGTCGCCGCTGGCGCAGATCGACGCCTTTGCCCTGTTCAATGAAATCCGCGCCAACAAGGCCTATATGGTGTGCAGCGGCGCCGTGCCACCGGCCGTGCTGCCCGTGCGCGAAGACTTGCGCACGCGCATGGGCTGGGGCCTGATCTACCAGATCCACGGCTTGACCGACGATGAAAAAATCGCCGCCCTGACCCAGGCGGCCACCACCCGCGGCTTGACCTTGTCGCCCGGCGTGTTACCCTATCTGCTGTCCCATTTCCGGCGCGACATGCGTTCGCTGTCGACGATGCTGGACTCTCTCGACCTCTACTCCCTTGAAACCCAACGCCCGATCACCTTGCCATTGTTGCGCGAGTTGCTGCAGGCGGAAGCGAAAGAATGATGAATCTGGCCCTGTTTGACCTCGACCACACCCTGCTGCCCATCGACTCGGATCACGAGTGGGGCGAATTCCTGGTACGCATTGGTGCCGTGGACGCCGCCGAATTCACCCGCCGCAACGACGAATTTTTCGCGCAATACCAGGCCGGCACGCTCGATCCGGTGGAATACCTGGAATTCTCGCTCGGCACCCTGGCGCAATTCCCGCGCGAACGCCTGGAAGCGCTGCACCGGCAATTCATGGCCGAAGTGGTCATGCCGGCCATCCGCCCGGAAGTCGTGGCTCTGCTGAAACAGCACCAGGACGCGGGCGACCTGTTGGCCATCGTCACGGCGACCAACCATTTCATCACCAAACCCATCGCCGATGCGCTGGGCGTCGAGCACTTGCTGGCCGCCATGCCCGAGTATGACGACGCAGGCAATGTCACGGGCAAGCTGGTCGGCACGCCGACTCTGGGCGCGGGCAAGCTGACCCACACCCACGCCTGGCTGGAAAAGATGGGCAAGGAACTGGGGCAGTTCGAGCGCAGCTATTTTTACAGCGATTCGCACAACGACATTCCCCTGCTGTCGGTCGTGACCCACCCGGTCGCAACCAACCCCAATACCGCTTTGAGCGCACACGCATCCCTCCACGGCTGGCCATCACTTCACTTATTCAATGATTAAAAAATTCATCCGCAAGATCCTCGGCGTTAAAAAAGAGGCAGCGCGCGACACCACGGCACCCATCGTGCTCGGTCCTGCGCAACACGGAATCGACCCGAAACTGGTGTCGTCGAATGCCATCCGCGTCACCAGCAGCCTGCAGGAAGCGGGCTTCGAGGCCTTTGTCGTCGGCGGCGCCGTGCGCGATCTGCTGCTGGGCGTGAAACCGAAAGACTTCGACATCGCCACCAACGCCACGCCGGAACAGGTCAAGCGATTGTTCCGCCGCGCCTTCATCATCGGCAAGCGCTTCCAGATCGTGCACGTGATGTTCGGCCAGGATTTGCTGGAAGTGACGACCTTCCGCGGCGCCGGCGCCGACTCCGCGCCCAAGGATGAACATGGCCGCGTCCTGCGCGACAACACCTTCGGCTTGCAGCACGAAGACGCGCTGCGCCGCGACTTCACCATCAACGCCATGTACTACAACCCGGCCACGCAGGAAGTGCTCGACTACCACGGCGGCGTGGAAGACATCCGCGCCCAGACCTTGCGCATGATCGGCAAACCGGAAGAGCGCTACCGCGAAGATCCCGTGCGTATGCTGCGCGTGGTGCGCTTCGCCGCCAAGCTGAAATTCACCATCGAGCCGCACACGGCCGCGCCGATCCCCATCATGGCGCCGCTGATCAACAACGTGCCCGCCCCGCGCGTGTTCGATGAAATGCTGAAACTGCTGATGAGCGGCCACGCGCTGGCTTGCCTGCAGCAGCTGCGCAAGGAAGGCTTGCATCACGGCCTGCTGCCGCTGCTCGACGTGGTGCTGGAGCAGCCGCTGGGCGCGAAATTCGTCACCCTGGCGCTGGACGCCACGGACCAGCGCATCGCGGCCGGCAAGACCGTCTCGCCGGGCTTTTTGTTTGCCTCGCTGCTGTGGCATCAGGTGCTGGAAAAATGGACGGCCTACCGCGCCGCCGGCGAGTCGACCATTCCCGCGCTGCACCTGGCGGCCGACGACGTGCTCGATTCGCAAACGGAAAAACTGGCCTTGCAGCGCAAGATCGGTTCCGACATGCGCGACATCTGGTCGATGCAGCCGCGCTTCGAGCGCCGGGTCGGCAAGGCGCCGTACAAACTGCTCGAACACCTGCGCTTCCGCGCCGGCTACGACTTCCTGCTGCTGCGCTGCGCCTCGGGCGAGATCGACATGGACATCGGCGAATGGTGGACGGCCTTTTATGAAGGCGACGAGGAAACGCGCGAAGCGCTGCTCGTCAGCGCCAATGCCGCACCGGGCGCCGTCAAGAAAAAGCGTCCGCCACGCCGCAGCACGCGCAGCAAGACCAGCACGGGCGGCGGCTCGACCACCGGCAGCAGCAGCGGCGAATAATGGTAGTCATTGCTTACATCGGCATCGGGGCCAACCTGGGCGACGCGCGCGCGAATGTGCAAGATGCCATCGCGCGACTGGCGCGCCTACCCGGCGCATCGCTGGTGGACGCCTCGGCCAGCTACCGCACGGCGCCCATCGATTCGAGCGGTGACGACTACATCAACGCCGTGGCGCGCATCAGCACCACCCTGCCGGCAGAGGAACTGCTGCAGGCCCTGCACGCCATCGAGGCGGCGCACGGGCGCGAACGGCCCTACCGCAACGCCCCGCGCACCCTCGACCTGGACTTGCTGCTGTACGGCGATGAGCAGATCGCCAGCGCCACCCTGACGGTGCCCCATCCGCGCCTCACCGAGCGCGCCTTCGTGCTGGTGCCGCTCTTGGCCCTGGCGCCCGCCATCGTCGTGCCCGGACTCGGGCCGGCGCAGGACTACCTGGCCACGGTGGCCGGCCAGGCCATCAGCCGGCTCTGAGCCGCTGCGCCAGACATACACTACAATGCCGTCCCTGCAGCACGCCGCATAAAGTACTACACTAGCGGCGTCGCAATCGCATCACCCCCTTTCACTCTAGAGAATACCTATGTCCGCTTATTTGCAAGGAACAGATCTGGCCGCAAAAGACAAGGCTGCCACACCGGCGCCGGCGCCATCCAAGCCTGTCGCCAACAAGGCCGTGACGATCCACACGCTGGCTACGCTGCGCGCCGCCGGCGAAAAGATCACCATGCTGACCTGCTATGACGCCAGCTTCGCGTCCCTGATGGACCGCTGCGGCGTGGAGATCCTGCTGATCGGCGATTCGCTCGGCATGGTCTGCAATGGCCATAGCTCCACCCTGCCCGTCACCGTGGCCGAACTGGCTTACCACACGGCTTCCGTGGCGCGCGGCAGCAAGTCCGCCATGATCGTTGCCGACCTGCCGTTTGGCGCGTACGGCACGCCCGAGACAGCCTATGCCAACGCCGTCATCCTGATGCAGGCCGGCGCGCACATGATCAAGATCGAAGGCGGCGCCTGGCTGGCCGAAACCGTGCGTTTCCTCTCCGAGCGCGGCATTCCCATCTGCGCGCACATCGGCCTGACGCCGCAATTCGTGCACCAGCTGGGTGGCTATAAAGTCCAGGGCAAGAGCACGGAAAGCGCGGCGGAACTGAAGAACGACGCGCTGGTGCTGCAAAACGCGGGCGCCGCCATCGTGCTGATGGAAGCCATGCCGACGCAACTGGGCAAGGAAGTGACCGACATGCTGACGATTCCGACCATCGGCATCGGCGCAGGTCCCGACTGCTCGGGCCAGGTGCTCGTCATGCACGACATGCTGGGCGTCTTCCCAGGCCGCAAAGCGCGCTTCGTGCGCAACTTCATGGAAGGCGCGGCCAGCATCGACGACGCCGTCACCGGCTACGTCAAAGCCGTCAAGGATGGCAGCTTCCCGGCGCTGGAACACTGCTTCTGATCCAAGTAACCCCCATAAATTATTGTGATTTCTGACTTCCATAACCGGCACTCTGCGGCGTTGCCCACCGCTCGCAGTGCTCGCACTGCGTCGCGGCGGACGCCTTGCATAGCATCCGGCTATGTTCGTCATAATTTCACAATAATTTCCTGAGGATTACTTAGCCTATTGAGGCGATATCGCTCCGGTACTTGCCGGGGCGATTTTTTTTTCGCGTAGCGTTTCTGTCCGTACAAACGCCACCTCCAGTCCAAAAAACTGTCCGATGCGATTCAGCGACTGGATGGTCGGATTGCCCTTGCCGTTCTCGATTTCCTTGATGGTTTTCAGGCTGACTCCTCGGTGTTCCGCAAATTGCGCCTGCGTCATGCGCGAGATGGCGCGCATCTCCTTCACCGCATGCTGGAGCGTGACTTCACCGCGCGCGATGGCGTCGTAGAGCACCGCCCTGCGCTGCCTGAGCTGTTCCTTGTCGATATGGGTGCGCGCCATCTCAGTGCTCCCCCAGCGCGCTCAATTGTTCGATCTGCATGGCGATGTGAGGCCTGAGAAAGGCGACGATATCATCATCCACGCCTGCCTGCAGCATGCGCCGCTCCAGCTCGACGAGTCGTTGGCCGAAGCGGTAAAGTTCAACCTGAATGTGATTGCGCTCCACGTCAGCAATATCCATGGCGGCCAGAATGGCAGGCCATGCATGCAGCTCTTTTTTGCTGACCGGATGGTACCAGCGCGCTGCCCGCGCAATGCCTGCCGGGTCCAGATACATGGGCGCAAAATCGAACAACGGCGTGAGACGCACGTTGGCACCGATCTTTTGAACGGCGGTATTGCGTGCGTGGTTGTCGGTATTGCGCATGGCCAGGTTCAATATGTCGCGCTTGAGGAATTCAACGGTCTCGGTGGTCTTGTCGCTGACGACGGCGCGCAATGCCTGCAACAGCTCGAACTGGCTGGGCGAAGCTTCAAATCCAACGATGCCGGCTAACGAAGCCGCACTTTCCTGATGCAGGCGAAGTACCTTGCCATCCCGGACTATCCGGTCAAAGCGTGGAATGAACAGGGTATCTTCCTGGTAGCGAAGCTCGCCAGCCGTGCGCAAGCCCATCGCGCTCGCCACGCGCATGTAGGCCGCTTCATTTCTCAGCACCTTGTCATCGCTCGGGGTCTTGCCCCGCGCCCGCTTGACGATAAAATGCGCTGCCGCGCGCTCGTCGGCCAATGCGCCATCCGCATGCCACATTCCCTCATGGTCCGTCGTCAGCAAATATTTCGGCGCCGCGCCCTGGACACCGAGGCTACCTGCTGCCAGCATGCTGTGTACCAGCATGCGTTCGTGAAATGCCTCGCCGCGGCCAATGATGTCTTCCAATGACAACCCGTGCATGGGTGTGTCGGTCTCGTGGCGGGCAAGATGCTGTTCATAGTATTGCACTGCCTCGGCAACGCGGACACACCCGATGGGATTGAAGGCACCGGCGCACATCAACGGAAAATCGGCGGCAGGACCATCCGCCAGTTGCAGCTGCCCCAGCAGATACGCCCGCCCACTCCCCTGGGGGATCAGGTCAAACACAAAGGCTGGCCATTGCGCCAGCTTCTGCATATCTGCCGTGACGGGAAAGCGCAGCGATACGGGTTCGACTTTTTTCTCGAAGGCATAATCGAGGTCGTATTCAAACAGCGTGGCAGTACGGGGGTTGCCGCCGGCGGGTTCGAGCAGGGTAAGCAATGCACAATCTTTCCATACTTCCTCATGAAAGATTTGAAAATGACACTCCATACCGCCCCCAAAATAGTCCCTATAACGCCTAATTTAGCATATTTTTGCCAATAATTAGATCATATAGGAGCTAATTATCGCGATAATCGACGCACACTAGCCCACCTGTATCCACGTCGTCTTCAGCTCCGTGTACTTGTCCAGTGCGTGCAATGACTTGTCACGCCCGTTGCCCGACTGCTTGTAGCCGCCGAACGGCACGGTGATGTCGTCGCCGTCGTACTGGTTGACGTGCACGGTGCCGGCACGCAGGGCGCGCGCCGTCTGGATGGCTTTGGTGATGTCCGAGGTCCATACGGCCGCCTGCAAGCCGTACGGCGTGGCGTTGGCCTGTTGCACCGCTTCGGCGATATCCGTAAAGCCCAGCACGGAAAGCACAGGGCCAAAGATCTCTTCGCGCGCGATCGTCATGCCTGCGTCCACGCCGAAGATGGTCGGCTGCACGTAATAGCCACCCGTATCAAGGCGCACGGCCTCGCCGCCACCGAGCAATTGCGCGCCTTCGCTCTTGCCGGCCGCGATGTAGCCCATCACCGTCTGCATCTGGGTGGCGTCGACGATGGCGCCCATGACGGTGGCTTCGTCGAGCGGGTCGCCCGGCTGGAAGCGGGGCAGCATGGCCAGCGCCTTGGCGATAAATACATCCTTGATCGATTCTTCCACGAACAGCCGCGAGGGTGCGTTGCAGCTTTCGCCCTGGTTGAAGAAGATGGAGCCGACGGCGGCCGCCACGGCCTTGTCCAGGTCCGGGCAATCGGCGCAAACGATGTTGGCGGACTTGCCGCCCAATTCCGTCCACGCCAGTTTCAGGTTCGACTGGCCCGCCATCTGCACGATCAATTTGCCCGTGCGCGTGGAACCCGT
Organism: Janthinobacterium rivuli; assembly: GCF_029690045.1. Taxonomy (NCBI): domain Bacteria; kingdom Pseudomonadati; phylum Pseudomonadota; class Betaproteobacteria; order Burkholderiales; family Oxalobacteraceae; genus Janthinobacterium; species Janthinobacterium rivuli. The sequence continues at coordinate 6,050,394 of NZ_CP121464.1, forward strand.
AAAGCCGATGCAATCGACATCCATGTGCAGCGCCAGCGCGGCGCCGGCCTCGTTGCCGTAACCGGGCAGCACGTTGAAGACGCCCGCCGGCACGCCCGCTTCCAGCGCGATGTCGGCCAGGCGCAAGGCCGTCAGCGGCGATTTTTCGGATGGTTTCAATATCACGCTGTTGCCGGCCGCGAGGGCGGGCGCGATCTTCCAGGCGGCCATGATCATCGGGTAATTCCACGGCACGATGGCGGCGACGACGCCCACCGGTTCGCGCGTGATCAGGGCCAGGCTGTTGGCGGGTGTCGGTGCGATTTCATCGTAGACCTTGTCGATCGCCTCGCCATACCAGCGCAGGCAATTGGCCGTGGAGCCCACGTCCACGCTCTGGCTGTATTTGATCGGCTTGCCCATGTCCAGGGTTTCCAGCAGGGCCAGCTCGGGACCGTATTTCTGCACCAGGTCGGCGAACTTGATCAATATCCGCTTGCGCTGCGCGGGCGACTTGCCTGCCCAGCGGCGGTCGTCAAAGGCGGCGCGGGCGGCCTGCACGGCCGCATCCACGTCGGCAGTGTCGCAGCGGGCCACCTGCCCCAGCAAGCGCCCGTCGATGGGCGACAGCTTATCGAAAGTCTGGCCGGATACGGCCCCTGTCCGCTTGCCATTGATGACAGCGCGTCCATCGATCGTCAGCGCTGCGGCCCGTGCATGCCAGCTGGTGTTTTCCGTCATGGTCGTCTCCTGCAAGGTGAAAACGCCAGCTTACTCTAGTCTTCCAAATACGCCGCAGACAGTTGCTTGCGGCGTCTGCGGTCCGCGCGCGCCAGCATCACGGCATACGCGATGACGGCAATGGTCACGACCAGGATCGTCAGCGCCGCGATGGCGTTCACGCGCGGATCGAGCCCCAGGCGCGCGCGCGAGAAAATCACCAGCGGCATCGTCGTCGAGCCGGGGCCGGACAAGAAGGCCGACAGCACCACGTCGTCGAGCGACAAAGTAAATGTCAGCAGCCAGGCCGAGGCCAGGGCCTGCGTGATGTTCGGCAGGGTCACGAGGAAGAAGACCTGGTGCGCGCGGCAGCCCAGGTCCATCGCCGCTTCGGCCAGCGATTTGCTCATCTCCTGCAGGCGCGACTGCACCACCACGGCCGCATACGCCATGCCCAGCAGGGTGTGGCCGAGCCAGATGGTCAGCACGCCCCGCTCGGGAAAACCGAAGACCTTTTGCATGGACACCAGCATCAGCAGCAAGGACAGGCCGATGATCACTTCCGGCATCACCAAAGGCGCGCTGACCATGGCGGAAAACACGGTGCGGCCGCGGAAGCGCTGGTAACTGGTCAAGGCAAAGGCGGCAAACGTGCCGAGGATGACGGAGGATGTCGCCGACATGAAGGCAATCTTCAGCGACAAGCCAAAACCTGAGATGATCTCCGTATCGCTCATCAACTCGCTGTACCAGCGCAGCGAAAAACCGCTCCACACCATGTCCTGGCGCGAGCTGTTGAACGAGAAGACGATCAGTACGATGATGGGCAGGTAGAGGAACAGATAGCCGAGCGAAAGCCAGCCGCGGCCGAACCAGCTCTGCAGGAAAGTACGTCCGTTCATGTGCGCTCCTCCGCGTCCTGCTCCGTCTTGTATTTGTTAAAAATGGCCATCGGCACGAGGATCAGCAAGACCACCAGCACCGTCACCGACGACGCCATGGCCCAGTCGTTATTGGTGAAGTATTCATCCCACAGCACCCGGCCGATCATCAGGGTTTCCGGGCCGCCCAGCAGTTCGGGAATCACGTATTCGCCCACGGAAGGAATGAACACCAGCATGGCGCCGGCGATGATGCCCGATTTCGACAGCGGCACCGTGATGCGCCAGAACGCCTGCAACGGCGTGGCGCCCAGGTCGGCCGCCGCTTCCAGGTAGCGCATATCCATTTTTACCAGGTTCGCGTACAGGGGCAAAATCATGAAAGGCAGGTAGGCGTACACCATGCCGACCACCAGCGAGAACGAAGTGTTCATCATGTGCAGCGGTTCCTGCACCACGCCCAACGCGATCAGCAGGTCGTTGAGCAAGCCGTGGTTGGCCAGGATGCCCTTCCACGCATACACGCGCAGCAGGAACGAGGTCCAGAACGGCAGCATCACCAGCATCATCAGCACGGGACGAATGGACGGCCTGGCGCGCGCCATGAAGTAGGCGAACGGATAGCCGATGAAGAGGCAGATGGCCGTGGTGATGGCCGCGTATTTCAATGAACTGAGATAGGTGAGCAGATACAGTTCATCGGCGGCGATGAACAGGTAGTTGGCGATTTTGACCTTCAGCACGACGATGCCGTCGACATACGACAGCAAGCCGCCGAACGGGCTGCCCGCCGTGTCCATGTCGGACAGGCTGATACGCAGCACGATCAGAAACGGTACCAAAAAGGCGGCCGTGAGGAACAGCGACGGCACGGCGATGACGGCGTTGCGGCCCGCGTTTTTCCCTGTTACCCAGCGCAGGGTGACCAGGCTACGCAGCAATTGCAGAATGGACGTCATGATGGCCTCAGCTGGTCAGCACGACGATGTCGGCGCCATCCCACCATACCCACACGCGCTGTTCGCGCTCAAGGCGCGCGGCGTCGTGGCGGGCCGCGTTGGTGCGCGAGACTTTCACCACCGTGCCGCTGTCGAGGCGCACATGGTAGCTGGTTTCATTGCCAAAATACGCCATGGCGACGATCACGCCCTGGGCGCAGTTGTAGCCGTGTTCCTTTGGTGACGCGCGCTCTTCCAAGGTGGGTGGCGCGATCTGGATGCCGATTTTTTCGGGGCGCACGGCCACCGAGACATCCATGCCCAGATTGCCCGTGATGCCATGCGAAACATAGTGCTCGCCATCGGGCGTGGCGATCACCACGTGATCCGGTTCGTCCTGCGTGATGCGGCCGTCGAACAGATTGACGCTGCCGATGAAGTCAGCCACGAAACGGCAATTCGGCGTTTCATAGATTTCACCGGGCGCGCCCACCTGCAGGATGCGCCCTTCGCTCATGACGGCGATGCGCGTGGCCATGCTCATGGCCTCATCCTGGTCGTGCGTGACCATCACGCAGGTGACGCCCACCTGCTCGATGATATTCACCAGTTCCATCTGCGTGCGCTCGCGCAGTTTTTTATCCAGCGCGCCCAGCGGCTCGTCGAGCAGCAGCAATTGCGGCCGCTTGGCCAGGCTACGCGCCAGCGCCACGCGCTGCTGCTGCCCGCCCGACAACTGGTGCGGCTTGCGCTTCGCATACTGCCCCAGCTGCACCAGCGCCAGCATCTGCTCGACCCGCGCCGCCACTTCCGCTTTCGGCAAGCCATCGCGGCGCAGGCCGAAGGCGATGTTGTCCCACACGGACAGATGTGGAAACAGCGCGTACGACTGGAACATCATGTTGATGGGGCGCTGGTGCGGCGGCACATCGACGATGCTGTTGCCCGCCAGGGCGATCCTGCCCGACGTCGGCGTCTCGAAGCCCGCCAGCATGCGCAGCAGGGTCGACTTGCCGCAACCTGAACTGCCCAGCAGGGCGAAGATCTCGCCCTTGTTGATCGTCACGGAAATATCATTGACGGCGCGCACGCCATCGAATTCCTTGACCAGTTGATCAATCAGCAAGAAAGGCGCTGGGGCGTCGCTGGCCGACGCGGCGGGTGTTGCTATCGTCATGTGGGTGCTTTGGGTAAGTGGGTGTCAAAATGAAAAACTGGCCGCTACAAAGAGCGGCCAGGATGGAAGTTTAGCGGAACTGTCGCTTATCTGGTCTAAAAATTGTACAGATGTCGATAAAAACCCAACAGCAGAGACTGGGGTCGTACCCTCAGGGTACGACCCCAGCGCTTAGATTTTGGGTTCAGTAAAAACCTACACCCACCCCTTCGCTTTCACGTCCGCATACGTCTTGTCCAGGCACAGACGTATCAAGCCCACCATTTCATCGATCTGCGCGCGCGTCATCACCAGCGGCGGGGCGACGATCATGCGCTCGCCCACGGCGCGCATGATGACGCCATTGTCGAACATGTGGCCGCGGCAAATCATGCCCACGCCCTGGCCCTCGTCGAACAGCTCGTTTTCGTGCACGGTGGCGCCCTTCCTGCGCACCAGGTTCAGGCCCGCGACCAGGCCGCAACTGTCCGCATAGCCGACCAGCGGATGTTCGCCCAGGCTGGCGAAGCACTGCCGCAGATACGGCCCCGTATCTTCGGCCACCTTGGCCACCAGCTGTTCCTCCTCGATGATGCGGATGTTTTCCAGCGCGGCCGCGCAGGCGACGGGGTGGCCGGAATACGTGAAGCCGTGGGTGAACTCGCCGCCCTGTTCAATCAAGACTTTAGCGACCCGGTCGCCCACCAGCACGCCGCCCAGCGGCACATAGCCAGAGGTGACGCCCTTGGCAAAGGTGATCAGGTCGGGCTTGATGCCGAACAGTTCGGAGCCGAACCAGCGCCCCAGGCGACCAAAGCCGCAGATGACTTCATCGGCGATCAGCAAGATGCCGTACTTGTCGCAGATGCGCTGGATCTCGGGCCAGTAGGTCGATGGCGGAATGATGACGCCGCCCGCGCCCTGCACCGGTTCGCCGATGAAGGCGGCCACCTTGTCGGCGCCGATTTCCAGGATTTTGTCTTCCAGCCAGCCAGCCGCCTTCAGGCCGAATGCCTCGGGAGTCAATCCATGGCCCGATTCCAGGTAATTGGGCTGGCCGATATGCGCGATGCCCGGTATCGGCATGCCGCCCTGCGCATGCATGCCATCCATGCCCCCCAGCGACGCTCCCGCCACCGTGCTGCCGTGATAGGCGTTGTGGCGGCTGATGATGGTATGTCTCTCCTTGTAGCCGAGGATATCCCAGTAGCGGCGCACCATGCGCAGATTCGTGTCGTTGCCTTCGGAACCGGAACTGGTGAAGAAGACGTGCTGGAACTGCGGCGGCGATATCTGCGCCAGCTTGGCGGCCAGCTGCGCGGCCGGCACGTTCGTCGTGCCAAAGAAGCTGTTATAGAACGGCAGCGTCTCCATCTGCCGGTACACGGCTTGCGAGATCGATGTGCGGCCGTAGCCGACGTTGACGCACCACAGGCCCGACATGCCGTCGACGATTTTCTTGCCCTGGCTATCCCACAGGTAGACGCCATCGCCGCGCACCATCACCCTGGCACCCTTGCTTGCCAGGTCCTGGAAATCGGTGAATGGATGCAGGTAGTGGGCCGAGTCCATCTGCTGGATGGCGGCCGTGTCATAGACTTGTGGCGCCGCGTTTTTCTGCGCCACGGAGGCGACCAAAGCGGCGCTCGGCGCCAGCGGATTGTTGGATGTGCTCATTGATATCCTTTCTTAAACATGGAGCAGAAGATGTTCGCGCTCCCACGGGCTGATCACGGTCATGAACTCCTGGTGTTCCAGGTCCTTGATGGCCGCATACACGTCGATGAAGCGCTCGCCCAGCACCGTGCGCAGCTTGTCTTCCGCGCGCAGCAACTGCAGGGCCTCCGGCAAGCCTTGCGGCAGTTCGAACTTCATGTCATAGGCACTGCCCACCATCATCGGTGTCGCCTCCAGCTGCTCCGTCATGCCCAGGTAGCCGCAGGCCAGGGTGACGGCCAGGGCCAGGTAGGGATTGGCGTCAGCGCCGATGATGCGGTTTTCCACGCGCCGGTCCTGCACGCCCGACTCGGGCACGCGGAAACCCACCGTGCGGTTGTCCAGGCCCCATTGAATATTGATCGGCGCGGCCGTATGGCGCACGATGCGACGGTAGGAATTCACGTAGGGCGCGACGATGGCCATGGCCGACGGCATGTAGCGCTGCAGTCCCGCGATGTAATGCTTGAAGATGGGCGCGGCCGAACCATCCTCGTTGCTGAAGATGTTCAGTCCCGTCTTCGCATCGACAACGCTCTGGTGCACGTGCATGGCGGAACCTGGTTCGCCCGCCATGGGCTTGGCCATGAAGGTGGCGTACATATCGTGTTTCAAGGCCGCTTCGCGCAGGGTGCGCTTGAAGAAAAACACCTTGTCGGCCAGGCCCAGGGGGTCGCCGTGCAGGAAGTTGATTTCCATCTGCCCCGCGCCGATTTCGTGGATCAGCGTATCGACGTCAAGATTCATCAATTCGCAGTAATCGTAGATATCCTCGAACAGGGGATCGAACTCGTTGACGGCGTCGATGCTGTAGACCTGGCGGCTCGTCTCGGCACGGCCGCTGCGCCCGATGGGCGGCTTCAATGGCAAGTCGGGGTCCGTGTTTTTCGCCGTCAGGTAGAACTCCAGTTCCGGCGCCACCACGGGTTTCCAGCCCTTGTCCGCATACAGTTTCAGCACGCGCCGCAGCACGGAGCGCGGGGCGAAATCGACCAGCGCGCCATCGGCAAAATAGCAGTCGTGGATGACTTGCGCGGTGGGATCCGTGGCCCACGGCACCATGGTGATGGTGGTGGGATCGGCCTTCAAGATCATGTCGCGGTCGGTGCTGGAAATGGCGCGGTCGTAGCCGCCATCGTCGACCGGGTAATTGCCCGTCACCGTCATGCCCAGTACCGCTTCCGGGATGCGCATGCCGCGCTCCTGGGTGAATTTCCCGCGTGGCAGGATCTTCCCCCGCGCCACGCCCGTCAAGTCGGGGACCAGGCATTCGATTTCCGTGACGCGCTTTTCATTGAGCCACAAATCCATGTCCGTATAAGTGAAATTTTCGCGTATTGCCATGTTTCCCTCTCGTTGGTCTTGCGCTTTTCCTGATTAAGCGCCGCATGGTGCTGGTGCGGCGCGCCTGTCATCCTTTCTGTCTATGCTGCTGTTCCTGGTAATCGCGGCATGCCTGGCCGAAGGCGCCAAACAGGCGCATGGACTGCGGATTGTCTTCCACCTGCCATTCCGGATGCCATTGCACGGCCAAGGTAAAACCGGCGGCGCTGGCCACGCTATACGCTTCCACCAGGCCGTCGTCGGCCAGCGCTTCCACGAGCAAGCCATCGGCCAACCGGGCGACGCCCTGGCCATGCAGGGAATTGATCATCATCTCGCTCTCGCCGCCCAGCAGCCGTGACAGCAGGCCGTCGGGCATCAGCTTGATGCGGTGCGAAGGCGCGTACTGGCGGTTCAAAGGATCGAGCACGTTTTCACGGTGGTCCTGCATGCCGGGCACCGCATGCACGGCCTGGTGCAGGCTGCCGCCCAGGGCCACGTTGACTTCCTGGAAGCCGCGGCAAATGGCCAGCAAGGGCAGCTGGCGCGCCAGCGCGGCGCGGATCAGGGGCAAGGTGGTGGCGTCGCGCGCGGGGTCTTGCGGCAGGTCGGGATGGAGGATGTCTTCGCCATACAGGCGAGCGTCGACGTTCGAGGCGGAGCCGGTCAGCATGACGCCGTCGGCGACGTGCAGCGCCGCCTCCAGGTCCGCGTCCGCTCCCAGGGCGGGCAACAGCAGCGGCATGCAGCCGGCGCCGCGCAGCACGGCGTGCAGGTATTTGTCCTGCGCCATGTGCCAGGCGTGGCTGCCAAGCTGGCGCTGGCAGGCGGGAACGAGAACGATGGGACGGCGCATGGAGCTTCCTCGCTGGCGTGACGATCCAATGACAGCGCCATGACAGCGCTGCCGCTCGCTTCACTGTACAGCAGAGCCGCAGGCAGCGGCCACACGGATGGGAATGGCCAGCGGTGGCACACATCGCCTACACTACGGCTTTGCAATATTGCTCTTGATAAAATCATCATATGCCCGTCCGGCGCCAAACACCAGCGCCGCAGGCAAAGTCCCTACCTTTCCCATGCATCCACACCGTTTTCCAGCCATCCCGAACACCATTTTCACCCTGCGGGGGCAGCCATGAAGCACATGCCTTGGCGCGACTTCTTCGCCCTCGTCGTCAGCATCGGCGTGGTGGGCCTGGGCCTGGGCGCCACCATGCCGTTGACGGCGCTGACCCTGCACCAGCGCGGCGTGGGCACGGACATCATCGGCATGATCACGGCCGTCAGCGCCCTGGGCATCCTGGCCGCCTCGCCATTCGTCTCGCGCTGGGTGGGACGTTTCGGCGCGCGCGCCACCATGCTGGGCGCCGTATGGGTGGCTTCGCTGGCGACGATCGCCATGCAGTGTACCGACCACCTGCTGGCGTGGAGCGTGCTGCGCTTCCTGTTCGGCGGCGCCATGGGCGTGCTGTTTACCATCGGCGAAGCGTGGGTGAACCGGCTGGCGCCCGACAATTCACGGGGAAGAGTGGTGGCCATGTACACCACCAGTTTTACGTTTTTCCAGCTGATCGGCCCTGCCCTCGTGGCACTGTTCAACGACAAGATTTCCTGGAGCTTCGCCGCCTGCGGCCTGCTGTTCTTGCTGGCCGTGCCGGGATTGATGCTGATCTCGAACAGCGGCCCGGCACGCGAACCGGAAGAACATGGCGTGAAGTGGACCCTGATCCTGCCGCGCATGCCGATGATCGTGCTCGGCGCCGCCTTCTTCGCCCTGTTCGACACCCTGGCATTGAGCTTGCTGCCGCTGTACGCGATGGAGCACGGCATCGGCACGGACCTGGCCCTGCTGTCGGCCACCGTGGTGCTGGTGGGCGACACGGGCCTGCAATTCGCGCTGGGCTGGATGGCCGACCGCTACGGCCGCGCCAAAGTCCACGCGGCCTGCGGCGTGGCCGTCTGCCTGCTGCTGCCGCTGCTGCCATTCGCCGTCGGCACGCCGTGGCTGTGGTGGACCTTGCTGCTGTTGCTGGGCGCGGCGGCAGGCGGCATCTACATGCTGGCGCTGGTGGCTTGCGGCGAACGGTTTACGGGCCTGTCGCTGACCAGCGCCAGCGCCATCGTCAACGCCACCTGGGGCATCACCAGCGGCGGCGGCCCCCTGCTGACGGGCGTCTTGATGCAATCGGTGGGCGTGAACGCCCTGCCGGCCGTGATGTGGGTGTGCGCCGCCATTTTCGTCGGCAGCGCCGTGTGGGAACGCAGGAAGGGGATCGTCTAGCGTTTTTTACTTACTCTCCAGGCGCTGCCGCAGTTCCTCGGCCACCGGGTAATCAGGATACGCCTGCCGGAACGCCGTCCACTCCTCGTGCGCCAAGCTGCCTTCGCCGGCCTTCAGCAGGGCGTCGATCTTCACCAGCCACACGGAAGCATCGAGCCTGGCCGGTGGCGGCAGCGGCGCCGACTTTGCCACGATGGGAGCGGGCATGGCCAGCGCCCGCTGTGCCGGCGCCTGGCGCTGCAGGCTGGCTTCGGCCTGCATGGCCGCTTGCTGCTCCATCGCCTCCCGCATTGCCGGAGGAGGTGGCGGGGCCGGTGGCGCTGGCGGAGAAACGGGTGCTGACACGGGTGCTGGCACTGGCCCGGCTTGCGCCGGCGGCCTCGGTGCCGCCTTGGCCATGGCGCGCGGTGCTGGCGGTAGTGGCGCAAACTCGGTCGCAGGTGCGGCGGCCGGTGTGGCTTCCCGCATCACCTCCTGCGTGACCGGTTCCCCCACCACGGGAAACTGCGCCGGTTTCGAGCCGAACCAGTCCACGCCGATCAGGTTCACCGTCAACAGCACGGCGGCGGCCAGTCCCAGCGGAACGCGCCAGCGCTGCAGGTAGTCGGGTGATTTTTTGGCCGGCAGGGTGCGCAGCACGCCATCGGCGCTGTCGTTCGCGGCGACCGGTTGCGGCAAGGCTTTTTCCGCGTCGGCCAGGATGGCCGCATCGAGCGCGCTGGAAGGCGCGGGCTGCGGCAGACTGGCCAGCAGGGCGTTCAATTCCTCGTCATGCAAATCGTCGTTATCTTGATCGTGCGTCTTCATGCCTGTCCTCCCGCGCCCGCGGCGCTGTCCAAGCCCGCGCGCAATTTCTGCATGGCGTAGCGCAGCCGGCTCTTGACGGTTTCCGCTTCCGCCCCCGTCACCACGGCGATCTCCAGAATGCTCATGCCGCTGAACTGCTGCAGCACCAGCGCTTCCTTTTGCTCCACCGGCAGCGCCGCGATGGCCGCATGCAGCAATGCGTGCTGCTGTTTCTGTTCCAGCGATTGCGGCGGCGATGCGCCCTCGTCCGCCAGTTCGTCTGTAGCGTCGATTTCCTGACCTTCGCGCTGGCGCAATAGGTCGATCAGGCGGTTGCGCGCGATCTGGTACAGATAGGTACGAAACGCCGCTTGCGGCTGGTAGCCGGCGCGCGCCGCGTGCAGGCTGGCCCACGCATCCTGCACGATCTCGGCCACCCAGGCGCGGCGCGGCGAACGCCAGGCCACGAAGCGGTACAGTCCCTGGCCATGGCGCCGGTACAATTCGCGAAACGACGGCAGGTCGCCGGCGCTGTAGCGCAGCATCAGGTCTTCATCCGTCGCGGTAATGAGGGTGTCGGGCATGCGGAGCAGTGTAGCCGAACTACGCGGCAGCGGCAATTTCCCTGCGCCGTCAGCGAACAGGGGACGCAATGGGTGCATAGCTGATGCGGCGCACTTCGCGGATATGTCCATCCTTGAGCGCCCCTTCCACCACTTCATAGCCGAGCAGGGCGAAGACACGGCCCTGCAGGAACAATGGCCGCGCATTGCCATACCAGTCCACGCACGATGCGCGGCAGCCGTCGTCCGGTGCCGGACCGGGACGCGCGGCCAGCGCACCGAGTTCCGTCAATGTCAAACCATTGTTGCGCAGATACAGGACGGAGGCGGCCGGCTTGTTGAGGCCAGGCCGCTCGTCCGCACTCAAGATGGGCAGGCCGATCAGGCCTTCGCTGGCCGTGTGCGGCTTGTAGAAAAAGCCGTGGCTGCGCGACTCGCCCTGCGCCGCGTCCGCGCGGATGTAACGCGTGGCGATCGCCGCCTGCGCCCCCAGGCGGATGGTGCTGAAGTGCAGATCCCTGCCTTGCGCGCCGATCACCACGGCGTCATTGCCCAGCGCCTCGATGCGCTCGACGCCATGCGGCAGGGACAAGGCTTGCACGCTGCCCGCATCGGCCCAGCGCACGGCATACAGTGGCTGGCGCGGCCAGGCCTGGTCCGCCTGACGGCGTCCGGGATTGCCCGGATTGCCGTACAAGAGATAGGATCCCACATAACGGTTTTGCAGCCCATAGCCGCCACCACCGGGCAGCGGCTGGTAGCTGCTGGCGGGCGCGCTGTCGCGGCCATCGGAAAACGACGCCAATGGCACGCGCAGCAAGGCCATGTCGCCGCGCCCGCGCGCGCCATCCCACATGGCGTCGCCCTGGCCTTCGGCGCGCAGCAGCACGTTCAGGTGACCGTCAGGGCTTTCGAGGAACGAGAACTGGTCGACGGGCGCGCCCGCCACCTTCAGTGCGCTGGGCGCGCTGCCATCGAGGGGAATGCGGAACACGCCCGAGTCGCTGCCGCGGCGCGTGGTCCACACGAAAACGGATTCGCCCGACACATAAAACACGCGGCCTTGGGGCCCCATCACGGCCGTCGCTTCGCAGCGCATGTCGCGCTGCGCCAGGTCGCACACGGTGACCGTGTGCAGGGTCAGGCCGAAGCCCGTTTCCGGTTCTTCATCGGTGCGGTAGATGCGCGTGGCCGGGGCGATGCGCTTGAAGTCGGACGGCACGGCGTCAGGACGCCAGCGGCGCAGCGCGGGAAAGCCGCCGAACGGGTCGCCCCGGCGCAAATTTAGCGACAGGGGCGAATAGAACACCAGTTTGCCGCCGACCAGGCGGCTCGCGTAATTGCGCGACGAATAATAGTCGTTTGAGCGCAAGTGATAGGTGGAGCGGTAGGCCAGCTTGCCGTCGGCGTTGACGTCGAACAGGCCGATCTCCGTGCCGCCACGGCTGTAGCTGTAGCCGATCACCACGACCGTGTCGCCATCGATCAGCATCTCGTCATACCAGCTGCCCGACGGGTCGCTGCCCGGCGCGAACGCGTCGAGCGACGACACGGGTTGCAGGGCATTGCCCCCCACCTGCACGGTAAACAGCTTGCCGCGCCGGAGCATCACCAGGTGCTTGCCATGCAGCTTGACGATGCCGCCTTCGTCCACGCCCGCCGTCTGCACATTGGTGACGGATTCCGCCGCTTCGGCCGATGCCGCCGGCGCGGATTTCGCCATCGTCGGCGCGGGAGGAGCCGGCGGCGCCGACATGGATTGCGCCGTGGCGCGCTGCAGTTTCTGCTGCTCCCTTTGCAGGGCCGCCTGGCGCGCCTGCAACTGCTGCAGATAGCTGCTCAAGGCCTGCTCGCTGGCGAACGGCGCCAGGGTCTTGCGCGGCGCCGTGCCGGCGGCGTGGCTGCCTGCCGACAGCAGCAGGGACAGTATCAATGTGATCTTGAGGACGCTGGGCATCGCTTCTTCTCCGGTTGGCTGGGGTGTCCAACATGAAACGCGGCAGCGCAGAAAAAGGGGTTAAACGCGCGCGAAAATAATCACGCAGCGTTTTACCTTATTCAAAACCCCGTATGCGGTCGCCGTTAAAATTCGGCAGGCGCCACTCGAAGTGCAGGGCCAGGAAGCGGAACAGGAAGCCGGCGCCGATGGACGCCAGTTGCGCCACCGAGCTGTCGACCTTGAAGTGCAGCAGGCCCACATACAGGGCGCCCGTAAACAGGGCCACGGTGGCATACACTTCGCGCTGCAGCACCAGCGGGATCTGGTTGCACAGGATATCGCGCAGCAGGCCGCCGAAGACGCCCGTGATCATCCCCGCCAGCACGACGATGGCCGGATGCATCTTGGCCGACATGGCGATGTCGCAGCCGATCACGCAAAACGCCACCAGGCCCAGTCCATCGACCAGCAGGAAGATGGCGCGCAAATGGTGCAAATAGCGCGCGACAAAGGCCGTCACGATGGCCGCGCCGATGGTAAACAGCAGGTATTCGGGATGCGCGATCCAGCCCAGCGGATAGTGCCCCAGCAGCACGTCGCGCACGGTGCCGCCGCCGAGCGCCGTGACGGTACCGATCATGCAGATGCCGAACAAGTCCATGCCCCGCCGCATGCCCATGATGGCGCCGGACATCGCTTCGGCGACAATCGCCACCAGGTAAATCGTATATAGCAGCATGCTCTTATTCTTCCGAAAATGATTTGAGAATTTGTTCGCGTTCGCGCGCTTCGTTCAAGGTGCGCGCTTCGTTCGTGCCCGTGCCGGAGCCGCCATCGCCGGCTTCACCGTGCGCCATGCGCGTGTCCGCACCGCCGCTGCCGCAGCCGACACTGCTGTGGATAAAGGCAAAGTTATCCTGCAGGCAGTCGCCGGCCAGGTATTCGGCATACACGTAATCGCCGTCGAGCAGGGCCAGGCCTGGCGGCTCGGCCAATACCTGTTCGCGGCGGCCCTGCACGGCCACCTGCATGTAGTCGCGCCAGACGGGCAGCGCCAACGTCCCCCCGGTGGCGTTACCCAGGCTCTTGGGCTGGTCGTAGCCGAGCCACACGACGGAGACGAGGCCCGAGGAATAGCCGGCGAACCAGGCGTCATAGGCGTTGTTCGACGTGCCCGTCTTGCCGGCCGCGTCGCCGCGCCCCAGCGCCAGCGCGCCGCGTCCCGTGCCACTTTTGACGACGTCGCGCAGCATGCTGTCCATGACGTAGGCATTGCGCGTGGAGATCACTTGCGTACCGGGCGCAGGCGCATCCTTGGCGCGTGGCGCCGCATCGCTGAACAGCACTTCTCCGCTGCGGCTGCGCACTTCCTTGATCAGTTTCGGCGGCATCTGCATGCCGCCATTGGCGAACACGGCATACGATTGCGCCAGCTGCAGCGGTGTGACGGCGCCCGCGCCCAGCGCCAGCGGCAGGGAGACGGGATTGCGCGCGCCCTCGAAACCGAAGCGCGTGGCGTAGTGCTGCACGTAGCCGGGACCGGCCGCCTGCATCAGGCTGACGGCCACGAGGTTTTTCGAGCGCACGAGGCCGCGCCGCACGCTGATGAAGCCTTCATAGTTGTTGCCGTAATTGCGCGGGCGCCACGGCCGCGCACCCGTTTCCTGCGGCAGCAGCAAGCGCTGCGTGTCGTCCACGGCCGTGCCGGGAAAATATCCCTTTTCCAGCGCCGCCGAATACACGAAAGGCTTGAAGCTGGAACCGGGCTGGCGGTAGGCCTGCATGGCGTGGTTGTAGTGGTTGCGGTAGAAATCGAAGCCGCCCGCCATGGCGACGATTTCGCCGCTGTGCGCCTCGACGGAGATAAGCGCGCCTTCCATCTCGGGCAGCTGGCTGACCAGCCAGCCCTTCTTGGCCGCGTCGTGCACAACGCGGATCACGCTGCCCGCGACGATGGCGCGCTTGCCATCCCATTGCAGCTTGCCACCCAGGCGCGCTTCCGAGGCCGTCAGCACGATCTCGTCGCCATTGCGCAGCTGCGCCGTCAGCTGGCGCTTGCCGGCGGTGTCGACTTTGCGCACGAGGGCGGCGCGCAATTCTCCGCTGTCCGGGTAGGCGGCCAGCTGGCGCGCCACGCTGTCTTCGGAAGCGGCCAGGCGCGCTTCCGGGCCACGGTAGCCACGCCGTGCCTGCGCATTCAAGAGCCCATCGCGCAGCGACTTGTCGGCCGCGATTTGCGGCGCCATGCGGATGGTGGTCGTCACGTCCAGGCCCATGCTGTAAGCGCCTTCGGGATAGCTTTGCAGGATCAGTTGACGCGCTTCCTCGACCGCATACGCGGCCGCGTGCACGGAGCTGTTGCGGTCCTTGTTCAGCGCCAGTTTTTCCGCCACGGCGGCCGTGTATTCGGCCGGCGTGATGTAGCCGAGTTCGCGCATGCGCTGCAGGATGTAATGCTGGCGCACGGTGGCGCGCTGTGGGTTGGCGACGGGGTTATAGGCCGATGGGGCTTTCGGCAAGCCGGCCAGCATGGCCGCTTCGGCGATGCTGACGTCCGCCAGCGGCTTGTCAAAGTAAATGTTCGAGGCGGCGGAAAAACCGTAGGAGCGCTCGCCCAGGTAAATCTGGTTCATGTACAGTTCCAGCAGCTTGTCCTTGCCGTAGTGCTGTTCCAGCTTGTAGGCGAGCAGCATCTCCGTCAGCTTGCGCTGCACGGTTTTTTCGCGCGACAGGAAAAAGTCGCGCGCCACCTGCATGGTGATGGTGCTGGCGCCCTGCGCGTGGTGGCCCGTGACGACGTTGGCGAGCGTGGCGCGCGTCAGACCATAGAAATCGACGGCGCCATGCTCGTAGAAACGCGCATCCTCGATGGCCAGCAAGGCCTGGCGCATACGCAGCGGGATGTCTTTCAACGGCAGGAATTCACGGCGCTCTTCACCGTACTCGGCCAGCAGCTCACCTTCGCTCGAGAAAATACGCAGCGGCAGAGCGGGCTTGTACTGGGCCAGGTGCTCGACGGCGGGCAAATCCTGCCACGCCTGGCGCAGCCACCAGCCGCCCGCCAGTGCGGCGGCCATGCCCAGGCCCAGGGTCAATCCCAGGCCGAATTTCACATTGCGCGCCAGCTTGGACTGGGGCTTGCGGGTGGTGCTGTCGTTCGCTTGTGCTTCCATGGTGGTATTCCTTGCTGCCAGGAGGCCGCGCGCTGACGCGCGGCACTCCATCAAAGAGGCATTGTGCACTGCAACACATCCATCCTTATGAAAAGTAAGTATTATTTAGTATTGATAAATTTTTCTTATGTAAGGTAGTGGCCATGGATCTCAATCCCAAGCATACGGAAGCGTTTCGCGCCGTCGTCGAAACGGGCAGCTTCGAGCAGGCGGCGTTGCGGCTGCACCTGACGTCGCCCGCCATTTCACAGCGGGTGCGCGCGCTGGAAAGCCAGTTGGGCAATGCGCTGATCGTGCGCAGCCGTCCCGCGCGCGCCACGCGCATGGGCCAGCGGCTGATGCAGTATCTGAAACGGGCCAAGCTGCTGGAAGCGGACTTGCAGGCGGAACTGGCGGTGCAGCAGGATGCCCCGCTGACCCTGGTGCTGGCGCTGAATGCGGACTCGATGGGCACCTGGTTCTTCCCGGCCCTGTCGAAAGTGCTGATACGCGAGCGCGTGCTGCTGGATCTGACCGTGGAAGACCAGGACCACACGTACACCTTGCTGGAGACGGGCATGGCGATCGGCTGCATCAGCACGGAAGCCAAACCCATGCGCGGCTGCACGGCCGAACCGCTGGGCGTGATGCGCTACTGGCTGGTGGCCACGCCCGCGTTCCGCCAGCAGTGGTTTGCGCACGGCCTGACGCGCAAGGCGGCGCGCACGGCGCCCGTCGTCGCCTACACGCGCAAGGACACCTTGCAATCGTCGTTCCTGCAAGAAGCGCTGGGCTTGCCCGAAGGCGCCTACCCCTGCCATTACGTGCCGGGCGCCACCTCGCACTTCAACGCCATCCGCTACGGCCTCGGCTACGGCATGGTGCCCGAACTGCTGCTGAAAGCGAACACGGATGGCGAACTGGTGGAAATGCTCACGCCCAAGACCCCGGCCGACGTGGCCCTGTACTGGCACACGTGGAAGGTGCAGTCGCCGCGCATGGAGCAGCTGTCGCGGCAAATCATCGCGGCGGCGCGCAGCATGCTGAAATAACTATCTTTGCATGCCCCAGCGTTTGAGAGTCACACGCTCCAGGCTGCGAAAGCCAAGGTTTTCCACAATTAAACCGATGACGATGACGGCCGCCAGACCAGCGAAGACCTTGTCCGTGTACAGCTCGTTACGGTTCTGGAAGATGTACCAGCCCAGGCCGCCCTGCCCCGACGTGGTGCCGAACACCAGCTCGGCCGCGATCAAGGTACGCCAGGCAAACGCCCAGCCTATCTTCAAGCCAGAAACAATGGAAGGCAGAGCACCCGGCACGAGGATGTGCAGTACCAGGCGCAAGCCGTTCAGCCCGTAATTGCGGCCCGCCATGCGCAGGGTTTCGGGCACACCCTGAAAGCCCGCATACGTGTTCAGGGCCAGCGGCCACATCACGGAATGGACGATGACGAAGATCAGGCTGGCGCGCCCGAGGCCGAACCACAGCAGGGCCAGCGGCAGCAAGGCAATCGCCGGCAAGGGATTCAACATGGCCGTCAGGGTTTCCAGCAGGTCGCGCCCGATGCGGCTGGACACGGCCAGCAAGGTCAGCACGAAGGCGGCCAGCACGCCCACCGCATAGCCTTGCAGCAAGACGACGAGGGAGGCAGCCGTGCGCGTGAGCAATTCACCGCTGGCGATGCCGCCGATAAACGCCTGCGCCGTCTGCAGAAAACTGGGCAGCAATAAATCGTTCTGCGTCCAGCGCGCCGCGCCTTCCCACAACAGGGCCAGGCTGAGCAAAATGAAAGCCTTGCGCCACAGCACGTGCTGGCTCACACGCTGCCAGCGCGACAGCGGCTGCTCGACCGTGACGCCGGCCGGCGGCGGCGCCGCGTAGACGAATTCCTGGCGGATAGGCGGCTCCAGCAGCGCGCTCATACGGCCTCCCGCTGCGCGGTCACTGCTTGCGGGACGGGAGCGACTTCCTCATCGAACAACAAGCCATGGATACGGCTGCTGGCGGCCTGGAATTCCGCACTGCCCGCGCTGTGCAAGCCGAACTGATGGCTGTTGAGTTCGGCGCGCACGCGGCCCGGATGGGGCGACAGCAGCAGGATGCGGTTGCCCACCACCAGCGCTTCCTCGATCGAATGCGTAACGAACACGAGCGTAAAGCGCAGCTCTTCCCACAGGCGGCTCAGCTCTTCCTGCATCTTGCGCCGCGTCAAGGCATCGAGGGCGGCGAACGGCTCGTCCATCAACAGCACTTCCGGCTGCATGGCCAAGGCGCGGGCGATGGCCACCCGCTGCTTCATGCCGCCCGACAAGGTATGCGGATGGGCATCCTCAAAGCCGGCCAGGCCCACCTTGGCGATCCAGTGATGGGCGCGCTCGCGGGCCGCCTGCTTGTCCAGGCGCTTGCTGGCCAGCAGGGGGAACATGACGTTTTCCAGCACGGTCTTCCACGGCGGCAACTGGTCGAATTCCTGGAACACGACGACACGGTCCGGCCCCGGTTTATGAATGGGCTGCCCCTGCATGGCGATGCTGCCCGCGCGCGGCGCGATGAAACCGGCCACGGCTTTCAGCAAGGACGACTTGCCGCAGCCCGATGGTCCCAGCAGCACGAAACGGTCGCCGCGAAACACGTCGAAACTCACGTCATGCGTGGCGCGCACGGTGCGCTGCTCGGTGCGGTATTCCAGGCTGACATGCTTGACGCTGAGCAGCGGCTGTAGCGCAACGGGAGGACGGACCAGGTGAAAAGCGGGCGCGTTCATGTCAGCCTCCTTGCGTGATGGCAGGATCGTCAAAGAAATAATCGCGCCAGCTGTCGGGCAAGTTGCGGATGGCGCTCACGCGGTGCAGGAATTGCGCCAGGCCATAGGTATTTTGCGGCGCGATCTTAAATTGCACTTGCGGGTTGGCAAAGATTTTCAGCAGCAGATTGCGGTCCACCTTGCTTTTATTCACCTTGATGTAGATGTCGGCCGCGCCTTGCGGGTTGCTGCTCGCATACTGCGCCGCTTCCGCCAGCGCGGCGATGAAGGCGCGGTAGGTTTTCGGATTGTCCTTGCGGTATTTTTCCGTCGCATACAGCAAGGTCGACGAGCTGGGGCCGCCTTGCACGTCGTACGAGTTCAGGATGATGTGGGCGTTCGGGTTTTGCGCCAGTTCCTGTTCCTGGAACGGCGAATTGCCGAAGTGGCCGCTGAGCTCCGTGCCGCCGGCGATGATGGCGGCGGCCGCGTCCGGGTGTGGCAGGGTTTGCGTGATTTTATCGAGGCGGGCAAATTCCTTGTCGCCCCACTGTTTCGCCACGGCCATTTGCAATATCCTCGCCTGGACGGAGACGGAGACGGCAGGCAAGGCGATGCGATCCTTGTCCGTCAAGTCGGCCAGGGTTTTCACCTTGGGATTGTTGCTGACCAAATAGTAGGGGAAGTTGCCCAGCGACGCCACGCCGCGTACATTCTGCCGGCCTTTGGTGCGGTCCCAGATGGTCAGCAGCGGCCCCAGTCCGGCCCCGGCGATATCGATATTGCCCGACAACAAAGCATCGTTGATGGCAGGGCCGCCGGACAGGGTAATCCACTCGACCTTCACATCGACGCCCTGCTGCTTGCCATGCTTTTCAATCAGCTTTTGTTCCTGCGCAATATTGAGCAGCAAGAAGGTGATGCCATGCTGGCCCGCGATGCGGATCTGACCTTCGGCCCGGGCCATGGGCATGGCCATGCACAGCACGGCGATGGTGGCGAGCAGGCGGCGGGAAAAGCTAAAGATCGGCAACATGGACACTCCTTGGGTCAGGCTTACAGGGAAAAATCAGTACGGCGCATCGCCTTCAATTGTCGTGCGATACAGTTTGCGGCGCTGCTCGGGCGGGCAACCCGTCGCCAAATGCATCAGGGAACGGTTATCCCAGAACACCAGGTCGTACGGCTGCCAGCGGTGCACATACAGGTGCTCCGGGCGCAAGCTATGGGCAAACAGTTCGTCGAGCAGGGCGCGGCTTTCATCGTCGGGCAAGCCGACGATGCGCGTGGTGAAATGTTCGCTGACAAACAGGGCGCGGCGTCCCGTTTCCGGATGCACGCGCACGACGGGATGGGTGACGGGTTGGACTTCATCGATCTGCGCCTGCGTCAGGGCCGGCCGCCATGGATTGCGGCGGCGCAATTCTTCATACTGGCTCAGGTAGCTGTGTTCGGCACGGGCGCCGCGCACGGCGTGGCGCAGCGCGGCAGGCAAGCTGTCCCACGCCAGATGCATATTCGCGAACACGGTATCGCCGCCGTCCTGCGGCAACTCTTGCGCGTGCAGCATGGAGCCGAGGCTGGGCACTTTCTTGTACGACAGGTCGGAATGCCAGAAATGACCCGCGTCGCCCAGGCCGATGGGCTGGCCATTTTCAACGATGTTCGAGATGATCAGCACTTCCGCTTGCGTGGGCAGCTGGAACTGGCGCAGCACGTGGATTTGCAGCGGACCGAAGCGGCGGCTGAAATCGACCTGCTGCCGCGGCGTGATGCGCTGGTCGCGGAACACCAGCACGTGATGGTCGAGGTGGGCGTGGTGCAGGCGCTGGAAGTCGTCCAGTGACAGCGGCTGCGCCAGGTCCAGCCCCAGCACTTGCGCGCCCAGGGGCGCATCGAACGTCTCGATACGGAAATGGCTGGTGGAGTACTTGGGTTTCAGGACGGCCGACATGGGAATTCGCCAAGAGTCTGGGGAAGTCCACTGTATGCCTGCTCGCCCATCCTGCAAACGAAGCATTTCTGATATGGATATGCGCGGCGCGTTGTGCCACGCCGCAACAGGCACTGTCACGCAATGGCACAGCAGCACGGGATTTGCCTTGGAATCGCGCTAGCACGCAACTTGCTTATCTACCAGGCTTCAATCGTTGATCAGGAAAGCCATGCCCACCTACGCCCTGCTGCTCGCCTTGCTGTTCCCTGCTTTCGTCCACGCCCAGGATAGCGAGGGCGAAAGTGATCTCAGCTACAAAGCCTATGTGCACAGCGACAAGCGCATCAAGTGTTTGTACGGCTATGCGGCCGACAAGACGGGCGACCATGCGTCCGCCGTCGCCATCTTTGAAGATTGCATCCGGCGCTGGAACGATGTGTATTCGATGATTTGGCTGGCCCAGCTGTACGAAACGGGCATCGGCGTGACTAAGGACTTGCAACAGGCGACGGCGCTGATGCGGCGCGGCGCGCATACGAATGATGACGCGGCCTATGCGCGGCTGGCGCGCTACCACTATGGCGTGGCGCTGGCCGAAGGCCGGGGCACGCCGCAAGACATTCCCCAGGCCAGAACCTGGCTGCGCCAGGCGGCGCAGGAGGGCGTGCGGGAGGCGGCCGATTACCTGGACCGCCTGGACAATGCGGCGCCGTAGGCACGGCGCCAGCATCGACTAAGCGATTGCTTCGTAGCGGGCCAGGCGCGTCGCCATGCGCGGCGCCAGTTCGTGGCCAGCCGTGACGGTCACTTCCAGGTCATTCAGCAAGCCATCTTTCAAGCCATAGACCCAGCCGTGCACGCTGAGTTCCTGGCCCCGTTCCCACGCATCTTGCACGACGGTGGTCTGGCACACGTTCAAGACTTGTTCCACGACGTTCAGTTCGCACAAGCGGTCGCCGCGCTGGCGGCTGGTCAGCACGTCGCCCAGGTAGCGCTCGTGCTTCTGGCCCACGTCCTGCACGTGGCGCAGCCAGTTGTCGACCAGGCCGATGCGCGTGCCCGTCATGGCCGCATGCACGCCCTTGCAGCCGTAATGGCCGACGATGATGACGTGTTTGACTTTCAGCACGTCCACGGCAAATTGCAGGACGGACAGGCAATTGAGGTCGGAATGCACGACCACGTTGGCAATATTTCGGTGCACAAACACGTCGCCAGGCGCCATGCCCAGCAATTCATTCGCTGGCACGCGGCTGTCGGAGCAGCCGATCCACAGGTATTCGGGCGACGTTTGCGCTTCCAGGTTCTTGAAGAAGTTCGGGTCTTTCGCCACCATCGAGTCGGCCCAGCGGCGGTTACGCTGCAGCAGTTCCGCCAGGGCCGGGCCATTTTTCTGTTCGGTCATATCGCTCCCATTGTGTACGTACGACTGCATTGGCGGCAGATCGCGCCCATAGGCCGGCGATGCGCGCACATTGCTCAGTCGTGATGAAAAAAACGCCGGGATGTTGAAGCATCCCGGCGCATGGTATTACGTGTGCTTATTCAAAAAAATCCTTGACCTTGTCTTTCCAGGTCTTGCTTTGCGGACTGTGCTTGGCACCGCCCTCGGTGGTCGACTTTTCAAAGTCGCGCAGCAGGTCTTTCTGTTTTTCCGTCAGTTTCACGGGCGTTTCGATAGCCACGTGGCAGAACAGGTCGCCCGCGTAACCGGAGCGCACACCCTTGATGCCCTTGCCTTTCAGGCGGAAGGTTTTACCCGACTGGGTGCCTTCCGGGATCGTGAACGACACTTTGCCGTTCAGGGTAGGCACTTCGATTTCGCCGCCCAAAGCCGCCTTGGTGAACGAGATCGGCATTTCGCAATGCAGGTCGTCGCCTTCGCGCTGGAATACGGCGTGCGGCTTGATGTGGATTTCCACATACAGGTCGCCCGACGGACCGCCATTCGTGCCCGGTTCGCCGTTGCCGGACGAACGGATACGCATGCCGTTGTCGATACCGACTGGAATTTTCACTTCCAGGGTCTTGTTGCGCTTGATGCGACCGGCGCCGCCGCATGGTGTGCACGGGTCGGTGATGACCTTGCCGCTGCCATGGCATTTCGGGCAGGTTTGCTGGATGCTGAAGAAACCTTGCTGCATGCGCACCTGGCCGTGGCCACCGCAGGTACCGCAGGTGGTGGGCGACGTGCCCGGCTTGGCGCCGCTGCCGTGGCAAGTGTCGCACTTGTCCCAGCTCGGCACGCGGATGGTCGTGTCGAAGCCGTGCGCGGCTTGCTCCAGTGTAATTTCCAGGTTGTAGCGCAAGTCGGCGCCACGGTACACCTGTGGCCCCGCATTGCGGCTGCGTCCACCGCCACCGCCAAAGATGTCGCCGAAGATATCGCCGAAGCTGTCGGCAAAGCCGCCAGCACCGCCGCCGAAGCCGCCACCGCCGCCCATGTTCGGATCCACGCCAGCGTGACCATAACGGTCATACGCGTCGCGCTTTTCCGGATTGGTCAGCATCTCGTAGGCTTCTTTGACTTCCTTAAACTTTTCTTCCGATTCTTTGCTATCCGGATTGCGGTCCGGATGGTATTTCATCGCCAGTTTACGGTAAGACTTTTTGATCTCTTCTTCCGAAGCATTTTTTGCGACACCGAGTGTCTCGTAAAAATCACGCTTTGCCATGTTGTCGGCACCTTGCAGTCTATCTACTGATGTAAAAATTACACGAAAAAGCCGAGTCGAGTGCTGCGCTAGGCGCAGCGACTCGGCTCGGCCGGTCTTCGCGGCTAATCCCGCGATGTAGCGTTCAGCCCGGCTGCCCCCAGTTCATGGGAGCGCAAGACATTACTTGCTGTCTTTGACTTCTTTGAAGTCAGCGTCAACAACGTCGTCTTGCTTGGCGCCTGCGTCCGATGCGCCAGCAGCTTGCTGTGCACCTTCCGCGCCGCCGGCAGCTTGCTGCGCTTGCATGTCGGCATACATTTTTTCGCCCAATTTCTGCGATGCGCTCGACAGTGCTTCCACCTTGGCGTCGATCTCAGCCTTGTCGCCCGCCTTGATGCTTGCTTCCAGGTCGGTGATCGCCGCTTCGATCTTCTCTTTCTCGCCCGCGTCCAGCTTGTCGCCGTATTCGGTCAAGGATTTCCGGGTCGAGTGTACCAGAGCATCGGCCTGGTTGCGCGACTCGGCCAATTCTTTGACCTTCTTGTCTTCTTCCGCGTTCAGCTCGGCATCCTTGACCATCTTCTGGATTTCAGCCTCGGTCAAGCCGGAATTGGCCTTGATCGTGATCTTGTTTTCCTTGCCGGTGGCCTTGTCTTTCGCGCCGACATGCAAGATGCCGTTGGCGTCGATGTCGAAGGTCACTTCGATCT
Organism: Janthinobacterium rivuli; assembly: GCF_029690045.1. Taxonomy (NCBI): domain Bacteria; kingdom Pseudomonadati; phylum Pseudomonadota; class Betaproteobacteria; order Burkholderiales; family Oxalobacteraceae; genus Janthinobacterium; species Janthinobacterium rivuli. The sequence continues at coordinate 6,073,880 of NZ_CP121464.1, forward strand.
GTGGCGTGCCGCGCGATGCTGGCGGGATGCCTTCCAGATTGAATTCGCCCAGGCCCTTGTTGCCGGCGGCGATTTCGCGCTCACCCTGGAAGACCTTGATGGTCACCGCAGGCTGGTTGTCGTCGGCCGTCGAGAAGACCTGGCTGAACTTGGTCGGAATCGTCGTGTTTTTGTGAATCATCTTGGTCATCACACCGCCCAGGGTTTCGATACCCAGGGACAGAGGAGTAACGTCCAGCAACAGCAAGTCCTTGCGTTCGCCCGACAGGACCGAACCTTGAATCGCTGCGCCCACGGCGACGGCTTCGTCCGGGTTCACGTCCTTGCGTGGATCCTTGCCGAAGAATTCCTTCACTTTTTCCTGCACCTTCGGCATACGCGTCATACCGCCGACCAGGATGATGTCATCGATGTCCGACACTTTCACGCCAGCATCTTTGATAGCAATGCGGCATGGCTCCATCGTGGCCGTGATCAGCTCTTCCACCAGGGACTCCAGCTTGGCGCGGGTCATCTTCAGGTTCAAGTGGACCGGTGCGCCGTTCGCCATGGCGATGTACGGCTCGTTGATCTCGGTTTGCTGCGACGACGACAATTCGATCTTCGCGCGCTCGGCCGAAGCCTTGATGCGCTGCAGGGCGATCGGATCTTTTTTCAGGTCGATGCCGTTGATCTTCTTGAATTCGTCGATGATGTAATCGATGACGCGCTGGTCGAAGTCTTCGCCGCCCAGGAAGGTGTCGCCGTTGGTCGACAGCACTTCAAATTGTTTCTCACCATCAACATCCGCGATTTCGATGATCGACACGTCGAACGTACCGCCACCCAAGTCATACACGGCAATTTTACGGTCGCCTTTTTCGGTCTTGTCCAGACCGAACGCCAGCGCTGCCGCGGTTGGCTCGTTGATGATGCGCTTGACGTCCAGGCCAGCGATACGGCCGGCATCCTTGGTAGCTTGGCGCTGCGAGTCGTTGAAGTACGCAGGCACGGTGATGACGGCTTCGGTAACTTCTTCACCGAGGTAGTCTTCTGCCGTTTTCTTCATCTTGCGCAGGACTTCAGCCGAAATTTGCGGCGGCGCCAGTTTTTTGTCGCGTACACCGATCCATGCATCCCCGTTGTCGGCTTTCATGATCTGGTACGGCATCAGAGCGATGTCTTTTTGGACTTCTTTTTCGTCGAACTTGCGACCGATCAGACGCTTGACTGCGTACAGCGTGTTTTTCGGATTGGTCACGGCCTGGCGTTTCGCTGGCGCGCCGACGAGAATTTCGCCATCTTCTTGATAAGCAATAATCGACGGCGTCGTGCGTGCGCCTTCAGCGTTTTCGATTACCTTTGGTTGACCGTTTTCCATGATGGAAACGCAGGAATTCGTGGTTCCCAGATCGATACCGATAATTCTACCCATGATTTATTTCCTTTTATTTGCTAGATTTCAGATGGTTCTTATATGTGGCAAAGCGGCATGGTTTCAAGGCTTGCTTGATGCCGCACTCTGATTATTTTGCTTGCGCGGTCGTTACAATGGCTGGACGCAGCAGGCGGTCCGCAATCATATAGCCCTTTTGCAGGACTGACACGATGGTATTGGCTTCCTGCTCCGCCGGCACCACGGCAACGGCCTGGTGTTTCATCGGATCGAGCTTCTCGCCCTGCACTGGCAATACTTCCACCAGGCGGTTGCGCTCGAACGCGGCGTTCAGTTGCTTCAAGGTCATCTCGACGCCTTCTTTCAGCGATTCGATGGTCGGTGCTTCCACCGTCAGCGCCGTTTCCAGGCTGTCTTTGACGGGCACCATGGCTTCGGCAAAGCTCTCGACTGCGAATTTGTGCGCTTTAGCAACATCTTCCTGCGCGCGGCGGCGGATATTTTCGCCATCAGCCTTGGCGCGCATGAAGGCATCGTGCATCTCTGCAAGACGCGCTTCGGTACTCGCCAGCTGCTCTTCCAAAGTAGGCTCTGCGGGAGTCGATGGGGCAGTCGCCGCGGCGTCCGCTTGCGGATTAGGTACAGCTTGGTTTTCCTGATCTTGCATCTGAAAAGCTCCTACAATCAATGACTTAAATGAGTTAGTCTAACTATCTTTACAACACTAACGGGCAGATGGGGCTATATCCTATTGTTTCAAGGGGTATGCATGGCAAAACCAGAATTACATCGATCCATGTTACAGCGTATTACAAACGCTATCCATTTTGGCCAGCGATCCGTGCGCGCATCCCTTGATTTTCCTGGCTTCCCACGGCAAAGCGGGCATTCTACCAGCCCCGCCACGACCATCGCCACTGGCGGTGTTGCTATTTGGAAAACCCCTTGGCCGCGCCAGACATGACAAAGCCGCGCAAGCGCGGCTTCAAGATGGCAAAAATTCAATGATGTCAGTTCGTCGCGCCCAGGGCCAAGGCCGCCGCGCGCGCCTGTTCGCCCGCTTTCTTGTCCGCCTCGCGCTGCGCCGCCGTCTTCATCGTCGGCCAGCCAATCATGTGCTGTTCCGCAATTTCCGCCAGGCCCGCGATCCACGCTGGCGTTTCGTTCAAACAAGCGATGTAGTGAAACTGCTGGCCGCCGGCCGTCTCGAAATCATGCTTGGCTTCCATGGCGATCTCTTCCAGGGTTTCCAGGCAATCGCTGGTAAAGCCAGGACACAGCAGGTCGACGCGCTTGACGCCCTGCTGCGCCAGCGCCACCAGGGTGGGCGCCGTGTACGGTTGCAGCCATTCGGCCTTGCCAAAGCGCGACTGGAAGGTCACCACATATTGCTCTTTAGTTAATTTCAACTTTTCCGCCAGCAGGCGCGCCGTTTTCAGGCATTGGCAGTGATACGGGTCACCCAGCAGCAAGGTCCGCTTGGGCACGCCATGAAAGCTCATCACCAGTTTTTCCGGACGGCCATGCGCTTCCCAATGGTTCAGCACCGAGTCGCGCAAGGCGTCGATATACGTGTCGTGCTCGTGGTATTGCTTAATAAAACGCAATTCCGGCACATTGCGCACGGTGGCGTAATGGGCAAACACGGCGTCGTAGATGGAACCGGTCGTCGTGCCAGAATATTGCGGATAGGCAGGCAGGATGGCGATGCGCTCGCAGCCTTCGCTTTTCAGCTTGGCCAGCACGTCAGGCAAGGAAGGCGAACCGTAGCGCATGGCCATGGCCACCGTGACGCCGTCGTGGCCACGCTCGGCCAGCGCGCCGGCCAGCAGCTTGGCTTGCTTTTGCGTATGCACTTTCAGCGGCGAGCCTTCGCGCGTCCAGATCGACGCGTATTTCTTGGCCGACTGGCCGGAGCGGAACGGCAAGATGATCAGGTTCAAAATGAACCACCAGACGAGGCGGGGAATTTCCACTACGCGCGGGTCCGACAAAAATTGCTTCAGGTAACGCCGCACGGCCGACGACGTCGGCGCATCGGGCGTGCCCAGGTTGACCAGCACCACGGCGCTGCGGTCGATACTGCCATGCGTGTACGGAGGTTCTGTTTGAAATGACATGAAGGCTCTTCGAAGGCGTTGGATGGATTAGCCAGTTATTATAGTTGCATTGAGTTAATAGCGAAGTGCTGGGGTCAGACCCTCAATGCCGCTAACGTCAAGCTCAGCGCTAACGCATCCGGGGGTCTGACCCCGGATTTAAGCCTGCGTCTAAATTGCCAGCAGTTCACGTGCATGCTTGCGCGTGGTGGCCGTGATTTCCAGGCCGCCCAGCATGCGCGCCACTTCTTCCACCCGGGCCTTGGCGTCGAGCATGTCGATGCGCGAGGCCGTCTTGCCATTGTCCAGGGTACTTTTTGCCACTTGGAAATGTTGATTGGCCTGGCTGGCCACTTGCGGCAAGTGGGTCACGCACAGCACTTGCCGTCCCTGCCCCAGGCGTTTCAGCAAGCGCCCGACGACTTCCGCGACGGCGCCGCCGATGCCGCTGTCGACCTCGTCGAAGATCAGGGTCGGCGTGGTGGTGGCGTGCGAGGTGATGACGGAAATGGCCAGCGCGATGCGCGCCAGTTCGCCGCCGGACGCCACTTTCGCCAGGGAGCGTGGCGCCGTGCCCGCATGGCCGGCGACGAGGAATTCCACCTGTTCCAGGCCGTGGGCGGCCGGTTCGCACGGGTGCAGGGCGATTTCAAAGCTGCCGCCCGTCATGCTCAGTTCCTGCATCGCGCGCGTGACGGCTTGCCCCAGTTCCAGGGCGGCGGCGCGGCGCGTGTCTGATAACCGTTCGGCCACGGCGCGGTATTCGGCCTCGATCTTCGCTTCCTGGCGCAGCAAGCCTTCGATGTCGGAAGCATCGGCCAGGTGCTGCAGCTTTTCCGACAGCTTGGCGTGTTCTTCCGGCAATTCTTCGGGCGTGACGCGGAATTTGCGGGCCGTGCTGTGCATGGCTTCCATGCGCGCGTCGAGCTGGTGCAGGCGTTCCGGGTCCAGCTCGACCCGGTCCAGGTAATTGTTCAGCGCGTACACGGATTCCTGCAGCTGAATGCGCGACGATTCGATCAGGTCGACGATCGGTTGCAATTCCGCATCGACGGAGACCAGCTTGCCCAGCTTCTGGTTCAGGGCCGACAGTTGCGACACGATCGGATGGTCTTCCTGCTCGGAAATGATCGCCAGCGCTTCCTGCGCCCCTTCCAGCAGGCTGGCCGCGTGCGACAGGCGGCTGTGCTCGTTCGTGATGTCCGTCCACTCGCCGGGCTTGGCGGCCAGTTTTTCCAATTCACCCACTTGCCATTCCAGGCGTTCACGTTCGTACAGCACGTTGGCCGCATTCGTTTCGAATTCCTCGCGCTGGCGCACGAGGGCGCGCCAGCGCTTGTGCAGGGCCGCCACTTGCCGCGCATCCTGTTCCGCGCCCGCTTCGCGCGCCGTCGCCTGGCCGTCGAGCAAGGCGCGCTGCGCTTCGCTTTTCAGCAAGGACTGGTGCGCGTGCTGGCCGTGGATGTCGACCAGCATGTCACCGAGTTCGCGCAGCTGCGCGGCCGTGGCGGGAATGCCGTTGATGTACGCCTTCGAGCGGCCCGCGTTGTCGATCACGCGGCGCAGCAGGGCGCCGCCCTCGTCGTTGGCGAATTCGTTGGCCACCAGCCACGCTTGCGCCACGTCACTGACGGAAAAATCGGCCGTGATGTCGGCCTTGGCCGCACCTTCGCGCACCACGCTGGCGTCGCCGCGCCCGCCCAGCGCCAGGGTCAGCGCATCGATGAGGATGGACTTGCCGGCGCCCGTCTCGCCCGTCAGCACGCTGAAGCCGGCGGAAAATTCCAGTTCAATGGTATCGACAATGACAAAATCGCGAATGGACAGTGTATGGAGCATGGCTTCAGTGGTTGGGCGGCGCACCGCGGGTTGAAGTGGAGAAAAATGTTAGCTGAGCTTGCCCTCGCCCGACGGGTACTCATTCCAGTGCAACTTTTCACGCAGGGTGTTGTAGTAGCTCCACCCTTCCGGATGCAGGAAGGTAATCGTGTGCGGCGAACGGCGGATGAGGATGCGGTCTTGCTGCACCAGGCTGGCAAAGGTCTGCATGTCGAAATTGACGCTGATATCGCGTCCGCGCACGATCTCCACGACGATCTGGCTGGAATCTGGCAAGACGATGGGCCGGTTCGACAGCGCGTGCGGGGCGATCGGCACGAGCACGATGCCGCCCAGGGTCGGGTGCAGCAGCGGGCCGCCGGCCGACAGCGAATACGCGGTCGAGCCCGTCGGCGTGGAAATGATCAAGCCATCGGAACGCTGGTTGTACATGAAGTGGCCATCGACCTCGACGCGCAATTCGGCCATGCCGGCGCCAGCGCCGCGCGAGACGACGACATCGTTGACGGCCATGCCCACGTGAATCGACTCGCCGTCGCGCAGCACGCTGCCTTCAAGCAAGGTGCGGCGTTCGGCCTTGAAGCGGCCGCCGAGAATTTGCGCCAGCACGGGCAGCATGCGCTCGAGCGGGATATCCGTCATGAAACCCAATCGTCCTTGATTGATACCGATCAAGGGGACGTCGAATGGCGCCAGCTGGCGCGCAATGCCCAGCATGGTGCCGTCACCGCCCATGACGATGGCGCAATCGGCGGCGGCGCCGATCTCGGCCGGCGACATGGCGCGCACGCCGGGAAACGCCAGGTTCAGATGCGCCGCAGTCTCCGCCTCGAAGACCACCGTGTGACCCAGCACTTGCAGAAAATCGACGATGCTTTTCACGGGCTCGGCAATGCCATCCGTATTCTGGCGCACGACCAGGGCGATGGTCTTGGCGCCCAGGTTGAAGCGCTCGCCCGGGGCTGGCAAGATCGCTGCTGGCTGTTCGGCGCGCTGTTCGGCGTGTGTATCGACGGGCATAAGAGTCTCGGTAATGAATTCGGTGGCAAACCGCCCCAGGCTGTCGCGTCGCACGCCGGCATCGCATGATACTGTATATATGAACAGTATAGTGCGGCTGCCGCGTGCCCGCAAGGGGCGTTCTTGGTGTTGCACGCAGTGTAGCGCAGAAAAAGAATCGTCCATGCGTGCGCCAGCGCTCCCTGCATGGACAAATCCGCTTGCAGATGGCCTGCCGCGGCGTGACACTGGTTTTACTTTACTGTCAGGAGGCCATATGGTTACCCAGCATAGCGAGCGCAAGATCAATACCGATGAAAAGGTCAAAAATGACGGCGTCGACCGCCTGCCGCACGAGCGCGATGAATCGCCCGACGCGCAAAAGGTGCGACCGCGCAAGATCATGCAACAGGCGGCCAGCGACCTGGAACAGGGCCTGGTCGACACGGACCGGCGCGCCCAGCCCGGCGTGGAAAAGGTCAAGCCCACCGTGCCACAGCAAGCGCGTCCCGACCCGCAGTTGGAACCAAAGAAGGCGCGCTGACTCCAACTGTCACGCACTGCTGCTCTGGAGTACGCCATGCACCGTTACGTCTGTTCATTCTTGCTGGCCGCTGCCTGCGGCGCATCTGTCGCCCACGCCCAGGCGCCCGCCATGCCCGCGGGCTTTGGTCCGCAGCCCGCCCTGCCCGCACCGGACAAGCAACTGATTCCCACCGTCAACGTGGCACCCGTGCAGCGCTGGACGGCCGCGCAGCGCCCCGTGGCCGCGGCCGGCCTGGCCATACACGCGTATGCGCGCGACCTCGACCATCCGCGCTGGCTGTACGTGCTGCCGAATGGCGACGTGCTCGTGGCGGAAACGAATGCCCCGCCGAAGCCCGACGATAACAAGGGCATCAAGGGCGCCATCATGCAGATGCAAATGAAAAAGGCGGGCGCCGCCACGCCCAGCGCCAACCGTATCACTTTGCTGCGCGGCATCGATAGCAAGGGCATGGCGCAAACGCGCAGCGTGTTCCTGCAAGGCTTGCACTCGCCATTTGGCATGGCCCTGGTGGGTAACGATCTGTACGTCGCCAACGCCGATGCGCTGCTGCGCTTCCCATACAAAACTGGACAGACGGCCATCACGGCGCCTGGCGTCAAGGTGATCGATCTGCCGGGCGGCCCCATCAATCACCACTGGACCAAGAACGTCGTCGCCAGCGCCGATGGCAAATTTCTCTATGTTGCCGTCGGCTCGAACAGCAATGTGGGCGAGAACGGCATGGCGGCCGAAGATGGCCGCGCCGCTATCTGGCAAGTCACGCGCGCGACGGGCAAGGCACGCGTGTATGCGACGGGTTTGCGCAACCCTGTCGGCCTGGCCTGGCAACCCAAGACGGGCGCCCTCTGGACGGCCGTCAATGAACGCGACGAGCTGGGCAACGACCTGGTGCCCGACTACATGACGTCCGTCAAGGACGGCGCTTTCTATGGCTGGCCCTACAGTTATTTCGGCCAGCACGTCGATGCGCGGGTCCAGCCGCCGCGCCCCGAACTGGTGGCCACCGCCATCGCGCCGGACTACGCGCTCGGTGCGCACACGGCCTCGCTGGGCCTGGCGTTTTATGACGGCGTCTTGCTGCCCGAACGCTACCGGGGCGGCGCCTTCATCGGCCAGCATGGTTCATGGAACCGCAAGCCCTTCAGCGGCTATAAAGTCATTTATGTGCCCTTCGCCAACGGCGTGCCCAGCGGACCGCCACACGACGTCGTCAGCGGCTTCCTGGACGGGAACGGCAAGGCGCAGGGCCGCCCCGTCGGCGTGGCCGTCGACAAGGCGGGAGCACTGCTGGTGGCGGACGACGTGGGCAATGTCATCTGGCGCGTGACGCCGGCGCCGTGAGTGACTAAGCCCTGCACGTGCTCCCCTGCATGCGCCCCCTGTGTGGCGCAACGAACGGAAGGGCAAAGGAGGCTCGCGCATGATGGATGCTCGAACCACGCAAGGAGTACATCATGAAAAAAACAGGATCAGCCGTCTGGAGTGGCGGCCTTAAAGATGGCAAAGGGTTTATTTCCACCCAAAGCGGTGCGCTCGACAATGTAGCCTATGGTTTTAATACGCGCTTCGAAGACGGTCCCGGCAGCAATCCGGAAGAACTGATCGGCGCGGCCCATGCGGCCTGCTTCACCATGGCCCTGTCCGGCCAGCTGGGCGAGGCGGGCTTGCGCGCCACGGCCCTGAAAACCACGGCCGACGTCAGCCTGGAAAAAATCGATGGCAGCTATGCCATCACGGCCGTGCACCTGACCCTGGTGGCCACCATTCCCGGCGCCACCGACGAAGCGTTCCAGGACGCGGCCCTGCGCGCCAAGCTCGGCTGTCCAGTATCGAAGTTGCTGGCGACGGAAATCACCCTGGACGCCCATCTGGAGTAACGCCGGCATGCCGTCCGCTGCTGTTCCATCACCGGGCGGCAGGGGCGGTCTCGGCAAGAAAGCCGTAAAACGCATAAAATCCTGCCATTCCCCTATCAACATCAAGGATTTACGATGCGTATTTTGCACACCATGTTACGGGTCGGCGACCTGCAGCGCTCCATCGATTTTTACACCAAGGTCCTGGGCATGACGCTGCTGCGCACCAGTGACAATCCGGAATACCAGTACACGCTGGCCTTCGTCGGCTATGGTTCGAACCCCGACCACGCGGAACTGGAACTGACGTATAACTATGGCACCACCAGCTACGAGCTGGGCACGGCGTACGGCCACATCGCCATCTCGGCCGACGACATCGTCGCCGCGTGCGACGCGGCACGCGCAAATGGCGGCAACGTCACGCGCGAACCGGGTCCCGTGAAAGGCGGCAACACGGTCATCGCCTTTATCACCGATCCGGACGGCTACAAGATCGAATTGATCGAGCGCAAGTTCGACGGCCAGGGCGGCGGCCTGTAAGTCCTCAGCCTGGCTCGGCGGCCTGGGCGATGGCCGCGCGCAGCCAGGCAATGCCCGCATCGCCGTCCGTACGGCGGTGCCGTATCGTTTCAAACGCAAACGGCGCGATGGCAAACGGCGCAGCATACAGCGCCAGCCCTTGCGCCACGCTTCCCTGCAAGGCCCGCTGCGCCACCGTCAGGATCAAGTCCGTCCCCCGCACGACATCCGGTGCGACCGTCCAGTAAGGCACACGCACGGCGATGCGGCGCGTCTGTCCCAGCTGGGCCAGGGCCGCGTCGACTTCGGCCGCCATGCCGCCTTCGCTGGACGCCACCAGCACGTGCGGGCGCGCCAGATAGGTTTCCAGGCTCAGCATTTCACCGTCCGCCAGGCTGGCGGGATCCAGCGCGCACACGAACGTTTCCTCGAATAAAGTTTCACGGTGTAACTGCTCGGGCAATTGCGGGAACACGCCCAGCGCCAGGTCGATTTCGCCATCCTGCACGCCAGCGATCACGGCCGGTCGGCTGGCATAGCTGATGGCCAGGTCGATGCCGGGCGCTTCCACGCGCAAGCGCCGCAACAAACGGGGCAAGATCAGCGCCGCGCCGTAATCCGACATGGCCAGGCGAAACACGCGCTGCGCCGTGGCCGCCTCGAAGACGGCGCCACCGAGCACGGAGCGCACGCTTTGCAAGGCTTCGGCCAGCGGCCGCGCCAATTCCAGGGCGCGCGCCGTTGGCTGGAAGCCGCCCTTGCCGCGCAGCAGCAGCGGGTCGCCGAGCAAGTGGCGCAAGCGGGCCAGCGCATGGCTGACGGCAGGCTGGCTCATGTGCAAGCGCTCGGCCGCGCGCGACAAATGGCGCTCGCTGAGCAGCGCGTCCAGGATCACCAGCAAGTTCAAATCGACAGCGCGCAGATTATTCATTTGGTGCATAGTTAGATGACAAAGTACGAATTGGATTTAATCCTGACAGCATAATACGATGATCCCATCAACTCAACTGTGGGAGTGTCACATGCATGGATGGATTACCGTATTTGCCCCGCTGGCCATGCTGGCCGGCGCCGTCGTCCCCTTCCAGGCGGGCGCGAACGCCGCACTGGGCCGCAACCTTGGCCACCCGTTGTGGGCCACCCTCGCCTCGCTGGCCGTCAGCGCCGTGCTCGCCTCGCTCGTGATGCTCGTCTGGCGGGTACCGGCGCCCGACGTCGGTCTCGCCATGCGGGGACCGGGCTGGTCCTGGCTGGGCGGCGCGGCTGGCGTGTTTTACATTACGGCCGCGCTGATGCTGGCGCCGCGCATGGGTTCCGGCCCCTTCATGGCGGCCGTCATCGGCGGGCAAATGCTGGCCGCGCTGGCCATCGACCGCTACGGCTTGCTGGACTTTGCCGTCAAACATATTTCTCCGCTGCACTGGGCCGGCGCGGGGCTGGTGGTGGCCGGTGTCGTGCTGACCCAATTCGCCAACAGCCGCGCCGTGTAACACCACTTCAAGACGAAAAAAAAACCAGCGCCGTTGCCGGGGCTGGTTTTCATTCAGCAAGACCGCGCTTACTTGTCGAGCAAGGCGTTGACGGGCATCAAGTCCGTTTCCTTCAGGGTGCCGGCCGCCGCCTTCAGGCGCAAGCCGTTCATGATGGTGTCGTAGCGGGCTTTCGACAGGTCTTTTTGCGTGGAGAACAATTGTTTCTGCGCATTCAAGACGTCGATATTGATGCGCACGCCCACTTGATAGCCGAGCTGGTTCGACTCCAGCGCCGACTTGCTCGACACTTCCGCCGCTTCCAGCGCCTTGACTTGCGCCAGGCCGCTGTTGACGCCGAGGAATGCCTGGCGCGCGCCTTGCGAGGCCGTGCGGCGTGCCGTTTCCAGGTCGTTGCGGGCCTTGTTTTCCAGCGCGATCGATTCACGCACCTTGCTGGTGACGGCAAAGCCGCTGAAGATCGGGATGCTCCACTGCACGCCGATGGCGTTGTTGTTGTTGCCGTTGCCATTGCCGCCACCGGAACTGTAGCTATGGCCCGTGTTGGCGATCAGGTCCAGGGTCGGGTAGTGGCCGGCGCGGTTGCGGCCGATGTCGCGCTTGGCCGATTCCACATTGAACTGGGCCGTGACGACGCCGTAGTTCTGCTCTTCGGCGGACGATACCCACGGCTCGACGGCAGCCGGTTCCGGCGCGCTGATGACGACGCCCGTGCGCATCGGCGCCAGCGACGTTGGCGCTTCGCCGATGATGGTTTGCAAGGCGCTGCGCTTGTTGGCCAGGTCATTGATGGCGGCAAATTCCTGCGCCACCACCAGGTCGTACGCCGCTTGCGCTTCGTGCGTGTCGGTAATCGTTTGCGTGCCCACTTCGAAGTTGCGCTTGGCCGATGCCAGCTGCTCCGTCGTGGCGACCTTTTGCGCCTGCGTGGCGCCCAGGTTGTCCTGCGCGCTTAGCACGTCGAAATACGCTTGCGCCACGCGGGTGATCAGGTCTTGCTGCACTTGCGCAAATTGCGCTTCCGCAATCGCTTGCGCCAGCTTGCTTTGCTGATAGGTTTCCCAACGGTCCCAGCGGAACAGCGGTTGCGCCAGGGTCAGGTTGTAGCTATTCGTGCGCACGTTGACGGATGGCGAAGTGATCTTGTTGCCGCCATTGTTCTGGACGATTTGCTCCTGATTGCCGCGCGTATTGCTGCCCGAGGCGGAGATTTGCGGCAGCAAGCCTGCCAGCCCCTGCGGAACCCGCTCCATCCCGGCCGACAGGGCCGCGCGCGCGCTCGCATACTGCGCGTCATTGGCCAGCGCCTGCTGGTACACCTGGATGAGATCGGCCGCCTGCGCTTGCAGCGAGCATGTCATCGAGACAAAGGCGCTGGTCATCAGCACGGCGATAAGGGGTTTCCGCATTGCATTTCTCCGTTGGAGTCGTCAAAAGTTGATGGAATCAAAAATCTGCTACCGCTTGCCTTGCGCCCGCCGGGTGAGCGGGGTACAGGCCTCCGCAGGCATGCGGGAAAACATGCCTGGGTGCATCTACTGCAAATAACTTAGTATGTAGGCATCGCGCTGTCGACTTGCAGCGCCCAGGCATGCACGCCGCCCGTCAAATTACTGATCTTGCCAAAACCATTGCGCTCCAGGAAGGCCGCCACTTGCATGCTGCGCATGCCGTGATGGCAGATGCAAACGATCTCGGCGTCTTCATCGAGGTCATCGATGCGCGCAGGAATCGAATTCATCTGCATCAGGGTGGCCCCGTCGAGGTGGCACAGGTCGAACTCCCACTGTTCCCGCACATCCAGCAACAGCGGACGCGGGCGGGAAGGGTCAGCCAGCCAGGCGGCCAGCTGCGGTGCACTCAAATGCTCCATCGAATCGGTCGCCTCAGAACTGGAAATGCGACGGTGCCACGGCTTGCAGCGGCGTGACATTGGTTTCAAACAGCTTGCGCGTGTCGTAAGCCTTGTCCGAGCTGCGCGTAATCAGGTGCGCCGACATGATCGGCGCTTCGCCGATGATGGCCAGGATGCGGCCGCCGACTTTCACTTGTTGCAACAGTGCTTCCGGCAACACGGCCAGGGCGCCGGACACGACGATCACGTCATACGGTGCGCCCTTGCTCCAGCCCTGGGCGCCGTCGCCCAGTTCCACGGTGACGTTCGTCACGCCGTTGGCGGCCAGGGTCTGCTCGGCCAGGGTTTTCAATTGGGGAACGATTTCCACGCTCGTCACATGACGCGCCTTGTGCGCCAGCAAAGCGGCCATGTAGCCGCTGCCGGTGCCGATTTCCAGCACATTTTCATGCTTTTTGACGGCTACGTCTTGCAAAATGCGCGCTTCCAGCTTCGGCGTCAACATGCATTCGCCGCCGCCCAGTGGAATTTCGGTATCGACGAAGGCCAGGTTTTTATAGGCGGCCGGCACGAAATCTTCACGCTTGACCACGTTCAACAGCTCCAATACGTCGATATCCAGTACGTCCCATGGACGGATCTGCTGTTCGATCATATTGAAGCGGGCTTGTTCGATATTCATCTTTGGACTCGGTAAGTGAAGTAATAATCCGCCATTTTATCGTTGAACTGGCTGAAAGCACATGTTAACCATAAAGACGGGGAATGGAGGAAATTTGCGACGATCTGCAGATTTGAGGGGGCGAACCTTGGATAGGGGCAACTGAACGGTAGAGGCAAGCGCCGCATGTCAACTTTTCCCGGGCGCCTCCACCTGCAGACTGCGCAAGCTCATGTCGATAAAGGCATCCATATAGGCGACGGGATCGATGTTCTTTACCTCGCACGGCAGGAAAGAGTGCGTCCACATCATCAGCATGGTGACGGGCGCGCTGAGGATGGTGCTGACCAGCACGGGATCGACCTGGCGGAATTCGCCGCGCTGCATGCCCCGTTCGAGCAGGGTGGCGATCAGCGCATTGCCGCGCGCGACCACCTCTTCGTTGTAAAACTGCGCCAGTTCCGGGAAATTGTTCGCTTCAGCCAGCATCAGCTTGGTCAAACCGGCCAGCTTGGTGGCGCCAAACTCTTCCCACCATTGCATCATCATGCTGCGCAACAACTCGGCGCTGCTGCTGTCCGAGGCGGCCATGCTGTTTTCCGCCTCGCCGATGGAATGCACGATATTGTCGCGCACCACGGCCTTGAACAGCTCTTGCTTGTTCTCAAAGTACAGGTACAGGGTGCCTTTCGACACACCGGCCCGTTTGGCCACATCCTCCAGGCGCGTCGATGCGAAGCCCCGTTCGACAAACAGGTCGAGGGCGGCGGCGAGCAATTCCTGCGGGCGGGCATCCTTGCGCCGCTCCCAGCGGGGCTTGGTATCAATCGGGGCTTGCATGTATCTTTCCAAGTAACTTACTTTTGAGTCATTAATGGTAGACCGGTCTACCGTCAAGGTCAAGCGCGGGGCATCGCCCGGCATCCCGAACACAGGCATTGTACCCTCCGTGCCGGCGTTGTCGGCACCGCCCTCTGGCGCCGGACCTGCGGCGCCGGGTGAAGCAGAATGCGTTTCAGCCCCCATTTTGCGCAGTTCATCGCATTTCCCTGCAAGCCAAGGTATCGCCTTGCTATCTTCTCATCGACAGCACGGCAGCCGCGGCGCGGCAGCCGGCTTTTTTCTTGTCCTGAACTAAAACAATCATAAAGGAAACACCATGCGTACCTTGCTGGCCCTGTGCTGTGCCGTTGCCCTTGGCGGTTGCGCCATCGTCATCAACCCCAACGATGGCGAAGTGCGCTATGCCGATTCAAGCGGCAATGCCATCCAGGGCAGCGGGCAAGTGAGCCGCGAGGTGCGCCAGGTCAGCAACATCAGCGCGCTCGACATTGACAACATGAAGCGCATCGACATCAAGATCGACGTGCGCGTCGGCCCGACGGCATCGCTGGTGATCGAGGCGGACAGCAATCTGCAACCGCTGATCCATAGCGATGTGAACGGCAATACCCTGCGCCTCTGGAGCGATACGAACATTCGCAGCAGCAATGGCATCCACGTCATCTATACGACGCCGCAATTGAAGAAGATCAATATTTCCGGCTCGGGCCGTCTGGTGGTCAGCGGCCTCAATGGCGATGATTTCAGCCTGGAGCAGCGCGGTTCGATGAAGAGCGAACTGTCGGGCACGGTGGGCCGCTTCGGCGTGAGCAACGGTGGCTCGGGCAGCATCAACGCGGCGGCCCTTGCCAGCGGCAATACGGACGCGGCGCAAAACGGCTCGGGCAGCATCCAGCTGGGCAGCGTGCGCGGCGAGCGCATCAACGTGGCCGTCAACGGCTCGGGCAGCATCAGCGCCAGCGGCGCCGTGCAGCGCCTCGACGCCAACGTGAATGGCTCGGGCGATGTCAACCTGGCGGCCCTGCGCAGCGACGTTGCCTATCTGGCGAGCAACGGTTCCGGCGACATCGACGTCACCGTCCAGAGTGAAGTCAACGCCCGCGCCAGCGGTTCCGGTCGCATCACCGTGCATGGCGATCCGGCCCGCCGCACGTTGTCGGGCAAGCGCGTCAGCATCGTGCGCTAAGCACGCCCTGGCGACGCATGGGAGCCGGCTTGCTATACTGTCGGCTCCTCACCCGCCCGTCTGAAATCCCATGTCACCATCCGCCACCCTGGCATGCCGTCCCTCGTGCGGCGCCTGCTGCACCGCACCGTCCATCACCAGCCCGATTCCCGGCATGCCGGATGGAAAACCGGCGGGCGTGCGCTGCATACAGCTGGCTGACGACAACCGCTGCAAGATCTTTGGCCAGCCGCAGCGGCCCGCCTTTTGCGGCGGCTTGCAGCCATCGGCAGAGATGTGCGGCGACAGCCGCGAACACGCGGTGCACTGGCTGGCCGAGCTGGAACGGCTGACGGCGCCCTGAGCGGCGCGACGAACGGCGTCCCTGCCTGCCCCGTGCTCAGCGCGCGTCCTCCGCTTCCTCGGCGTCGCGCTGGCGCTTGTATTCCAGCAATGTGGCAATCCCGAAATAGATTAACAGCAGGAACACGGAATCGCGTGCATCGCTCCAGCCCAGCGTGCCATTGCGCAAGTAATGCAGCGCGTTCAACACGATCATCATGCCCAGGATCAACCATCCACTGCGGCGCAGGGCGCGGCCTGGCAAGCTTGCCTTGAAAGAAGTAACTGAAAACATGGCTTTCCTTATTTCATTCCATTTTTCACAACACTAACAGAGTTTATATTTTTTCGGCCATATTTGACGGAAGCATAGCGTACGCTTGACTCCATCTGCACGTTTGCGTATATTCATGCACATTCCTGCACGTTTCAAACATATACCGATGTCCGCCACCCTGCTCCTTAAACAACGCCACGCGCTGATCCAGCAACAATTGCATGCCGACGGCAGGGTGCTGGCGCTCGATCTGGCGCGCCAGCTCGACGTGTCCGAAGATACGATACGGCGCGATCTGCGCGAGATGGCGGCGGCCGGCCTGTGCCAGCGCGTGTACGGCGGCGCCCTGCCGCTGGCGCCCGACGGCGGTACCTTGACGCAGCGCAAACAGGAAGCGCCGGAACGCAAGGCGCGCCTGGCGCAGGCCGCCGTCTCGCTCGTGCGCGCGGGCCAGGTGCTGTTTCTCGATGCGGGCTCGACTAACCTGGCCATCGCCAGCGCCTTGCCAGAGTTGGCGCTCACTGTCATCACCAACGCACCAGCCATTGCCATGGCGCTCATGGAACGCCCGGAAATCGAGCTGATCATGGCTGGCGGCCGGGTCGACCGCCGCGCCGGCGCCAGCCTGGGTCCGCAAGCCTTGCGCACCGTCGAGCGCATGCATCCCGACCTGTGTTTCCTCGGCGCTTGCGGCGCCGATGCGGACGCGGGCGTGACGGCCTTCAACTACGATGAAGCCGAGTTCAAGCGCAGCATCGCCGGCGCCAGCAAGGCGGTGGTGGTGGCCGTCACCAGCGACAAGCTGGGCACGGCCGCACCGTTCGGCGTGCTGGCCACGGGCTTGCTGCAGCACCTGGTGCTGGAAGCCGATGCCGACGCCGCCCACGTGGCCGCCTTTGAACGGCTGGGCGTGCAAGTGCTGCGCGCCCGCGCCTGATTTTATCCACCCCGACCTTTGAAAAGTTCCATCATGCATCTCACCGGCACCCTGCAACAACGCGCCACGCGCCTGGTCTTCTTCGCCGCCGGCCTCGGCATGGCCGCCTGGGCACCGCTGGTCCCCTACGCCAAGTCGCGCCTGGGCCTCGATGAAGCCACTCTCGGTATTTTGCTGCTCTGCCTGGGCGCCGGCTCGCTGTGCGCGATGCCGTTTACGGGCATGCTCACGGCACGCTTCGGCTGCCGCAAGGTCATCGCTGGCGCCGGCCTGCTGCTGACCGCCATCCTGCCCGGCCTGGCGCTGGCCGCCACGCCGCTGCAACTGGGCCTGGTGCTGCTGGTGTTTGGCGCGGCCATGGGCACCTTCGACGTGGCCATCAATATCCAGGCCGTGATCATCGAAAAAGCCAACGGCGGCGCCATGATGTCGGGCTTTCACGCCCTGTTCAGCGTGGGCGGCTTCGCCGGCGCGGCCTGCATGGCCCTGCTGCTGTGGCTAGGCCTGACGCCGGCCTGGTCCTGCGTGGTGATGATGCTGCTGCTGTGCGGCGTGCTGGGCGCGGCGCAAGGCCATCTGCTGCCGACGGCGTCCGCCTCCGGCGAAAAGACGCCGCTGTTCGTCATGCCGCATGGCGCCGTCATTTTCATCGGCTTGCTGTGCTTTATCGTCTTCCTGGCCGAAGGCGCCATCCTCGACTGGAGCGCCCTGTTCCTCACCACCACGCGCGGCGTGGAAGAAGCCAAGGGCGGTCTCGGCTACGCCGCCTTCGCCATCGCCATGACGGTCGGTCGATTTACAGGCGACAAGGTGGTCAGCCGCTTTGGCGGCAAGCGGGTGCTTACTTTTGGCGGCCTGTGTGCAGCGGCAGGCTTCTTCCTGGCCGTCATGGCGCCGCACGCCAGCCTGGCCATGCTCGGCTTCGTGCTGATCGGCCTGGGCGCGGCGAACATCGTGCCCATCCTGTTTACGGCGGCGGGCAATCAGCATGCCATGCCAGCCAGCCTGGCCGTGGCGGCCATCACCACCATCGGCTACGCGGGCATCCTGGCCGGCCCGGCCGTGATCGGCTTCGTCGCCCACGCCACCAGCCTGAATATCGCTTTCGCCATGCTGGGCGCCGCCCTGCTGCTGGTCGCGGCCAGCGCGCGCCTGGTGGCGCCGGCAAAACAGGCTTCCTGAAGCCTCCCCCCGCCTGGCGGACGGCGCTAAAAAAGCGCCGCCCAACTGCGCCCAAATAAGGTCCGCGGGCCTGCGGCATGGTAAGCTTCGACCCCGCGCACATTGCGGGCGCCGCACACTCACCCCATCCTGCCACTTATACCCGTTTATACCTATGGATCTCATTCTTGCGTTAAAAGCCATCATCATGGGGCTGGTCGAAGGTTTTACCGAATTCTTGCCGATTTCGTCCACGGGTCACCTGATCCTGGCCGGCAGCCTGCTCGACTTTACCAAGGATGTCTCGAAAGAAGTCATGGATGTCTTCGAGATCGCCATCCAGGCCGGCGCCATCCTGGCCGTGTGCTGGGAATACCGCCAGCGCATCGGCAGCGTGCTGACCACCTTCGGCAGCGAAGCCAAATCGCGCAAGTTCGTGCTGAACGTGGCCATCGCCTTCCTGCCCCTGGCCATCATCGGCCTGGCCATCGGCAAGATGATCAAGCATGCGCTGTTCAAGCCAGTACCGGTGGCCATGGCCTTCATCATCGGCGGCATCGTGATCTTGCTGGTGGAGCGCCGCGCGCGCACCAATCCCGTCACCGTGCGCGTCAACTCGGTCGATGAAATGACGCCGTTCGACGCCCTGAAAGTGGGCTGCGCGCAGGCGTTCGCGCTGATCCCCGGCACCAGCCGCTCCGGCTCGACCATCATCGGCGGCATGCTGCTGGGCCTGTCACGCAAGACGGCCACCGAATTCTCGTTCTTCCTGGCCATCCCGACCCTGCTGGCGGCCACCTTCTACTCACTGTACAAAGCGCGCGACATCCTGTCGGCCACCGACGTGCCCCTGTTTGGCCTGGGCACCGTGTCCGCCTTCATCTCCGCCTTCCTGTGCGTGCGCTGGCTGCTGCGCTATATCAGTTCGCACGACTTCACGTTTTTTGCCTGGTACCGCATTGTGTTCGGCTTGCTGGTGTTGGCCAGCGCCCACTACGGCTGGGTTGTTTGGGCAGAATAAGGCACTATGAATCAAGATCTTAACCAGCGCGCGCTGCACCTGCTGCAAACCGTTTTCGGCTACCCGGCCTTCCGCGGCCAGCAAGCCGACATCGTCGACCACGTCAGCCATGGCGGCGACGCGCTGGTGCTGATGCCCACGGGCGGCGGCAAGTCGCTGTGCTATCAGATTCCCGCGCTGCTGCGCGACGGTGTTGGCGTCGTCGTCTCGCCATTGATCGCGCTGATGCAGGACCAGGTGGACGCTTTGGCCGAAGTCGGCGTGCGCGCCGCCTTCCTCAATTCCACGCAAACCTACGAAGAAGCGAGCCGCATCGAGCGCCTGGTGCGCACGGGCGGCATCGACGTCGTCTACGTGGCGCCCGAGCGCCTGATGACGCAGCGCTGCCTGGACCTGTTCCAGGCCTCGAAAATCTCCCTGTTCGCCATCGACGAGGCGCACTGCGTGGCCCAGTGGGGTCACGACTTCCGTCCCGAATACATCAAGCTGTCGGTGCTGCACGAGCAGTTCCCGGACGTGCCGCGCATCGCGCTCACGGCCACGGCCGACCCGCAGACGCGTGCCGAAATCGCCCTGCGTTTGCAGCTGGAAGACGCGCGCCAGTTCGTCTCGTCCTTCGACCGCCCGAACATCCGCTACCAGATCGTGGAAAAGGCGAATGGCCGCAAGCAGCTGCTCGACTTCATCAACACGGAACACACGGGCGACTGCGGCATCGTCTATTGCCTGTCACGCAAAAAGGTCGAAGAGACGGCGGAATTTCTGAACCAGAGCGGCATCCGCGCCCTGCCGTATCACGCCGGCATGGAGTACGCCAAGCGCAGCGCCAACCAGGCGCGCTTCCTGCGCGAAGAAAACATCGTCATGGTCGCCACCATCGCCTTCGGCATGGGCATCGACAAGCCCGACGTGCGCTTCGTCGCGCATCTGGATCTGCCGAAAAGCATCGAGGGCTATTACCAGGAAACGGGGCGCGCGGGCCGCGACGGCATGGCCGCCAACGCCTGGATGGCGTACGGTTTGCAGGACGTGGTGCTGCAGCGGCGCATGATCGATGAATCGGAAGCGGACGACACTTTCAAGCGCGTGCTGGGCGTCAAACTCGACGCCATGTTGGGCCTGTGCGAAACGCTCAGCTGCCGCCGCATGCGCCTGCTCGAATACTTCGGCGAACCGGCTTCGCCGTGCGGCAATTGCGATACCTGTTTAGTGCCGCCCGTGTCCTTCGACGGCACCGTGCCCGTGCAAAAACTGCTGTCGGCCATCTACCGCGTCGACCAGCGCTTCGCCGGCGGCCACGTGATCGACGTGCTGCGCGGCGTGGAATCGGAACGCATCAAGACCTGGCACCACGATTCGCTGTCGGTGTTTGGCATCGGCTCGGATCTGGGCGAAGCGGAATGGAAGTCGATCCTGCGCCAGGCCATCGCGCTGGGTCTCGTCTCGGTCGACCATGAACAATACAGCTCGCTGAAACTGACGGACGCTTCGCGCCCCGTGCTCAAGGGCGGCCAGAAAGTGCAGCTGCGCCAGTACCAGAAACCGGTGAAAACCAGCAAGCGCAGCACCAGCGTGGCGAAGGGCTATGTCGAGACGGATCTGTCCACCAGCGAGCAGGCGATCTTCGACAAGCTGCGCTGGTGGCGCGTGGAAACGGCGCGCACGCACAACGTGCCCGCCTACGTGATTTTTGTCGACGCCACCCTGCGCGAAATCGCCAAGGCCAAGCCTACCTCGCTGGAACAGATGCGTGGCGTAAGCGGCGTGGGCGAGAAAAAACTGGCCTCGTACGGCGAAGAAATCGTCGCCATGATTCTGGAGATGATTTGATGGAAGATTTGATGGAAGCGCTCTCGCCGGACCTGATTTACCAGGCCGTGAAAATCCTCGGCGCCCAGCCCGACGCCGAAGACGCGGTGGAAGCGCAAGTACGTTTACTGGTGCAGAACGACCTCACCGTGCGCCGCCTGGCCGACGTGGTGCCGGAAGCCTTCGGCCTGGTGCTGGCGTCGCACCTTCCCGGCGCCGAAAACATGACCCTTCCCGATACGTTCTGCGCGCAGGACGACGACGGCGAATGGGTGGAGTTCCCCTTGCGCCGCGAGCCGATCTTTGTCGTCGCTGCGGACATCGCCCAGCACACTTTCCACAACGGCCCGCGCGCGCTGATACAAAACCTGGCCGACCGCAGCTCCCTGCTGGCGGCCATCAACAAGGCCCTGAACGCGGGCGGCTCGCTCGATGGCACCACCCTGGGCCCGCCGTCTTTCTTCGGCCTGCCCGCCGCGCTGTACCAGCCGGCGGCATCGCCCGAGACGCCCTGAGCACTTCACCTTGCCCCTGCCCTTGATAAGAGAACGCTGCCACGATGGAAACCAAATGGCTGGAAGACTTCATCTCGCTCGCTGAAACGCATAATTTCAGCCGTTCCGCGGCCCTGCGCCACGTCACCCAGCCAGCCTTCTCGCGGCGCATCCAGTCGCTGGAAAACTGGCTCGGCATCGACCTGGTCGACCGCACGTCCTACCCCACGCGCTTGACGCCGGCCGGCGCCGTGTTCTACGAACAGGCGCTGGAAATGCTGGGACAAATCAACGGCGTGCGCGCCCTGTTGCGCGGCAAGCGCGCGGCCACGCAAACGAGCGTCGACTTCGCCGTGCCGCATACCCTGTCGCTGACCTTCATGCCGAAGTGGCTGACGGCGCTGGAAGAAGGTTTTGCGCCGATCAACAGCCGCCTGATGGCGCTGAACGTGCACGACGCCGTGCTGCAGCTGGTCGACGGCGGCTGCGATTTGCTGCTGTGCTACCACCATCCGCGCCAGCCGGTGCAGCTGGACCCGGGCCGCTACGACATGCTGGTGATGGGCCGCGAAACCCTGCGCGCGTATGCGCGCTGCGGCCAGGACAAGGTGCCGGACTTCGTCCTGCCCGGCAGCGCCAAAGAGCCGCTGCCCTTCCTTTCCTACACCAGCAATGCCTACCTGGGACGCATGGTGGAACTGCTGCTGGCCGACGCCAAGGCACCGCTGTTCCTGGAAACCTGCTACGAAACGGACATGGCCGAAGGCCTCAAAATGATGGCGCTGGAGGGACGCGGCATCGCCTTCCTGCCCGAATCGGCCGTCATGCGCGACGTCAAATACAAGCATCTGGCACGCGCCGACGGCGGTGCGCCAGGCTGGGAAATCGAGCTGGAAATCCGTTTATATCGCGAGCGCCCATCGAGCCTGCGCCCTGGCAAGCAGATCGTCGAAAGCCTGTGGCAGTACCTGGTGCAGGCGCAGGAAGGCAAGGCGCGCGCCAGCAAGCGCCGCAAGCGCGCCACCGAGGCTGCCCGATCCTGACTGGCAATCCTGGCAATACAACTATGCAAGAAATGCATAACCGGATGCGCACAAAGCATTGGCCCGGGCATGAGGCTATCGCCTACGATGCGGTTCCGCTGCGCGCAGCTGCATCTCGGCTGTGCCTCTAACGTATTCGTATTGTCCAGGAGCTTATCAAGCATGACCAGCAAGCACGCACTTCCTTCCTACCTCAATCCTGAAGACCTGGGCCCATGGGGCGTCTACCTCGAGCAGATCGACCGCGTTACGCCGTACCTGGGCAACCTGTCGCGCTGGGTGGAAACGCTGAAGCGTCCAAAGCGCATCCTGACGGTCGACGTGCCTATCGAGCGCGATGACGGCACCATTGCCCACTACGAAGGCTACCGCGTGCAGCACAATCTGTCGCGCGGTCCGGGCAAGGGCGGCGTGCGCTTCCACCAGGACGTGACCCTGTCGGAAGTGATGGCCCTGTCGGCCTGGATGACGGTCAAGAATGCAGCGGTCAACGTGCCATACGGCGGCGCCAAGGGCGGTATCCGTGTCGATCCGAAGACCCTGTCGCGCAACGAACTGCAACGCCTGACCCGCCGCTACACGAGCGAGATCAGCATGATCATCGGACCGAACAAGGATATCCCGGCGCCGGACGTCAACACGAATGAGCAAGTCATGGCGTGGATGATGGACAGCTACGCGATGATCGGCGGCAATATGTCGACCGGCGTGGTGACGGGTAAACCAATTTCGCTGGGCGGCAGCCTGGGTCGCCGCGACGCGACGGGCCGCGGCGTGTTCGTCGTCGGTTGCGATGCGGCCGCCAAGGTCGGCATGTCGCTCGAAGGCGCGAAAGTCATCGTGCAAGGTTTCGGCAACGTGGGCGGCGTCGCTGCACGCATGTTCGCTGAAGCCGGCTCGAAAGTGGTCGCGGTACAAGACCACAAGACCACCGTCGTGCATGCCGGCGGCTTGAACATCCCGCAATTGCTGGCACACGTGGCCGAAGTGGGCAGCGTCGAAGGCTTCCCGGGCGCCGAGGCATTCGTGCCACGCGAAGATTTCTGGGGCATCGATTGCGACATCCTGATCCCGGCCGCGCTGGAACAGCAAATCACGGCTGAACGCGCACAAGTCATCCGCGCCAAGATCATCCTGGAAGGCGCCAATGGCCCGACCCTGCCGGCAGCGGACGATATCCTGACCGACCGTGGTGTCTTGATCGTGCCGGACGTGCTGGCCAACGCCGGCGGCGTGACCGTCAGCTACTTCGAGTGGGCGCAGAACTTCTCGAGCTTCTTCTGGACGGAAGAAGAAATCAACAGCCGCCTGACCCGCATCATGCGCGAAGCGTTCGACTCGGTATGGCAAGTGTCGCAAGAGAAGAAAGTGTCGATGCGCACGGCCACCTTCATCCTGGCATGCACGCGCGTGCTGCAAGCTCGCGAAGTGCGCGGCTTGTATCCATAATGGCTGCCTGAGAAAATGCCTGGGGCGTTGTTGCTTCGCCTAGCCGTACTAGCGTACTGTCTTCGGCTTTGCGCCTAGCCCCAGACATTTTTCAGGCGCCATTGGGTTGCTGGCACTCTTAAAAAATCCCGCCACACTTGCGTGTGAGCGGGATTTTTTATGGGTGCTCGATTTGCGTCAAGCTGCGTAGCCTTGCGGATTCTGGTGCTGCCAGCGCCAGTGGTCACGGCACATGTCGTCGATGTTTTTCTGTGCTTGCCAGCCCAGCAATTCCTTTGCCTTGTCGGCCGAGGCGTAGCAGCTGGCGATGTCGCCGGGGCGGCGCGGCACGATGTCGTACGGCACCTTGCGGCCGCTGGCCGCTTCGAAGGCGCGCACGGTGTCGAGCACGCTGTAACCGTGGCCCGTACCCAGGTTGACGGTAAAGCCGCCCTCGGTGGCAAACAGGCGGTTCAGCGCGGCCACATGACCCAGCGCCAGGTCGACCACGTGAATGTAGTCGCGCACGCCCGTGCCATCCGGCGTAGCGTAGTCGTTGCCGAACACGGCCAGGCGCTCGCGGCGGCCCACGGCCACCTGGGCGATGAAGGGCATCAGGTTGTTCGGGATGCCGGCCGGATCTTCACCGATCAAGCCGCTGGCATGCGCGCCGACCGGATTAAAGTAGCGCAGCACGCCGACCTGCCATTGAGCATCAGCATGCACGAGATCCCCCAGGATCTGCTCGACCATCAGCTTCGAGCGGCCATACGGGTTGGTCACGGACAGGCGCGACGATTCCAGGATCGGCAAGGCGTCCGGATCGCCATACACGGTGGCCGACGAGCTGAAGACAAAACGCTTCACGTTCGCCGCCGCCAGCACTTCCAGCAGGGCCACGGTACCCGACACATTATTATCCATATACATCAGCGGCTGCGCCACGGATTCACCCACCGCCTTCAAGCCGGCGAAATGGATCACGGCATCGATGGCGTGCTCGCGCAGGATGGCGGCCATGGCCACGCGGTCGCGCACGTCCGCTTCATAGAAGGGCACGCTTTTACCGGCAATGCACTCCACGCGCGCCATCGCTTCGCGCGCGCTGTTGCACAGATTATCCACCGCGACGACATCAAAGCCGGCAGCGAGCAATTCCACACACGTATGCGAACCGATGAAACCGGATGCGCCCGTCACGAGTATTTTCTTGGACATAATATCAACCAATGCAAAAAAGATAAGACTACCGTAATTCACCCGCCTTGCCTAGCCAGCGCACCATAGCGCGCGCATTAAAAAAGCCTGCGGCGTCGCCGCGGCAGGCTTGTTCTCGTGCAAACGGCACAGGTGGGCAAACCGCCAGGTTATTTCTTGATGAACACCAGATCCCACACGCCATGGCCCAGCTTCAAGCCACGGTTTTCAAATTTGGTCAGCGGACGATACGCCGGTTGCGGCGCGTAGCCCTCAGCGCTATTGCGCAGTTGCGGCTCGGCGCCCAGCACGTCCAGCATTTGCACCGCGTAATCTTCCCAGTCGGTGGCGCAATGCAGATAGCCGCCCGGCGCCAGGCGCTCGGTCAACTGCTTGACGAACGGCGACTGTATCAGGCGGCGCTTGTTATGGCGCGCCTTGTGCCATGGATCAGGGAAAAAAACGTGGATACCAGCCAGCGAATTGGCGGGAATCATGTGCGTCAGCACTTCCACCGCATCGTGCTGCAGCAGGCGCAGATTCGTCAGCGACTCTTCGCCGATCAGCTTCAACAGGCTGCCGACACCGGGCGTATGCACTTCGACGCCAATAAAATCCTTCTCCGGCATGGCTTTGGCGATATGCGCCGTCGTCGCGCCCATGCCGAAGCCGATTTCCAGGATGACAGGCGCCTTGCGGCCGAACACCTGCTCGAAATCCATCGATTCCTTGGCGAAAGGCAGCAGGAACTGCGGCCCAAGGGTCTCGAGCGCGCGCGCCTGCGCCACGGAAAGTCGTCCCGCGCGGGTCACGAAACTGCGGATGCGGTGTTCGGTCGGATCGTACATCATCGGCCGCGCCGGGCCGTTTGCTGGGGTATCAGAAGACATGGGAATGGAGAAATAAGTGGCTGCGCCGCATCAAGCCAGGCGCCAGCGAAAAATGGAGCGGGTGAAGGGAATCGAACCCTCGTCGTAAGCTTGGGAAGCTTCTGCTCTACCATTGAGCTACACCCGCGAAGCCTGCATTTTACGCGGGATGGCAAGGACTTGGCAAACTTGCGGGTCGCTTTCGAATTTTCCGCCAATTCTCGCGATAGTTTATAAAAAAGACAAATAAAGTCACATCGGTACGATGTCGTTTTTGTTGATATAGCACAACAATGCGGGCGGCCGGACACGATGAATAGTTTGGTATACCGCTAAAATAGAATAAATTATTGTTACCGTGAACTGTGTGGCACAGACTAGCTGGAGAAATGTTGCTACAATCGCGTGACAGTTTAGCATTCCCGCTGTTCAACCTAAAAGGATATCCCATGAAGAAAATTCTGATCGCTTCGGCAATCCTGTGCTTCGCTTCCGCACAAGCCATGGCTCAATCGGCACCAGCTCCTGCACCAGCAGCAGCTGCACCAGCTGCTGGCGCTACCGGCGCTGCCGTCGGCGGCACTGTTGCCGGCCTGAGCACGAGCGCCCTGATCGCAATCGGCGCAGCAGTTGCCGTTGTGGCTGGTGCTGCTAGCTCGGATTCGACCACCGCGCACACGCCCTCAAGCCACGCCAAGTAATCTGTCGACGCCTCTGGCTGAAACAGACAAGACCAAGCCTGCGGATTGACGTCAAACCTCGACACGCTGGCCTGGTCCCCCGAGAAGCTGGCCTTGTCATACGCAGCGCCACTTCCTCGCTAAAAGCCCTTTTTCATTTCTTGAAAACGGGCTTTTTATTTTTCTTCAATAATGCGCGCGCTGAAGCGCACCGGCCGTCAGGAATATGAAACGCCCTGACCAATCATGCATAGCCAATGAAAAACCAGCCTTTCCATAAACGCATGGGATTTGCCCTGCAAGGCTTGAGTGCCGCCTTCCGCATGGAATCGAGCTTCCGGCTGCAATGCCTTGCCGCCCTCCTGGTATTGCTTGTACTTGCCTGCTACCGGCCAGCGATGATCTGGTGGGCGTTGTTATTGCTTAACTGTGGCATGGTCCTCGCTGCGGAACTCTTCAACACCGCCCTCGAAAATTTGATTGATCACCTCCACCCGGCCCTCCATCCCAGTATCAAGATCGCCAAGGATTGCGCAGCAGGAGCCGTGCTCATTCTCAGTATCAGTGCCCTATGCGTCTTTGTTGCTTTTTTGCTTGAAAACGTTGTGTGCTAAGCAGGAATACCGGGGTAGCAAACTACAATACAGGATGAGCTGAACTACCTGCCTCCCAGACCCAATAGCGTCGGGAGAAAAGACAGAGATCCCTGTAATTCATTAGAATATTGCCCCCATTGGCAATAATTACATTTACATTGAAGCATAGATGACTATTCCCCTCCTACCGGTAATTCTTTGTGGTGGTTCCGGCACACGTTTATGGCCGCTTTCGCGCGATGCGTTCCCAAAGCAGTTTCTGCGCTTGTCGACCCAAGGCAGCATGCTGCAACAAACGCTGCAGCGCCTGGCAGACATCGACAACGCGTCGCCAGCACTGCTGGTATGCAACGAATCCTCGCGCTTCATTGTCGCGGAGCAAGTGCGTGAGATCGGCCTGGAACATAGCCGCCTGTTACTCGAACCCATGCGCCGCAATACGGCACCGGCGATCGCCTCGGCCGCCTTGCATGCAATGGAAAATGGCGAAGATCCGCTCCTGCTGGTGCTGCCATCGGACCACGTCATTCTGGATACCCCGGCGTTCCATCGGACCATCGCGCTGGCGCGTACTGCTGCAGAGGCAGGTAATTTGCTGACTTTCGGCATCACGCCAACGGGTCCAGAAACAGGATACGGCTATATTCGCGCCGAGGGCGCTGCAAACGGACAAGTCCAACGCGTACTTGAATTCGTGGAAAAGCCGGCCCTGGCGCTTGCGGAGCAATATATCGCCAACGGTGATTACTTCTGGAACAGCGGCATGTTCCTGTTCCGCGCCAGCCGCTACCTGGAAGAGCTGGAACGCTTTCAGCCCGCCGTCCTGGCGGCTTGCCGCGCTGCCATCATTGTCGCAAAGAGCGACCTCGACTTCATTCGCCTGGACAAGGATGCCTACGCTGCCAGCCCCGATATCGCCGTCGACTATGCGGTCATGGAACGCACCAGCCATGCCTCGACCATCGCCCTCGATGCGGGCTGGAATGATATTGGCTCCTGGAAAGCCGTACTCGACGTGGCGGAAAAAGATGCCGATAGCAATAGCGCCCATGGCGATGTGCTGATTCAGGATTGCAACGATTGCCTGGTACACAGCACTAGCCGCCTGGTCACCGCCATCGGCATGCGCAATACCGTGATCGTGGAAACGGCCGATGCCGTGCTGGTCATGGATGCGGACCAGGCACAACAAACAAAAACCTTGGTTGCGCAACTGGTCGCCAGGGAGCGCCCCGAGGCCACCATGCACCGTGAAGTTTTCCGTCCGTGGGGCTCCTATGATTCCATCGGCAATGGCGAGCGCTTCCAAGTCAAGCGGATCACTGTCAAGCCTGGCGCCAAGCTGTCATTGCAAATGCATCACCACCGCGCCGAGCACTGGATCGTGGTCTCCGGCACGGCGCAGATCACCAATGGGGACAAGGAATATTTGCTGACCGAGAACCAGTCCACGTATATTCCCCTCGGCGTGGTCCACTCCCTGGCCAACCCGGGCAAGCTACCGCTGGAATTGATTGAGATTCAATCGGGCAGCTACCTTGGGGAAGACGATATTGTCCGCTTTGAAGACCGCTACGGCCGCGTTTGACAGCGCAAATACGTCATCACCATGCATGCGTCACAGCAAGAATTTACACTGAAGTTTATAAGGTTTAGCAAGTCATCATGAAACCAATCGAAGGCATCTTTGTACAAGAAGTGAAATGGTATTGCAGCAGCAGGGCAGAGAAATATTTTCTCACCTTTGCCGATGCCTTTGCCATGTTCATGGCATTCTGGTTTGCCGGAAAATGGACGCTCGATGCCAGCGACTTGAACAGCTTTGGCCTGGATAGCTCACGCCTGCTCAGTTACAGTCTGCTATCCGTGGTTACTGTGGCTATCTTCAAACTGAAGGGGCATCATGCCAAACGCCGTCCTTATTCGAATGAAATCAAGGAACTCCTGAAGGTCGCCATGGTCATGGGTCTGATCGACGCTGCCCTGGTCTTCCTCGACAAGCGCGACTCCTCGCGCGAGGCACTGTTGGCCACCTGGCTGCTGGTGCCATGCTGTGTCTTGCTGCTGCGCGGCATGGTCAAATACCTGCTGATGAAAGCTGGCGGCTGGATACGCCCCATGGTCATCATCGGATGGGGTGACAATGCCTTGCAAACAGCGCGCGCCTTCGATGAGGAAGCGTTGATGGGATATCGCCTGATTGCGTTCCTGATACCGGAAGGCCAAGACCGCCTGGAACAACATTATGTGAACCGCAGCAAGCAAGTCGTGCCCTGCATTCAGCTAGGTGAAAACACGGAACAAACGCTCAGGTTGCTGGGCGACCCGCATACGGTTGTCGCCCTGGAACAAGGCGGTATCGACACTTATCAGAGCATGATCCAGCAAGTCAGCCGTTGCGTTGCCAATATGCAAGTTGTGCCAGCCGTACGCGGGCTCCCCTTGTACGGTATGGAGGTCAACCATTTCTTTGCACATGAAGTATTGCTGCTGACCATGCGCAACAACCTGGCACGGCCAGGCTTGCAACTGATTAAGCGCTGCTTTGATCTGGCGGCCTCGATCTGCGTGCTGATCGTCGGCTCCCCCATCTTGCTGTGGATCGCGGCCAAGGTCATGGCATCTGGCCGTCCCATCTTCTACGGCCACAAACGCGTGGGGCAGAATGGCAAGCATTTTCTCTGCTACAAATTCCGCACCATGGCCGTGAACGCCGACGTTTTGCTCAAGGAGTTACTGGAGCGCGATCCTGAAGCCCGTGCCGAATGGGACCGTGATTTCAAACTGAAGAACGACCCGCGCATCACCTCGATCGGCCACTTCCTGCGTCGGACCAGCCTCGATGAATTGCCGCAGCTATGGAACGTGCTGAAAGGCGAAATGAGCCTCGTCGGGCCGCGTCCCGTTGTCGATGCGGAACTGGAGCGTTACGGCCCCCAGGTAGACTATTATCTGGAAGCGAAACCCGGGGTCACTGGCCTGTGGCAAGTCAGCGGCAGGAACGACGTCAGCTATGATACGCGCGTTTATCTGGATGCCTGGTATGTCAAGAACTGGTCGTTATTCAATGACATCGTCATCCTGCTGAAAACAGTTAAAGTCATCTTCAAGAAAGATGGTGCGTACTAATAGCATCATCCATCAAGTACGCGACTGGCTGTACCTGGGCAAGAATTGCTCGGCGACCCGCAGCGTCCTCGAAGTGGAAAGCCTGGGCGAGGTCAACGGTCAATCTGACAGTCGTGCACGCTCTGTACGACATCCTCGATACGCCTGCTCCAAGGCGTCCGCCAGCTTTCGCGAACAAATCACCCATGTACAAGATCGCCCAGGCCATGGCTGCCGCGACGGCAACTGTGCCAGCCATTGAAGAAAAAGGCGTAGGGTCAATACCTGCGGCGTTTACTCGACGAGAAGATATCCTGCGACGCCCCCAGGCTTCAAGGCGGAAGTCGCGATAAAACCGGGCGCGGCAATGATGTATGCAGTACCCACAGCGTCGTCGAAGGCGCGAAAGGCAGTCCCTGCATCGAAAACGAGCCAACCGGCCAGCTAAATACCTATGATCGCAGCAAGCGCGCAGACACGCAAACCGCTCGGGCCGTTGGCATCCCGCCTCTGATAACAGAGTGCCAGGCTATCGAACACCGCACGCTGACTTTGCGCTGCAGTTCCGGACAAGCACAGTACCGGCACATTCCCAACGACAGTCATCAATTCAAGTACACGAACTGCGTCAAGACCGCCAGCTCACTGCCACTGAACTGCACGAAATGACGGCTAAATACATCGTTTTTTTTTACACGACTATACGCCGTTTTTGAATGTAGGTATGCTAAAGGGAGTTTATGACAAGCGTGTTACAATAAATGCCGCAAAAAAAACATTGTCAAACAATCACGCCTCTTGGTGCTTTCCGAGACTTTTCCCTCGCACCAATAAAATCCCCTTTTTAGTATTTTCAATTCATGAGTTCACCTTTCATACTACAAGAAGATCGATTTTTTTCTCTTCAATCTAAAAAATTTGTATATTTCCGCTGTTTTTTATGGATGTTACTACCAAGTATTATCTGGAGTTTCGCATTCGGCAGGGTGTACATATGTATCGAACCGCTGTTTTTTCCTTATGTAGAAAAACGTTTCAAGCCCTGGCTATCCTTGCTGATAAAGATTGTCTGGTTTTTTATCTTTTTGGTTTCCATCCTGGCAAATTGGAATATCCGACCGAACGCCTACAATTTCTATTTCTTTACGGTGATGGGAAATTCTCCCACTCCAGTATTGGTTACATGTTTTTTATTTGTTGCTGTAATGTCGTTCTTTATTTTTTCCGACATATATAGAAAAAGCTCCCTGGGATTCAGGAAATTTGCATTAATTATCGGTATTGTCTTGCTTGTCTTAAAATCTGCCATGTCGATTTTTGATGTGGGACCTGGATTCCTGCGAAAAACCATCATCACGCCATCGCCATTTGCAATAAAGACATTGTTTTCTGATGATATCTCTAATGAAAAGATTTTTTTGGGAAAGACTACCGAACCGACGTTCTTAAACCATATCAAAGGTACTGAAAAGACGCCCCAAAAGATGGTTTTGTTGGTTGTGGAATCGTGGGGCGAAAGCCACGCCAGCTTGGTATCAGTTAAGAAAAGGCTGCAGCGGGATGGTGTCAAAGTGCTTGCTTCCGGCTTTACCGATTACCATGGTTCCACCATGCAGGGCGAGATACGCGAATTATGTTCCCAATATATAAAACTTGACTCCAGCACAAATTTTTCATCAGTTGCTGACAACTGCGCACCGACATACATGAAAAATAAAGGATATGAAGTTTTTGGCGTGCATGGTTATCAAAAAATGTTTTATGCCCGAGATACTGTCTGGAAGCACTTGGGAATCGATAATGCATACTTCCAACCTGACATGCAACAACTCAATACTTGCCCAGGACCATTTGCAGGAATCTGTGATGAGGATATGATTAGCTACGGAATTGACTTGATACGTCACAAAGATAAGGCATTTTTATATATGCTTTCTTTGTCCAGCCACGAACCAATCGCCTCATCCATGCTCGAAGCTCCAACCCAATATTTCCGAGATATCGATGCGATTGGAGACTCCCAAATTGTTGCACGCAATGCTATTGGCAGCATGGTAACAACCTTGAGCACCAGTGCTGATTTGGGTTGCACCGAAGCCTATATCGTCGGTGATCACCAACCCCCATCGGCGGTCAATAGCGAACAACTCCCGGCAAATCAGGTTCCATATATGCGGATGTCCTTTCATTGCAATGAGTAAATACGATTAGATATGGCTCTGTCCCCGTTAACTAGGGAGGGTTCCAAGAATTTACTCGGTACCTGCAACCTGACTGCGTATAGCAGGCAGACGAGAACCTTTCCTGCAGTCAGCCGAATAGAAAACCGCAGTTCACTGCGCTGAACCACCGCCAGTGCATGACGGGCATCGCCGTAAAGCTCGGCGAAAATGCCGGACGGTACCGTAGCACTGATCAAAAGCGTGGCCTGGCAGCGATTTCATTCTCCCGCCTGCAACGGCGGCCATGCTCTTTGGTATGATCACGCGCGGAATGCAGCTCTACCGTTGCGTGCCCTTCAGCCGCATACCACTACGCTCACTGGCACGCCGTTGGCAACGCGTATATAGCCGCTTGCGCATCCTCCACGACCTGGCCAGCCGTTATCTTCCAAATTAGTGCACGTCACGACGGCCCCCGATTAGATTCATCAAGACTTTTGTGTACGGCTCGCGAATATGTCATTATTTATATTTCGACCTATTCTTTGAAAAGGTTTTTCTATAAACCACCAAGAAAGAGTAGAAACACCAACAACAAATAAGAAAGCGATTAATATTGAAAAAAAATTTAAATTTTCGCTATGAAAAAAACTTAAAACAATCGGATGCATTAAATAAAACGAATAGCTGATGGATCCAAAAAACACAAGATAGCGGGGAACCTCGCGGCATTTCTCAAAGAAAAAAAACAGAGACACTGCCAAAAAATAAGCCAATATGAATCTATAGGGATTATCATCAGATCCTACATTTGCTCCGTAAGAAAAGTGGCAGGAAACAATCAGCACAATAATCAGAGTGGAAGCTCTAAAAATAGAAATCGGTTCAGATTTCAGTCTTGAGAAACGCAAGTCAGTAGCAAAGAACATCAAAGATAGCGCAATGGGTAGCGCCACAGGAAGTTTAATTTCAAAGATAAATCTTATAACTGAAAAAACCAATGTAAAAACCAATGAAATATAAAATGCCGCACGCACCTTTTTATAGTCAAATATAACCTTGGTTAGGAACATCAAGGAAATAACAAAATAAAATATTAATTCTATTTGCAGTGTCCAATATACGCCTAAAGCATTTTTCACACCAAAAAATTGTTGCAACATCGTGAAATTCAAGGCGATGGAGAAAAATCCTAACATGGAGGAATTTTCAACGTTAAAAAGTAATGCAAAAATTATGGAAACAATATATGCAGGCCATAATCTAAATAAACGACCAATCCAGAATGATTGCAAAGTTGAATTTTTCTTGATGCTGAACGGTATCACATAGCCACTTACAAGAAAAAAAGCGCCTACGCCGATGCGTCCCAGATCGACATAGAAGTTTGGCATCTCAGAAAAATATCCTCTTCCGAGAAACTCCGATGGCAACGCATGCTGGAAAAAAACAAAAATAGCACATAATCCTCTCAGAGCATCCAAATTACCTAGTCTATTATTATTCAAAATTTGCACCTATTCATAAGCATCCAGTATCTACAACACTTAATAAAAATCAATATCCTCTTAACTTGGTCGAAAAAACAGGCCGTCCTGCAGTCTTTCTTTCTCCAAAGCACTCAGCCCTAAAATAATTCCGTACAAAGCCCAAACATAAGTACGTAAGTAGCTTGAATCAATCAATAACGCCGCCATGGTTACGTAAAATGCTATCTTGAAGGGTGCCAAAACAACATAATTATTTTTCTTCCGGTGAATGAAGAAAAGAATAGACATGAAACCAATAAACCCAATTATTCCGGCTTCAGCTC
The DNA here is from genome assembly GCF_029690045.1 of Janthinobacterium rivuli. NCBI lineage: Bacteria > Pseudomonadati > Pseudomonadota > Betaproteobacteria > Burkholderiales > Oxalobacteraceae > Janthinobacterium > Janthinobacterium rivuli. Next base: position 6,108,071 of record NZ_CP121464.1, read on the forward strand.
CAACCTCGACAAAGACATTCGCCGCAGTAGATTCAACGATAAAATCGGCCGCAGTAATTCCATTAATTATAAAATCACTGGCATTGAAATTACTGGAAGAATATGCCTTAAGTGTACCCAAACCCACGCCAAAAAAGGGACTTTCCGTGAATGCTTGATATGCTACCAATACCCTTTGAAGTCGATTTCCCACCACAAAAACCAATAAATTCAAGGAACTCGACGGATTCGAAAACAGACCATATAATCCATCAATAATCTTTCTTGTACGTGCATCAAAAAAATATGCAATGAGAAGAAAAAATAATAATGCGGCACAAAAATATGCAAAATATATCAAACGTACTCGACCAAAACTTATATAGGTCAGTACAAAACATATGAAAATCCACAATACCATGGATACAGATTGAGATATAAAAATTGCCAAGAAAATAAAAAACAAGTCAATAATGGAAATTTTAAAACCGTACAAAAATGCACGATGAAAAGTAATGCAAAAATACGGAATCAACGCCACGGCATAATAAGACGGCTCATACAGCAAGAAATGACCGCGATATTGAATTTGCATCACTACCATGGCGGCAGTTAGCATCACCGAGAAACGATAAAACAAAAATAGTAATTTTATTATCTTGACTGGGGCCAAATACACCATCTTAGAAAAAGTAAACATTATAACTAGGCAAATGCATGTTCCCGCATAAAACGCTACGCTGGTTATAAGATTACTTGAAAATAATACTGATGGCAAAAAAGATAATATAAAAATAGCGGATATTTTAACATTATCTAATCTCATTCTTAGATCAAAAAAATAAGCGAAGAGGATGAGATAAAGAGGAAACCAAACGTACGATATTTTTAATTTAAAATTCCCAAGGTCTATACTAATTACATCCAAACAGACTACAATCATTCCCAAAAAAAATAGTACTTGGATAGCATAATGGTTTTTTAAGCTAGGGGAAACGTCATTATTCATATTGACTCAAATCGTTTTGCAAAAAGAAAACAAGGGATTAAATTAATTGCAACCGACATAGTTTCAATTAGCTAAGTTGAAAAACTTTAAACAGAGTGTATTTCACAGCAAAAAAACGGGCCCGAAACTGGTCAAGTGTACCTAATATCGCTTGCGGTTGCCATTGCCACGACCAAAGGGCGTCTTCTTGACGGCCTCTAGGTACTAATTTAGCTTTAGGCTACCCGCATATCGTGGGTCCCCTAAAGACGGGCTTCCTCGCATTGACGAGCGCGACACCTTGACTGATATAGTCTTCTAAATAAGCTTATCCCAGAATATGTCCGTCGCGGACTAGTCTACGGTAATAGCATAAGCTGCCGACATTGAACCGCGCGAACGCCTAGGCATGACGATGGAGTGGTTGAGCCGGGACTCGGGTGGTTCCATCGTTTCCACTACGAACGAAGCGCAGATGCCCATCCAAATTTTCTCTCGCTTACTTGAATGCTCAATTTCTGGAAATATATCCAGAGGGTTGATTAGGAGGACCTAAGCACCGGCTCAGCCTGGGACATGCCTCCCATCAGTCGCAGCAATCCTTGGCGCAGGACGTCCCCAAGTACGATAACTTTGAGAGCTTGGCCAGCTTGACCGTTCCTTATCAGCCGGCTTGTCTGCATTCCGACGCATCCTCCCTACTCCCATATCTTCGTCAAACACGCAACCCAGCCTCTGCTACTTGCAAGAAAATCTCCAGGTACTTGCGCGAGGCACTCAAATTGCTCAACGAACAGACTTCTCTTCATCGTGAACAGCCATCAAAAAACGTGCAAGCCCAGACCAAAGTTACACAAATTCAGTATGCAAATGCCATGCTAAAAAACTGCGAAGCCCTTGGCTTAAAAGAATTGCTGCAGATCCGACTCTCAACACTGCTGGATGTATTAACGAACTCTCAGAATGCTAACCGATATCTCCGCATTTAAAACAATCATTAATATATAAATTTTCACTATCCATTAGAACGGCCCAACTGAAATTCATTCCATCGACTATCAACATAAGCACTAAATTCAGAATTAAAGCGCGCTACTGAAAATCGCTCGGCATTCCGACGACAGGCATCCGGTTGGAATTCATCTTGCCGGCGCTCAAACTCGTCAATTGCAGCACAAACAGATGCAATTTTCTGTTCTTCAAAAAATAGCCCTGTAGGCTCAGGTCCTGTGGAACGGACAATCTCAAGTACACCACCTTTGCCAAATGCAATCACTGGCGTACCACAAGCCTGAGCCTCCACTGGGGTAATACCAAAATCCTCTTCAGCAGCAAAAACAAAGGCCTTTGCTTTTTGCATCATATCTTTCAATACTGAAAATGGTTGGTAGCCCAACATTTCTACGTTTTTTCCGGCTTTAGCTTTTATTTTCTCAAAATCGATACCGTCACCAATAACAATAAGACGTTTATCCGGCATGGTGGAAAATGCCTCAACAATTAAATCCATCTTCTTGTAAGGTACTAACCGAGAAGCGGTAAGATAAAAGTTCTCTTTATTAGAACATGTTGAGAAAGAATCAACATCAACAGGAGGATAAATAACATCAGCTGTTCTGCCGTAAACCTTCTTTATTCTTCTGGCAATGAAATGCGAGTTGGCAATAAAGTGATCGACGCCGCTCGCGGTACGGGTGTCCCACATGCGCATTTTATGCAGAATTAGCTTGGCTAACCATCCTTTTAAACCAGTCTCCAATCCAGACTCGCGTAAATATTGATGCTGTAGATCCCAGGCATAACGCATCGGAGAATGGACATAAGAAATATGCAGCTGATCCGGCCCAGTCAGAATGCCTTTAGCAACAGCATGATTACTAGAGATGACCAAATCGTATGGTGAGAAATCGAGTTGCTCAACTGCCAATGGCATAAATGGTAAATATGAACGAAACCGTTTCTCAGCGCCAGGGAAATTTTGAATAAAGGTCGTTTTAAGACTACGGGATTGTAAAAATTTGGTTTTTTTTACGAATTCCGGATCTGCATAAACACAGAAAAGATCAGCTTTCGGGTACATTCCGGCGAACTGTTCGACTACTTTTTCCGATCCAGCCAATGTTGTGAACCATTCATGCATTAATGCAATATTTTTCATATTAAATCTTTTTTATAAAATACTTTCGCAATATATAATCCAACCATGTCTAAAACTTACAAAGTTCCAGAATTAGTTAAAAGATATCGCTAGTCATCTTTAGCCGATTCAAAAACCGACGCTACTTTCTGCACCGTTTTATCCCAAGTAAAATGACCTGCTTGCTCAATGCCTTTGGCACGCAACTCATTTCGTAAATTCAGGTCAGAACACAGGCGGCTAATACCCGCAGTAATTTCTTTCACATTCATTGGGTCCACCAGAATGGCTGCATTTCCAGCTATCTCAGGTAAAGATGTGGTATTGGAAGTCAGAACTGGAACACCACACGCCATCGCTTCTATCACCGGCAACCCGAAACCCTCATACAAGGATGGAAAAATCAGCGCAAGCGCACCGCAATATAAACCAGGTAAGTCAATTTCAGCGACTCTGCCCAAAAAAATTACTTTCTCTTGTATTTTTAACTTTTCACAAAGAGAAGCCATTTGAGAATTCACAGAACCCGTAAAAATCAGGCGAATTGCAGGATCGATTCCAGCGTCGGAAAAAGCTTCTAATATACGCTGTTCATTTTTATGCTCTTTACGGTTACTTACGCATAAAAGATAAGTGTACCCAGGCGAATAAGGAATGGCAGTCAAGCAATAGCTTGGATCAACCCCATTTCCGACATTTATAATTTTATTTATATCAATGCAAGCCCAATCCGCAATACGTCGGCGCGAAAATTCAGACACTGTTAACACTTTGAATGCTTTTCGGCAACCTCTCTTCATGATAATTTCATAGTATAGCCGCTTTAAAAAACTGCTATTTTCAGGTCTATCAATATGATTAAGATCATGAATTACAAATACAAATTTTCGGATAAAAAATAGTGGCGCATTGAATCCAGGACTAAATATCAAAGATTTTTTTATTGTTTTTAAAAAAATCGCAAGAAAAAATCGTACGGGGTCTAATGGTGAAGAGGGCGATCTTGATATTTCAATAGGTTCGAGTTGCAGCTTTTCACCGACGACTCTTGCAAAGCGACCTATTCCATGATCTCCGATCCATCGCGCGTCAAAATATATTTTCAAAATTCGTACCATTTCCACAAATCGCCCAACAAATTATCATTATCACAACATTAATTTAAATTTAATTTTGAGGCAAGAACTTTTGATTGAAAAATATAAATATTATTCTTATTGAGGAACTTTATTCATTACAGCATTTCCTATAATCAATGAGAATTTTTTGTCGTCCCAGATTATTTAGCTACAAATATTCAACATAGCAATAGCGCTAATTTTTTCGCTTCAGTACTCCACTTGGGAAATTCTTCACTTCCACTTGCAAGTGTTAGATTCGGATCGCGAATTTTCAATGAGGCCAGAATTCCATTTTTTATACCGATCTCAGTAGGTTGAATATAAATAGAATTTTTTCCTCCGGCTTCTCTCAACTCAGGAATATCAGTGGTAACAACGATAGTGTTACTTGCACGCGCCTCCAAAACAGGAATACCATAGCCTTCATAAAACGAAGGAAATACAAAACACTCCGCATTTTTATACAGTGCTGGAAGATCGCTGTCATTTACATAGCCCAAAGGCAATAAATCGTCTGCGGTCTGCGTATCAATCAATTTAGCAAGGTTCTCATCTTTCCAACCGCGTCCTCCAGCTAAAACAAGCTGCATTTCTGACAGCAAACCATCTGCTTTCATTGAAGTAAATGTCTGGATCAAGAGTGCGAGATTTTTCCTTGGTTCCCAAGTCCCAAGAGCCAGAATATATGGTTTGGTAATCTTTAAAACTCTAAGTGTTTCATTCATATTAGAGTCAGTATCCTTCCCCTGCGAGTAAAATAACTCACTGACGGCAGGGGTTACAACCGCATCGACCTTACGCCCAATCGCATCAAATAGCCTCTTGGCCGTGCCATATGAATTTGTACTCACTGCACTTGCAGACAAAACGTCGTGCCGGAAAAATAATTTATGTGCCCAGTAGGTTGCAAACGGCATAGTTTTTGGTGCAATAAGATGGTTAAGATCGTGCACAGTGACAACAATCCGCGTTTTTCCATTTAACCGCGGAGTAAATGTACTACCTGCCCAATAAACGTCTAAATTATCTTTTTTACATAGTTTCCCTGCGCGCAATTTTTGCCAGACAATACTTTTCATATACTTTCGCATATTCGAAGTATCATGTATGTGTGACCATCTCTCGGATATCGGTTTAAGACTCAGAGGCCACTGGCTGTAGACAAAAAACTTTGCATCAGGGATAGTCTTTTCAAGTTCCTGGCACAGCTCCCACACATAACGCCCTACTCCGGTTATATTATTTTCCAGTGAGCGGCCATCGATACCAATACGTAGTGTCATAAAACTTTCTCTTTCATAAGAACAGAAGAAATTTTTCTTCTAATTTCTCTTATATTCTTCAATCCCCACCAAGCTGTCCAAACGATTTTACTGGGGAAAAATAAAATTGGCACGAGAACAAACCAATATAGAACATATTTCTTATAAAATGGAAACATGAGCATTAGGAGACCACCCGTCTCTTTACGATCTCTCTTTTTAACAAGAATATCCGATATGACGTATTGAGTAATAACTTTCTTCTTTGCCTTGTCGCCGGCACTTTTCTCATATCCCCGAGCAATTAATGAATCAAAAATTAATGAGCTTCCAATGACAAAGTACTTGTACCAATCATAATTCCCGGAATTTCCAGCTCGATTCAAAATTAATGGTGCAGAAATGTATGCCGCATTACATTCATTCGAAAGGCCAGCATATACGGCATATACAAATGGAAAACCATAAGGAACGTACTTCTCATATTCATCCTCAGGAAGAATGAAAAAAATATCTTTTCTTACAACAACACTTGAAATGTAGCCAACATTAAGACCCACATCACTCATCAATAAATTTTTATCTTTGTATTCTGCATCAATTAAAGATAACGTTCTTTGTTTTATGCACTTGGAAAAAGACTTATCCCATATCGAATAATTAAAAATTATCAGATCATTGCCTGATGATATTTTTTTTAAAATCTCACCAATTGCGTCCGGAGTAATCCTGTCATCATCACCTAAAATCCATATATATTTACAATTCGACATGGATGCAACCAGCCTAAAATTCCTTTCAGCACCAATATTCTCGGTATTTTTTGAATATATTACATCAGGAAAGTCTTTCTTGAATTTTGTTACTACTTCTTCCGTATCGTCAGAACTGGCATTATCTGAAATAATTATTTCTATTTTCTCTTCGAAGTTCTTTATAGCGATAGAAACCGTTTCCAAACATTCCCTTAAATATTCAGAACGATTGAATGTGGGTATACATATGGAAAGAATTTTATTCATTACATTGTCTCGATGTTTTGATATGAGAAAATACTCTTCTTGGAATCAGCCACACAGCAGTCAACAAGAAAGAAAGTATCATTCCTAATGTGGCACCATATATTCCTATTTTTTCAACCAGAAATATTTGAAATATAATACTTAATGCCGTTTGAAAAATGGAGCAAACCAACAGCACCTTCATGTCACTCATGCTTTGCAATATGATTGCATAACCGTGCACCCAAACAAGAATCAAGTGATACACGCCAAGCATTAAAATGAAGTTTAAAGGGATCGATATTTTATTTGATGGAGATAATAAATTAGAAATCCATGGCATGAAATTTAACAGAAATATCGTAAATAAAATAATGAAGGAAGCTGAGAACAGAAAGGATTTTTTAATATGCGCACGAACATTACTCCAGTTATTCTTTGAAATATCTTCAGTAAAGTGTGGCCACAAAGCTGCATATAATGAAACATAAAAAAATGCAGCAAACCCAAATATTTTCGTTCCAATACCATAAATTGAAATTTCAGATGGTGGAACGTATTGGGAAAGAATCAGAAAGTCAACATTCAATACTCCAGCCGCCAGTGCATACAATATCCAGAATTTCGATGCCCGCTTTAACAAAGAAGATAGAACATGGGTTTCCACTTTCCAACACTCTGGAGGAAAATTTCTTATTTGCCATACTAAGGAAGCAACAGATATCAATGCCGGTGGAGAAATAAACCCCAAAATACAATAGAAAAGTTTGTCATTTTCGCTGATGTTACTTTTCAATATTATCAATATTGCGACGAATCCGATAACAGAAGCGATAGCCGGCATGATATTGGCCAAGTATCCTTTATGATGCGCATACCAGGCTTTGTATGCAACTGCTCCCAAACCAGACATGAGGAATAGCATTCCTGAATAAAGGAATATTCTTCCTTTTTCCAAGTCAGAAATAAAAATGAAATTTTTAAAATATGTCTGCGACAGCCATTGATTAATGAAATATAGGAGAATGGAGAAAAACAAAAAAAGACCCAAGCACAAAATAGAAGCAGTCGCCAGGTAGTTTGCGCTAGTTTCTTGATCCCTTCGATATTCAGAAATATAGTTTTGCAGGCTAATTCCAACGCCCATATCAGCCAACATATACCAGCTGAGTAGTGCATTAGTAAGCAAAAATACTGCGTAACGCTCTGCTCCTAACCCTTCCAGCAATACGCGAATACTCAATAATTGCAAAGCTGCAATAACAATTCGACTTCCCCAAGCACTACCTGTAACAATATAGTGAGAGGGAACACGTTTTACCAGAAGGATAAATTTTTCCCAAAACATAGTTATCAGCGGCGCCATATAGAATAAAACATTGCAAAATAAATAAAACTCACAGATTCCGTGGCATGATCATGTTTTTAATTTCAAATCTACCTAGATGAAATCACTTAACATGTGACAAGGAATTTTCCATGAAAATATCTATTTTGTCTTTAATTGCGCGTACATCCAACTTATGTTCACTCAAAAGATAATCCCAACTACCACAATAGTTTGAAAAGCGGTCTTCTACTCCGATGCGACAGACAGGCAAAGGACGAATTGACGAAACCTCTTCGGCAATGAGCGAACCCAGACCACCCATGACAGAGTGTTCCTCAATGGTAATTACGCCCTCAACCCGATGAAAGATTCCGGCTAATTGTTCCCGGTTGATTGGTTTTATCGATGGAACGCTCCAGACCTCAGCGTCCAAGCCTTGGTCAACCAGTTCCATCGCCGTTCGCACCATTGATCCGGTTGCTAAAATAGCCACCTTTCCACTTCCAGGCCGAGTATTCACCAACTGTCCGGGCTGGAGAACCAACGGTGTATTATGAATATCTCCGCGGTCACTTTTACCTATGCGTATATAAGTTGGAGATTGCAACTTGAGCGCAAGTTCAATCGTCGCCGTCATTTCAAACCGGTCGGCCGGAGACAACAGCGTTAGTTCCGGAATTGCCCGGGTACACGCAATATCTTCCGTCGATTGATGGCTGGTGCCAAGGTGGCTATACACCAGGCCTGCGCCATCGCCAATTAGTATTACCGGCAAATTTTCATAGCAAATGTCAATTTTGATCTGTTCGAGCACGCGGACGGGAACAAAGGCTGCCAGACCATATACGATCGGCTTGAAGCCTGCCTTGGCCAAGCCCGCCGCTACGCCAACCATGTTTTGCTCGGCGATGCCGCAATTGATGTATTGATCAGGGCGGGCTTTTCTAAAGGCGTCAAACAAGGCGTAGCCGTGATCGCCTGTCAGCAAAACAACTTTGGGATCCGCTATCGCCGCCGCGACCAATGCATCAGAAAAAGCTGTTCTCATTTTGATTTCTCCAACTCAGCAATGGCTTCCTGGTGCGAGGTTTCCGTCAAGCGCGTGTAATGCCACATATTGTTATTTTCCATGAACGACACACCTTTTCCCTTGATGGTGGTGGCAACGATAGCCTTGGGGCGACCATTACGCGCCATTTTCATATTGGAATAGGCGGCATCGATGGCGCTTTCGTCATGCCCATCTATCGTCACCGCATCAAAGCCAAAGGCCTTGAATTTGTCTTCGATATTCCCCAGCGCTATAACCTCGTCTGTCTCGCCCATGGCTTGAAAGCCATTCTTATCTATAATGACCACCAGGTTGTCGAGTTTAAAGTGGGAGGCGAACATTGCCGCTTCCCATATCGTGCCTTCGTTCAACTCGCCATCACCAACGATGGCATAACACATCTTGTCGCTATGATCGAGCTTTGCCGCAAGCGCGATGCCAGCCGCCACCGACAGCCCATGCCCAAGTGAACCGGTAGTTGCATCTACGCCTGGAATGTGAGCATCGGCCAATCCTTTCAGGCGCGTGCCATTCTTGAAGTACTGTTGAATGTCGACGTCGCTCAACCAGCCAAGCTCATGCAGACATGCATATTGAGCCATGACCCCGTGCCCCTTGCTCAGTACAACACCGTCACGCGATGCCAGGTCTGGATTGAGCGGGTCCAAGGTCAGATGACTACGGTATAAAACCGCTAAAATTTCAACAATAGAGAATGCGCAACCGATGTGAACGGTAGAGCCGGAATAGGCCATATCAAGAATGACCTTACGAATCTTCGTGGCGTTAAAATTCATCATAATTCTGCGTTCTTTCGGGTCCATTGAAGTGTTTTAGCAAGGGCGGCATCCAGAGGAACATATTCCTCAAGTCCTAAGTCGCACCGGGCTTTCGTTGTATCCGGGACATAACGCGGCGCCAGAACATCTGCAATACCGGGCGTCTGGATATGCACCGGCGTGGAGCTTCCCACGCTACGCACAATTCTGTGCGCCAACTCCTCGATGGATACTGCATCCTCAGATCCCACGTTATAGGCTTGTCCTGGCGCACCAATGGCAAGTATGCGCAGCAGCCAGATACACAAATCGGCCATATACAGATAGGAACGCATAGGTCTGCCATCGCCTTGAATATGGATGGGGTTTCCAGCCATCGCATCGCGCAGAAAATTACCTGCAGCGAAAGGACCATGTAAAGGCAAGCCAGGTCCCACAATGGCGAAAATACGCGCAATACATGACTCAAAGCCCGATTGTGCGGCGTGGCTGCACGCCAGCCATTCCGCTACCCGTTTTCCATTGCCATAGGCCGCATTGACCTGCAGGCAATCTGGCGCCCCAATATAGCTTTCAGGCACAAGCGCCAAGTCCGGTGGCTGCACGCCATAAATCGCCCCGCTGGAGGTCAGCATGAAACGTGATACACCGCTGGCGTGCGCCAGATCGAGCATGCGCCGGGTGCCGTTAACGATGTCATCGAATACCTGCGCCGGCCCGTCGGACTTCGATAGGTTCCCCACATCAGTGGCCGCATGTATACATAGATTCAGCTTGCCCACATTGCCCTTGAATGTAGCGACATCGCCCATTACCAGACTGGTGTCCTGACGCGTAAACATGCTGGGGTGCCGGCGCCTGGCCAGATCGGGATCACGGCTCAGCACGACCATCTCGATCTTGCTGTTCAGGGTATCGTTGGCGCGCTGCAGACTTTGTATCAACCAGCTACCGATAAAGCCGGTTCCGCCCGTGACGAACAGCCTCGCGCCACTAAAGCGCAACAAGAATTCAGACGATGCCGACAGTACCAGGTCGAGATCTTTAACCGGCAAGGCTGAGGACATTAGAAATTCACGCCAAAGAACTCTTCAATTTTGCTGATCGAGAAATCCATCATTTCCTTGGTCAAACCAGGGAAGACGCCAATCCACAAAGTATCGTGCATGATGCGGTCGGTATTCGTCAGCTCGCCGGAGACGCGGTAGTTACGTCCGATCATGTAGGGCTGGCGTGTCAGATTGCCAGCGAACAGCAGACGTGTGCCAATCTTGTTTTGATCGAGGAACGTCAACAGGTTGACCCGGTCCACATTAGCCTCAGGGCGCAGAGTGATCGGGAAACCGAACCACGATGGATCCGAGTTCGGTGTCGCTTCCGGCAGGATCAGGAATTCCTCGCAGCTTTTCAGACCGTTTTTCATGTAGTCGAAATTGTCCTTGCGCGCCTGAACGAAGCCCGCCGCGCGGTCCATCTGCGCCAGGCCGCAAGCGGCTTGCATATCCGTGATCTTCAGGTTATAGCCGAGATGCGAGTAGGTATACTTGTGGTCATAGCCTTCCGGCAGCGTGCCCAGCTTGCAGCAGAAACGCTGGCCGCAAGTGTTGTCCTTGCCCGGCGCACAATAGCAATCACGGCCCCAGTCACGGAACGATTCGGCAATCGCTTTCAGTTCCGGATTATTGGTAAACACCGCGCCGCCTTCGCCCATCGTGATGTGATGTGCAGGGTAGAAACTCATGGTGCCGATATCGCCGAAGGTGCCGCACATCTGGCCGTTGTAGGTGGCGCCCAGGGCGTCACAGCAATCTTCCACCAGCCACAGATTGTATTTTTTGCAGAGCGCGACGATGACTTCCAGATTGAACGGATTGCCCAGGGTATGGGCCAGCATGATGGCCTTGGTTTTATCGGTGATGGCCGCCTCGATCTTGCTGGCGTCGATATTGTAGGTGCCCAGCTCGACGTCGACGAAGACAGGCACGGCGCCAAATTGCAGGATCGGATTGACGGTAGTCGGAAAACCGGCCGCGACGCCGATGACTTCGTCACCGGGCTGGATGGCGCGCGCACCCAGTTTTGGCGATGTCAGCGCCGAAAAGGCCACCAGGTTGGCCGACGAGCCAGAATTGACGGTGATCAGGAATTCAACGCCGATGAATTTGGCCAGGCGCTTTTCGAATTCATCGTTGAAGCGACCGGTGGTCAGCCAGGCGTCCAGCGAGGCTTCGACCATCAGACCCATTTCAGGCGCGCCAACGACCTTGCCGGCCGGTGGAATCACCGTCACGCCAGGTTCGAATGGCTTCGGCACGCTGGCCAGTGCGCCGTATTGCGCCACCAGGGCGGCGATCTGTTCACGGATTTGTTGTTGGGTCAGTTGTTCGCTCATGATACAGCCTTCAATTTATTAGGTAATTAATTAGGTATTTTGATAGGTGGCAATTTGCGCCAGCGTCATTGCACGCATGTCGGCCCCTTGATCGCACGCCTTATGCCACTCGACGATCTTGACGATCGTCTGGCCGATGTCCCAGCGCGGATGCCAGCCCAGCTGGCCGCGCGCCTTGGAACAATCGAGCTTCAGATAGGTCGCTTCGTGTGGATGATCCTGGCCATCGAGCGACCAGGAGGCGCCAGCGCCCCACTCTTGCGTCATGCGCTCGATGATCCATTCGACGGGCTTGGCGTCGGTATCGTGTGGACCGAAGTTCCAGCCCTCGGCATGCACGGGACCCTCCGTGTACAGTTTTTCCGCCAGCGTCAGATAACCGCTCAGCGGCTCGAGGACGTGTTGCCACGGGCGGATGGCGTGGGGATTGCGGATCATGACCGATTCCCCGGCGCCAATGGCGCGCAGCATGTCTGGAATCAGCCGATCCAGCGCCCAATCGCCACCGCCGATGACATTGCCGGCGCGGCCGCTGCCCAGGGCAATGCCGTGCTCGGTGTATTTATCCGCATGGAAGAAGGAACTGCGGTAGCCGGCCGTCACCAGTTCGGCACAGCCCTTGCTGTTGCTGTAGGGGTCGTAACCGCCCATGGCTTCGTTTTCGCGGTAGCCCCACGGCCATTCGCGGTTTTCGTAGCACTTGTCGCTGGTGACGTTGACCACTGCGCGCACGCCAGGCGTGGCACGCACGGCTTCGAGCACATTCACCACGCCCATGACGTTGGTGGAATACGTTTCCACCGGGTTCACATACGAATAGCGTACCAATGGCTGGGCGGCCATGTGAATGACAATGTCAGGACGCGCGGCAGCCATGGCGCGCTTGACGGCGTCGCCATCGCGCACGTCGCCGATGACCGATTGCATGCCATGCGCGACATTGGCCACTTCAAACAGGCTGGGCGTGGTAGGCGCTTCCAGTGCGTAACCGGTCACGTCGGCGCCAAGCTGCTGCAGCCACAGGCTCAGCCAGCCACCCTTGAAACCAGTGTGGCCGGTGAGGAAGACGCGCTTCCCTTGCCAGAATGCGGGATTCATCAAGCCGCCTTCCAGGGCGCCTTGCCCGATTGCCACAATTCTTCCAGATGCACCTTGTCGCGCAAAGTATCCATCGGTTGCCAGAAGCCACGATGGAAAAAGGCGTCGAGTTGCCCCTCTTCAGCCAAGCGCTCCAATGGCTGCTTTTCCCAGGTGGTGCTGTCTTCGGCGATGTAGTCGATGACCTTGGGCGACAGCACGAAATAGCCGCCGTTGATCCAGGCGCCATCGCCTTGCGGTTTTTCCTGAAAGCTATTGATTTTCTGCCCGTCCAAAATCAGTGCGCCGAAGCGGCCGGGCGGCTGGGTCGCCGTCAAGGTGGCGAGTTTGCCATGCGCCTTGTGGAAGGCGATCGATTCAGTGATATTAACGTCACTGACACCATCGCCGTAGGTAAAGCAGAACGCCTGCTCCCCTTCCAGGTACTGTTTGACACGCTTCAGGCGGCCACCGGTCATGGTTTCATCGCCGGTATCGACCAGGGTGACCTTCCAGGGTTCAGCATTGCGCGCATGCACTTCCATCTGATTATTCTGCATATCAAACGTCACATCCGAGGTATGCAAGAAATAGTTCGCGAAATATTCCTTGATGACATAACCCTTGTAGCCGCAGCAGATGATAAAGTCATTGACGCCATGAGCAGAATAACTTTTCATGATATGCCAAAGGATCGGCTTACCACCAATTTCCACCATCGGCTTAGGCTTGGTTGATGTTTCCTCACTAATACGGGTTCCCAATCCTCCCGCCAGAATAACAGCTTTCATTTTATTTCCTTACTCTTCAATCTGCTGCCCGCAGGTCAGCCCAGGCATACCCGCCATTCAATTAGTTTTTCCCTGCCCAAGCATTTCTCAGAACGCTCCAGCGATATCTGCTACCCTCATCGAGGGCAGACCGCAAATATGCATCACGTATCAGCGCCAAAAACAATGCCAAGAATCCACCACCAAAAAATCCCAAAAGAATAATAATCAATTTTTTCGGTTTTGATTTTTTTTCTGCCGGCACTGCATTATCGAGAATTTGTATGTTCGACGATTCTTTGGCTTCGTCTATTTTGGCCAACTCATACTGCTTTGACAGCAATTCAAATATGGTTTCCTGATATTTAACATTGCGCAAGCTTCGTATATATTCAACCCCAACCTCAGGAATTTTCCCGGTTGGCACCATCAAATCGCCATCCTTGGATGATTTCCCTGTTTTCAATCTAGCAAGTTGAGCTTGATATCCCTGTATCTCCCCCTGCAAACGCATAAGATCGGGATTGTTATTTGTTGCAAAGCTCCGCATGGCATTCAGTTGCACTTCTTTCGCTGCAATTGTTCCTTCCAACTGGGCAACGTTACGGATAATGCCTTCGACTTGTCCGTCCAATTGCAGCAGGCCAGTACTTTCCTGCGTCTTGCGCAACGCAATTTCGGCATTCGCCAGGTCGTCTTTCACCGCGACTAGCTGTTTTTCAAAAAACAGACGGCGCTGCGCAGCATCGGTTATCGCAAGACCCTTGGTCAAATTCGACAACTCACTGACAAAGGCATTGGCAATTTGGGCCGCAAATTTTGGATCTTTATCTTCGACCAGCACAGAAATAGTTCCGGCTTTATCATTAACGACAGTCGCCATTCCGTCCAATTTCCTGCGTGCCTCGTCCAAAGTTTCCACGTCGAAGCGTGTTTTCAAATCAAATTGGCTTATCAGTTTGTCTGCGATGGTCCGGCTTTGCAACATTGCAACATACAAGTCATTAGGATTCTTCAACCCTGTAATGCCGCCGGCAGCGCCAGCCAATCCACCAAGCTGTCCCAACATGGCAGAGACTCCCGAGCTTTGCTGCTGAGGAGGCAAAATGACTGCTGTAGACAAGAAAGTCGGTTTAATCAGGAATGCAGCAGCAATTGACAATACCCCCGTTACCAGCGGCACCATGAACAATATTTTTTTTTGCCGGGCAAGTGCAGTCAATATATCCAATAAGTGAATTTCATCATTATTTTCATTCATCCGTGCACTCTGCCCACTATTTTTTAATTGCTCAGCCATCTTTTTCTCTCGGTTGATAACCCGTCATATTTTCAGCGTCGCCAAGGTCCATTAGTCTCGCGCATATCGCATAACTATCAAGATACCCTGGCATCTACCTGGCCATTAGTCTTTCAGTACTTTCAAACCAGCCGCACCCAGGCCAAACTGATAAAAGATTGCCGTCCAGTCCTTTATGCTCTGCATGAACGTGCTGCGTTCAATCTTCTCCGGCACCACCACGGTATCGCCAGGATTCAACGCCGTGCCGCCGAGGCCACCGAACCAGCCAGTGCCTTGGCTGCTTTTCGCCGTGCCATCGGCACGAATCACGTACATTTCGGATTTGTCTGCATTCGCGGTGATGCCGCCAGCTTGCTGCACATAGTCGTTGACCGTGCGCTGTGGACGATACACAAAGGCGTTTTGCTGGAATACCGAACCCAGCACATCTACGGTGCCTGGGCGGCGCGGGATCAGGATCGAGTCGCCGTCCTGCAACGGCAGGTCGGGCAAGTTTTTCACTTGCGTATCGACGCCTGGCAGATCGAGGACAATGCGTCCTTCCGCCTTGACGGTGCGCAGTTTTTGCACGATGCGGCGCTGCTGCTCCACTTCGGCCGCGGTCTTCGCTGCATTTTCCTTGTCGCCTGAGGCAGACATGCGCTGGGTGGCGTTCGATTCCAGGTCGCGTTCGAAACGGTCGGCCACCTGGTTCAATTTGATTTGCTGGGCGCGGCGGACGGATTCACGGTTCAGCTGTGTCGCGTACAGGTAGCCGTTTTCATTGGCGCCGCCAACACGGGCGATCAGCTCGCGCAGGGTTTCGCCTTTTTTCAACAGGAAGATTCCGCTCTGCTTTGCTTCGCCGGCCACGCGCACATATTCGTTCTGGATTTGTGCCTGCACCGGTACGGCGCCTGGCGCGAATACGCGCAGAATATCGGTCGGTTTGACGGCAATGCCGGCCAACTGACTGCTGGAAACACCTTTATCAGCCACCAGTTCCAGCACGGTCTTGTATTGGTTATCGACGTTTTTCTCGACGATCACCTGCTTCGTTTCCGCAGCCGAATCAAAGCCGCCGGCCCAGTTCAAGACATCGGCCAGGCTGGCATTGCCCTTCAATTCAAAAATGGCCGGTTGCTTCACGCTACCAGTCAAAGCCACCAGCGGGCCGACTTCAGGAATATAGATCACGTCGCCATCACGCAAGGTGACGTCGCGGCTCTTGTCGCCTTTGACCAGCATGTCATACAGGTCGAAGGTGCTGATGGTGTCCTTGCCGCGCTTGAGCTGGATATTGCGCATGCTGCCGGTGGCATCCGGACCGCCCAACGTAAACAGGGCATTGAGCAAGGTGCTCATGGAATTCAAGGTATACGTGCCAGGACGAACGGCATGGCCAACCACGTACACTTGCACGGCGCGCGTTTGCGCGATGCTCGCCGTCAGGTCAAAATTGGTGTAAATCTTGCTAATGGCTTTCTTCAGGTAGCCCTGCAGATCCTTGTACTGCACGCCGCTGACCTTGATGGAGCCGACGCGCGGAATGAAAATCGCGCCGCTGCGGTCAACCGTGGCGCTGACGTCGATGTCGACCATGCCCCAGCCGCGTACCTGCAACTCGTCACCCGTGCCAATCACGTATTCCTGGTTCACCTGGACGCCATCGAGCGGCGCAAAGGTGGACGGTACGTCACTGAACAGATCCTTGCCGAAGATGCTCAGCTTCTTGCCCGTCACGCCATCGACATACTCTTCGAAAGCACCGACGGGCGCATCGGCATCCGCAACGCCGCGTTTGGCGGTCGGGCTGGCTGGCAAAGATTTGACTGGCCGCTGCTCACCGCGGCCACTGCGAATGCTTGGCAAGCTGCTGCCGCCCATTTCATTCGCCTGTGCGCGGGAAAGATCAGCACGGGACATCTCAGTTGCGCCAAGTTCCTGCTCCACGGCATAGGCAGAAGTGGCACCCAGCAGGAAAGCCGAGAAAATCACGTGTTTCACGAAAGGCGGGGGAGTGCGAAATTGCTTTTTCATGCTGGTCTTTGTCTGGATGAATGTTGTATGAGTAAAGGGAGCGCCATGCGCTTAATACTTGCCCTGCCAGGTCACGCTGATTTCTTTCGGTCCGGGATTGATCGACAGGCCCGATTTACTCTGGTCGCGCTGCGCATGCCACAGCCAGCTGCCCATGGCGTAGCCCAAGATGCCGCCGGCGACCGTGTCGGAGACCCAGTGCTTGCGGCCAAACACGCGGCCGGCGGAACCGACGGCGGCCACGCTGTACAGCCATGGCGCATCATATTCCTTGGCAAACGGCGTCACGGCGGCAAAACCGATCGCGGCATGCGCGGAAGGGAACGAGGAATTCGAGCGGGAATTGCCGCTGCCGACGCGGCTCCACGTTCCGAGGTCTTCCTCTGGACGGGCGCGGCCAAACGCATATTTGCCGGCCACCGCCAAACCCGTAGCCGCGGCAACCGATTGCAGGGAAATGAGTCCCGTATTTTGCATGCGCTCATCGCCCAGGGCGAAGGCGGCGGCAGCGGCGCCCACTGCCGCGTACGGCATGGCCTTGCCCAGCTTGTCCCAGTTGCGGTAAACCTTGGAATCTTCATGTTTCTTGACGAAACGGTCGACCGGTTTGTCGGCCAGCGCGGAAGCCACCACCACACCGCCGACCACCGCCGTCGCCTTGAGCCATTCAGGAACGCTAGGCGTAGCAGATGCGGATTGCTCCAGGCGCGCGCGCATGGCGGGCCATGGGCTGACAAACGGCCGGTCCGGCGGATTGACGGCAGGCAGATGCTGTTCGTCCGGGCGCTCGGCAAAGTTGCCCAGGCCATCGTAGCTGTGCATGTCGGCGCGCGGGCGCTCGAGCATGTCGTACAGGTCGCCCGGCGAGGCCACCATCTGCCCCACGTCGCGCGTCCATGGCGCAATGGCAAAACCGGCCGTCGATTGCGTGTCCATCGGCAACATGCTGTTCAGCGGCACGGACATGAAGATGCCACGGTCCTGGTATGGCTTCGATGGCGTGCCGGGGCTGGTGATGTCGTTGCCGTTCGTATGCGTGTACCAGGCGCCGACTTCGATGCCGGACTGGAAGCGGCGCTTGAATTCCATGCGCACGCCCGTGTCTTTTGCCAGGAAGCGGCCGGCACGCGCCGTCACGGTAATGTCGTGCGGCAAGCGGTAATGCAGGGAACCGATCGCCGTCACCGTCTTGTAGTCGCGCGAATCGAGCAAACCCTTGTAGCCTCGCTGTTGCAAGGCATCGACGGCCACGTCGGCCGCCCAGCGGCTATCCTTCGGCAGGTACAGCACCTGGCCACCCACGCCGCGGAACATGTCTTCATACAGGCCGGCCGACATGCGGGTATACACGCGCTCGGCAGGATTGTTGTATTTATTCAGCAAGACGCGGCTCAGCGAGAAACGCCCGCCGCGCAGATATTCCGCGATATCGGTACGCACGTGCGGCAAGTTGCTGTTCGATGGCTGCTTGACACCCGATACCGTTTCCAGCAACTGCAGGCTGGCGGCGCTGTTCAGGTACAGGCCGTCACCGAGGCGGCGGTCGTAGTTGGCCACGGCCGAAATCGAATAACGGAAGGCGCCGCTCGGGTCATTGAAGAAGAAGCCCACCTTGGGAGCGACCTTGAAGCGGTTCGCCTCACGGTCCAGCGATTTGATCTGCACCACGTCGCCATCGACGCCGACGCCGACGGCCAGCTTGCCATCATCGCTCAGGACGTTGGCGGCCCTGGCGGGAGCCGGTGCGGCGGCAAGCGCGGGAGCTGCGGCAAGTACCGGCACGGGCGCGGACGCAGGCGCTGGTGCAGGCGCGGCGGCAACGACGGGCACCGGCTTGTCGAGGAATTCCTGCAGCCAGCCTTGCTGGTCATCCCGGATGACGTCGCCTTTCTCCGGATAGCGCAGCAGCACGACGTCGAGGAAGGCCTTGCGGTCGATCTTGCCTGCCAAATAATCGTTCAGTTTTGGCAAATCAAAGAATTCGTAGGTGGCGATTGGCTGGTCCAGCTTGGTATACGTGATGCGCAAGGTCGTCACGCCCTTCGGCGTGAAAGCGACAGCCGTGCGCGCGGCGCGGCCAACGGCGCGGCCCATGTTCGAAATCCGGCTATTCGTCAGGCTCAGGCTCAGGACATTGCCCTCTTGCTCGACACGGATATTTTTATAGTCCTGTTTTACCAGAGCATTGACCAGATCGGCGCCATACACGGGGTCGCGGTGCCATTCTTCCTTGCTCGGCAGCGGTGGCGGATTCTTGTCATCGACGAAATACGCCGGTTCGTACACCTTGGGGACAAACTCGCGTTCGCCAAATGGAATGCTGATAAAGGCGTTCACGCTGAACTGGTCGCGGTTGCGTGCCGCTTGCAAGGCAAGCCAGCCCCAGCGGTACTCCAGGCCCAGGGAAGCGCCTTTACGGCGCTTGCCGGCGTCCGTTTCGCTGGCGCGGAAGTCGCGCACATAATTCGTTGCATCGTATTCGGCTACCACCGACCAGCGCGGCAGCGCAGTCGGCGTCCAGCGCGCGCCGGCAAACACGCCGTCCGGGCGTTTATGGGCATAGCCCAGGCTCGCTTCGATATTCTTGCTGGCGCCAAATGTCTTGGTGGCAACGAGATATTGCCCCTTGAACAACTCGGTACCGAACAAATCCGTCATGCCGACGGCAACGGACGGCATCCACTCCGTTTCCGTCCACAGGCGCAATTTACCGTCGACGACCTTATCCTTGTAGCGGCCATAGCCACTGCCATATTCGCCGGGCACATTGGTAAAGCCAGGAATGCCCGTGATCGACACATAGCGCCCCGTCATTTGCAGGAAAGGCAGGATATTCGCCGTCGCCCACAACTGGCCATACGGGCTGTCATAGCTGTAGCCGACGCTGAAGGTGCCGTCCGTTTCCACCACGGCGCTGGGCATATTGATGTAGCCGGATTGACCACCATGATTCGGGGTCGCGGCCATCACCGACGGCGCGCCAAGCACCAGACAGCCACACCAGGTATATTTGATTGATTTTCTGAGTACGCTTAACAAATCCGGCTACCTAAAAGATCCTGCACCTGGAATTCCTGACAATATATTCAGAAAATCAATGAGCTTGGGGAAACGTGAATGAAACGAAAAAAGGCCAACCGACGGGCATCTTGCAATGCCACGCATCAGTTCGCCACTAAAACTGGGCACTCCCGGGCAATTGATCGTTGCTTAACCATGCCTCAGGAATGTATGTCGCAGAATTTTAACATTGTTTTCTTGTAGCAAATGCTTAACTTGTTTCCCTTGCGCCACACCTGTCCATGCAGCGAAAACGCCGCCTGCGGCCCTGCATCAGGCTTGAACTGTCACTTCAAACTGCCAAACACTTTGCCGATAATCTTGCTGCCATAGGCGAGCGGATTGCTGCGGATGGCTTTTTCTTCCTCGCCGATCATCAGGTACAGGCCGTCAAGCGCACGGTCCGTGACATAGCCTTCCACCGTCGATTGCTGCTGCGGCACCAGTCCCGTCTTGCCGATCTGGCTCATGGTGCTGTTGTACTTGCTGGCCAGGCCGGAACGGTCGGTCACGGATTTCACGATGGGCAGGAATTTGACGGCCAGGGGCGCCGAGGTCTTCTGGCGGAAGAAATCCGTCACAGAAGTATCGCCACCGGACAGGATATTTTTCGCATCGCTCACGCTCATCGATTTGACGGCGTCGAGCAGCAAGGGCTTGGCCATCGGCACGGCCGACTCGGCGGCACGGTTCATCGACACCACCAGGTCGTCCAGTTGCTGGCCGCGGCCCGTCATTTTCAGCAAGGGCTTGGCTTGCTCCAGAATGCCGGGCAACTTGATCTTGACCTTGTCATTGTTCAGAAAACCATTTTCGATGCCCAACTTGGCAACGGCGGCGGCCGATCCGGCTTCCAGCGCCGCTTTCAAGCCATTGCTCGCATCCTGGTTGCTGAGGGCATCCAGGGGACCGGCGCCGGCGCCGGACGACAGCAACACCAGCGCACACAGGAGGGCGGCCGAACGGCCAGTGGAAGGGTTCAGGCGCATAGTTTTCCTTTTCTAAAGAATAGACAGACCACCTTCTGCTGGAACCTTAGCACATCAAAACCGCAAATACCGCAGCAATTTTTTGCGTCTTGGGGAAAACAAGGAGAGCCACAGATGGCGAAGGGAAAGGACTATACAGCACCTACTGTTGTATCCGCGCACGCTAATGTGGGCAACATGGCTCAGCCGGCTATCGCCGCCAGCTGTTCGCATACCCGCGCCAGATCCGTCTCGCGCATGCGCGCCGCCGTCTGGCGCAGGGATTTTTCAGCGCCGGCCACGCCGGCCGCCGCCGCCATCGACAGCCAGATGTACGCCTGCTGCAAATCGAGCGGACCGCCCTGGCCGCTGGCCGCCATCAGGCCCAGATTCATCTGCGCCCGCGCATGGCCCTGGCGCGCGGCCAGCGCATACCAGTCCCAGGCGGCGGCATAGTCCTGCGGCACGTCCTGCCCATTGTCATGCCGCAGGCCCAGCGCGAACTGGGCCAGGCTGTGGCCCTGCGCGGCGGCGCGGCAATAACAGGCGCAGGCCTGCTGGCTGTCGGGCGCGGGACCGTCGTCGCGGTCATGCAAGACACCCTGCATGTATTGCGCCGGCGCGTAATCCTGTTCGGCGGCGCGGCGGTACCATTCCAGCGCCACCGACAGATCCTGCGGTACGCCCTGGCCATGTTCATAACGCAGGCCCAGGTCGAACTGCGCCCGCACATGTCCCTGATCTGCCGCCTTGCGGTACCAGAAGATGGCTTCCTGCGCATCGGCAGGCATGCCCTGTCCATGCTCATGCAACAGTCCCAGCTGGTACTGCGCGGCGGGAAAGCCCTGCTCGGCGGCCTGGCGGTAAAACGCTTGCGCCTGCGCGTAATCGTGGGCGCCATGTTCATGATGCAGGCCCAGGTTGTGCTGGGCCGCCGCATGGCCCAGCCCCGCCGCCTTGACATACCATTCCAGCGCCGCCTGTTTATCGCAGGGCACGCCCTGGCCATTGTCATAGATCAGGCCCAGGTTGAACTGCGAACTGGCGTGGCCCTGCTCAGCCGCGCGCCGGTACCAGCTGATCGCCTGCCTGCTGTCCTGCGGCAGCACGTCGCCATTTTCATAGCGCAGCGCCAGGTTGAACTGGGCCGGCGCATAGCCCTGCTCGGCCGCCTTGCGCATCCAGGCCGTCGCCTGCTGGCGATCCTGGCGCACGCCCTGGCCATTGTCGTAGCGCAGGCCCAGGTTGAACTGCGCCCGCGCATAACCCTGCTCTGCCGCCTTGCGGTACCAATTGATGGCTTGCACGAAGTCCTGCGGCACGCCCTTGCCATTGTCATACATCATGCCCAGGTTGTTTTGTGCACCGGCGTCGCCCTGTTCCGCCGCACGGCTGAACCACAGCATGGCTAGCCCGCTATCTTGCGCGAGCCCCTGACCCTTGGCATACAACCAGCCCAGGTTGTACTGCGCCGCCGCGTACCCCTGCTCGGCCGCCTGCTGGTACCAGTGCGCCGCCTGCGCAAAATCCTGGGGCACGCCCTGCCCCTTCTGGCACATCACGCCCAGGTTGTACTGCGCATGTTCGAGCCCCTGCGCGGCGGCCAGGCCGTACCAGTGCAGCGCCAGCGCATAGCTTTGTTCGATGCCCTGGCCATTGAAATGCATGAAGCCTAGGCTGTGCTGGGCGTTCGCATTACCCTTCTCGGCCAGGCCTTTCAGGCGCAGATAATCAGCTGTGTAATGAGCCGCCGTGGAATGAGCCGCCGTGGAGCGGGGATCGGCTAGCGGCACGGTCAAGCCTCGATGGCCAGCGCATGGGGCACCGCGGGGGCGGCATCGGCGATCAGGCGGTTTTGCTCCTGCAGCACGCCGATGAAACTGCCCAGCGAAATGGGCCGGTGGTACAGATAGCCCTGCATCGTGGTGCAGCCCTTGTCCTGCAGGTAGCGCGCCTGGCCTTCCGTTTCCACGCCCTCAGCGATCAGGTGCAGGCCGAGGCCGCGCGCGATCGAGATGATGGCCAGGATGACGGGATAGTGTCCGTGCTCGTCATGGATTTCCTTCACAAACGACTGGTCGATCTTGATCGTGTGGATGGGGAAGCGGTGCAGGTACGACAGCGAGGAATAGCCGGTGCCGAAATCGTCGATGGCCACCGACACGCCCAGCTGGCACAGCTTGTTCAACTGCTCGATCGCATACTGCGGGTTGCGGATGCAGATGTTTTCCGTGATCTCCACTTCGATCTTTTCCGGCGCGATGCCATAGCGCGTCAGCGCGCCGCGCATCTTCTCGAAAAAGTCGCCCCGGTCCAGGTATTGCGGCGACAGATTGAGCGACAGGCGCACGGCTTCGCCGCCGGCGGCGTTCCACTGCACCAGGTCGCGGCACAGGGCGCCCAGCATCCAGTCCGAGATCGGCAGCATCAAGCCGTTTTCCTCGGCGAACGGCAAAAATTCGCCAGCCGTCAGCAAGCCCCGTTGCGGGTGGTTCCAGCGCATCAGGCCTTCGGCGCCGACGATGCGGCCCGTCATCACGTCCACCTGCGGCTGGTAATACATCTCCAGCTGGTTCAGTTCCAGCGCCTTGCGCAGGCTTTGCTCGAGCGCGATCTTCTGGTGCGACACGTCGAGCATGGACTCGTGATAAAAACTGTGGCCGTTCTTGCCCAGTGCCTTGACCTGGTACATGGCGATGTCGGCGTGGCGCAGCAGCTCGTCGATGGTCTCGCCGTCGCCCGGATAGATGGCGATGCCGATCGAGGCCGAAATATGCACCTGGTTGCCATCGAGGTCGAAGGGCTGGTGCAGACATTCGAGGAACTTGTCGGCAATCAGACGCGCATCCTGGCGGTCGCGCAGCTCCGGCAGCACGATGGTGAATTCATCGCCGCCCTGGCGCGCCAGCGTGTCGCCGCGGCGCAAACAATCCTTCAGGCGCAGCGCCACCTGCTGCAGCAATTCGTCGCCCTTCACGTGGCCCAGGGTGTCGTTGACCAGCTTGAAACGATCGAGGTCGATGAACATCACGGCCAGTTCCGTCAGCTTGCGCCGCGCCTGGATCACGGCCAGCCCCAGGCGGTCCTTGAACAGCATGCGGTTCGGCAGGTCCGTCAGAATGTCGTGATAGGCCTGGTAGGAGATGACTTCCTCGGCGCGCTTGCGGTCGGTGATGTCGCGCGCCACGCCGTAGGTGCCGAAGTATTCCTGCTTCCGGGCTTCGTGATCGTGCATGCCGATCGAATTGAGCGGAACCGTCATCAAGGTGTTGTTGAAGGTACGGTCGCTGCCGCTGCCGCTATGGCACTTCAGGCGTAATTCCACATTGCGCGAGGCACGCTCGTCGATGCGGCGCTCATTGAAGGCATAGCGCGCCCGCTCCTGGTCTTCATCGTGCACGAGGATGGAATAATGGCTGCCGATCAGCTCTTCGCGGCTAAAGCCCAGCAACTGGTGCACACGATCGTTGATGAAGGTGATGCGGCCTTCATGGTTCAGGGTATAGATGATGTCGGGCGAGCTGTCGACCAGATAGCGGTACATCTTTTCCGAGTTTTCCAGCTGCAGCGCGATGCGCTCGTTTTCCAGCGCCAGCTTGCGCTTTTGCAGCGCGTTCTCCACCGTCTTGAGCAGCTCCTCGCGGCTGTACGGCTTGCGCAGATAATCGTAGGCGCCACGCTTCAGGGCGCCGATAGCCGCCTCGATGCCGACGTCGCCGCTCATGACGATCACGTCGCCCTCGATGCCGCGCCGGTTGATGTGGTCCATGATTTCATGGCCGCTCATGTCGGGCAGGCGCAAGTCCAGCAGGATCAGGTCGAAGCGCAGTTTCGACAACTGCGCCAGCGCCTCGCTGCCGCAGGTCGCCGTGTACAGCTGGTAACCGCGGTCCTTCAGCAATTCGTGGAGGGAGGCGAGCAAACGGGGCTCGTCGTCGACCAGCAGGATGCGCGGGCTGTTTTCCAGGTCAAACGGAATGGCGGAGGAGTTCATGGACGTTACGAAGACAAGGCGGTATTGCCGGGCGCGGGCAGCGCGGTTGCAGCGCTCGCCGGCACGGGAATGGGCAGTAAAATTTCAAACGAGGTGCCGGACTTGCTGCTGCGGCAGCCGATCACGCCATGCAGGCGCGTGACCAGGTCATGCACGATGGACAAGCCCAGGCCGTGATGCGCGCCTTGCTTGCTGCTGCGCACAGGGGAAAACAGATTGGCCAGCACTTCCGGCGCCAGGCCGGCGCCATTGTCGCTGACGCACAGTTCCAGGTACAGGCGGCGGTCGCGGTTGACGTGGCCACGGTTCGCCACTTCGATGCGCCCGCCGTCGGGCAAGGCTTCGACGGCGTTTTTCAGCAGGTTGAGCAGGATTTGCTTGAGCATGCCGGCATCGGCCTCCACCTCGCATGGCGCATCCTGCATGCGCGTGACCACTTCGATCTTCGGCGGCAGGAAATCGGTGGCGCGGAACAATCGCAGCACGTCGTCGACCACGCGCGCGCAATCGGTCACGCCGCTGGCCGGCACCGGCTGCAGATCGGCCAGGCCGCCGATCAACTGGCCGACCCGGTCGATTTCCTCGTTCAGGATAGCCATCTCGCCGATGACCGGCTCCTGCTTCTCCAGCTTGTGATCAAGCACGCTCAGGTAATTCTTGATGATGGACAGCGGGTTATTCACTTCATGCACGACGCGGCGCGACGCTTCGCGGTACTCCTCGGCCACGTGATCGAGCTGGCGCCGCGCCAGGCCGCGCGCGCTGATCGCCGTTTCCAGCGCCGTGGCGGCCTGGCTGGCATACGCGCGCAGGAAACCCTCGCGCTTCTGGCAAGCGGGAATCTGCCACGCCGCCACGCCGCCAATCAGCACGCCCAGACTGCGCTGGCCCGCCACCAGAGGCATGCAAACCAGGCTGTCCGTGCCGAGAATGCGGAACAGCTGCTCCTCGACGATACCCAGCGCCGGCATGTCGCGTTTCAGGAACGCCAGCTGGCATTCCAGCGCGGATGCCGCCAGGGGCCCGCCCTTGGCCAGCGGGATAGAGAAGCCGGCCAGGCGATGCTGATGTTCGCCCGCCGCCACGCCGACCAGCGCATGGCCGGTGGGGTTTTGCAGCAGGATGACGGCGGTGTCAAAATCGAACAGGATGCGCGCCGAGCGCGTGATGGCTTCGAGCAGGCTGCTCTCGCCCTGTTGCCGGGCGAAGGTCTGGCCCACTTCGGACACCAGCACCATATTGCGCACTTCGTCGGACAGGCGCTGCTGCACCGGATCGGGGGCGGGCGGCGCATACGCGGGCGGCGTGGCGATATCGTCCGCGCCGGCCAGGTCGATGCCCAGGTGCTGCGCGGCCTGCGCCACCTGGCGCGCGACGCTGCCGGCCAGGTCATCCAGCACCGCTACGTCCAGCGCGCACAGGCTTGCCGCCTGCGCGATGGACTCGGCCTCGTCCGCATCGTCCGCATGGCAGCACAGCAGGTGCGCCAGGCGCACGATGCGGATCAGGGGATGACTCGCTTCCAGGCGCGCCAGCGGTTCGTGGTGATACAGCACGCTGTCGGCCAGGAAGGAATCGAGATGCCAGCGCTCGATCAGCCAGGCGCCCGCTTCGGCATGCGTGATCTGCAAGGTGCGCTGCTCCACCGCGCACAGGGCGGCATCGTCGCGCGCCGTGAAATTGAACGCGTATTCCTTCGGCGCCGTGGCCAGCAAGGCCAGGCGGCCCACGTTGTGCAGCAAGCCGGCCAGATACGCTTCCTCGACGTGCGGATAGGCCATGGCCTTGGCCAGCGCGCGCGCCATGACGGCGGCCGACAGCGAACTTTTCCAGAAGGCGCGCAAATCCGTGCTGCCGGAATGGGGAAAGCTGTTGAAGGTCTGGAACACGGATTCGCTGATGACCAGGGTCTTGATCATGTCCGTGCCCAGCGACACGAGCGATTGCTCCAGGCTGACGACCTTGCCCTGGCGATGGTAGGCCGAGCTGTTGGCCACGCCGAGGATCTTGCTGGTCATGCCCGCATCCTTGGCGATCAGGGCGGCCAGCTCTGGCATGCCGGCATCGTCGGCCTGCAGGTGGGCGATCAGCATGAGGAGAATCTGCGGCATGGCCGGCAGGCGGGCAATCAGCAGGCGATTGCGAATATCTTGATCAGATTGATGCATCGTATCAGGCATTGCCGGTTCGAAAAGGATGAGCGCTTAGCAGCGAAGCGCGGCCACGTTCAGAGGAATCCTCCACTCCTGTAACCAAAAAATCTATTGCCTGAGAGGATGCCGGGAAAGAAGTCATCTTATCATAAGCGCCGGATATTACTTGCAATATAGAAAATTAAGTTGAAATAAATCCAGCGTTCTGCAGTGGAAACTTATGCCTTGAAGGAACCCAGCAAACGGTGGCGGAAGCGCCGCGATATCAGCCACATGGCCAGCGCCAGGCCCGTAAACGCCAGCTGGCCCGACGCCAGCCACAGCACGGAACCGGACAGCAGCGGCGAGATCACGCCGGCCACCACGGCACCCAGCAAGGTGCTGGCAAACGACTGGCACGAAGCGACCGTGCCGCGGATATGCGGGAACAGGTCGAGCGCCAGCAGGGTCGCGCCCGGCCCCACCAGCGACATGCCGAACGTGTAGAAGAACAGGGGCAGCACCGACCAGGGCAGCGATGGCGGCAGGAACAGGTGATACACGACGTTGACGCTGGCGGCGCACAGCAGGAAGGCAAAGCCGATGCCGATCTGGCGCGCGAACGTGATTCTGCCGGCGATGCGGTTGGCCGCCGCGGCGCCCATGAAGATGCCGCTGACGCAGGGAATGAACAGCCAGGCGAATTGCGATGGCCCCAGGCCCAGCTGCTTGGGCAGCATTTCCGGCGCGGCCGTGATGAACAGGAACAGGCCCGCGAAATTGAGGGCGACGATGCCGGCCTTGATGTGGAACAGGGGCGAGCGCAGGATCTGGCCGTAGCTCGACGCGAGGAAACGGGGATTGAACGGCTGGCGCTTTTCCATCGGCAGGGTTTCGGGCAGGCGCCAGTAGCAGAACGCCAGCAGCACCACCGTGTAAAAGGCGAGGAACAGGAAGATCGAGCGCCAGTCGAACCAGATGACGATCCAGCCGCCGAGAATCGGCGCCACGGCCGGGGCGATGGAAAAGATCATCGTCACCAGCGACAGCAGCCGCGCCGCCGCCGCATCGGCGTACAAGTCGCGGATGATGGCGCGGCTGATCACCACGCCGGCGCCGGCCGACACGCCCTGCATGATGCGGAAGAACCACAGGTAGTGCACCGTGTGCGCCGAAGCGCAACCGAGCGAGCCGATGGCAAACATCAGCAGCGACACGAGAATGACGTTGCGCCGCCCAAAAGTATCCGAGATGGCGCCATGCCACAGCACCATGCCGGCAAAGGCCAGCATGTAGAACGTCAGCGACTGCTGCACTTCCAGCGGCGAGGCCTGCAGCGAACCCTGGATCGCGCCAAACGCGGGCAGATAGGTGTCGATCGACAAGGGTCCCAGCATCGACAGCCCGGCCAGCATCATCGCCAGCGCACCGCGGCTCAACGGCGCCATGTGGCTCGGCGTGGGAGGCGGAACGGGGGTGACCGGGTCGGGCGGCACATCGGCCGGAGGGGTGGGAAACATGGCGGATCCAAAGTGGCGCGCGGACCTGCATCGGTCCGCGCGCGGGGTTACTGCGGGGTCTTGCGGTGAACGCTTACTGCTGTGGTTTCGGTTTGGCTTCTTCGCGGCGGTTGTAGCCGGCGACCATGTCGAAACGGAACAGACGGCATTCCAGCGCGCCGTTGAAGAATGGCGTCTTGCGCGCTTCTTTCAGACGCAGCAGCTTGGGCAAGCCCAGGTCGGCCGTAAACAGGAACACGGTCCAGCCGGCGAAACGCTGCTTCAGGGTCGTGCCCATGGCCGAATAGAAGGACGTCGACAGTTCATCTTCCGGGATGGTGCTGTCGCCGCGCACGCCGATACGCTCGCCGTACGGCGGGTTGGTCAGCATGATGCCCGGCACGTCGCTTGGCGGCTTGACTTCCTGCGCCTCGATCTGTTTCAGCGGTACGTCGAAGCGCACGCCGGCGCAGCGCAGGTTATGGCGCGTCATGGCGACCATGTCGCCCGAAATATCGCTGCCGAAAATGGTCGGTTCGGCCGGCAACGGATTGACCTTGATGGCGTTTTTCATGGCATTCCACGGCGCCGGATCGAAGTCGTGGAAGTTTTCAAACGCGAACTGGCGCGAAGCGCCCGGCGGAATGCCCTGCAGCATCTGCGCCGCTTCGGCCAGAATGGTGCCGGAACCGCACATCGGGTCGAACAGCACCATGCCGGGCTTCCAGCCCGACACGCGCAGCAGGCCGGCGGCCAGGTTTTCGCGCAGCGGCGCGTCGCCCGTCTCTTCGCGCCAGCCGCGCTTGAACAGGGCTTCGCCCGAGGTGTCGAGGTAAACAGTGAACGTGTGCGCGTCGAGGAAGCCGACGATGCGCATGTCCGGCGTCTTGGTGTTGACCGAAGGACGCTCGTTGAACTGGTCGCGGAAGCGGTCGCAGATCGCATCCTTGATTTTCAGGGTCGTGAATTCCAGGCTGCGCAGCGGCGATTTGACGGCCGTGACGTCGACGCGGATCGTGTGGTGCACGCCGAACCAGTCTTCCCACGATTGCGCCAGGGTCAGGTCATAAATATCGTTTTCCGTCTTGTAGCCGGAATGGGCCATGCGCATCAGCACGCGCGAAGCGATGCGCGAATGCAGGTTGATGCGATAGGAGTCCAGCAGGTCGCCCGAGCAGTGTACGCCGCCCGGTACCTGGTTGTGGACCTTCATGGTCGAACTATCCTGGGCGATCTCGCCCAGTTCCTCGGCCAGCGCCGCTTCCATGCCGCGCGGGCATGGGCAAAAATATGAAGCCATGGTGGTGTACTCTTTATCCGTTGGAAAACAAACTAAAATCTGGGGTCAGACCCGGCGGGTCTGACCCCGGCACTAATTACTTTACTGATAACGCGCGCTCGACAAAATCGAGGCGGTCCTGGCCCCAGTATCCTTCGCCATCGACGATGTACCATGGCGAACCGAAGACGGATGCGGCGGTAGCTGCCTCCGTATTCGCGTCGTATTCGGCCTGCACGCTGGCCGTTTCCGACGTTTTCAGCAACTGGCGGCCATCGAAACCGGCGTCAACGGCGATCTGCACCAAGGTTTCCTCGTCGCCGATGTTGCGCTCTTCGGCCCAAAGGCCGCGCATGATGGCGTGCGCCAGGTTCAGCGAGGCTTCCACGCCGTGCGCCAGGCGCGTGGCGATGATCAGCTTGGCCGACGCTTCCGGCGACACGGGGAAGAACTTCGGCTGCAGGGTCAATGGCACTTGCAGAAAGGCCGACCAGCGCGCCAGTTCGGCCAGGCGGTAGGCCTGGCGCTGCGGTGCGCGCTTGGCCAGCGGCAGGCCGCCCGACACACTGAAAACCTTGCCCAGGTCGAAGGGACGCACGTCGATCTGCGCGCCCGTTTTGGCGGCGATGGCCATCAGGCGCGCGTGACCCAGATAGGTCCATGGCGAGTGGGGGGCGAAGAAATACTGCACGACTTTGCTCTGGGTTGCACTCATCTCGACTCCCTTAGAAAGGCTTGACCACGACCAGCACGACGACGGCCAGCAGCATCACCACCGGCACTTCATTAAACCAGCGGAACCAGGTGTGGCTGCGCTTGTTGAGACCTTTTTCAAACTTGCGCAGGATGGAACCGCAGGCGTGGTGATAGCCGAGCAGCAGCACCACGAACGTCAGCTTGGCGTGCATCCAGCCCGGCATCTTCATGCGGCCCTCGCCCCCGCCATACAGCATCCACATCAACGCCAGCCCCAGCACCATGGCCGGCAGCGCCAGCAGCGACATGAAGCGGTACAACTTGCGCGCCATCAGCAAGAGGCGCTCGGTGGCGACCGTTTCCGTCTCCATCGCCAGGTTCACGAAGATGCGCGGCAAGTAAAACAGGCCGGCAAACCAGGACATGACGAAGATGATGTGGAAGGCTTTGGTCCAGAGAAAGAGCATGGGGTTCCCAGTGTCGGAGGTGGAGAAAAACAGAGCGCGGGCCGCCTTGTGGGCCGCCCGCGAGGAGACTACTTGCGGATTTCGCCGTGGCCAAAGACCACGTACTTGAGCGATGTCAGGCCTTCCAGACCCACCGGACCGCGCGCATGCAGCTTGTCGTTCGAGATGCCGATTTCGGCGCCCAGGCCATATTCGAAGCCGTCGGCAAAACGCGTCGACGCGTTCACCATCACCGAGGCGGAATCGACTTCGCGCAGGAAGCGCAGCGCGTCGCTGTAGTCTTCCGTGATGATCGATTCCGTGTGCTTCGATGAATACTGGTTGATGTGATCCATCGCTTCGTCGATGCCGTCGACCACCTTCACCGACAGGATCGCCGCCAGGTATTCGGTGGACCAGTCTTCCTCGGTGGCCGGCACCAGATGCGGATAGGCAGCGGCGGCCAGGATCGCATGGCTTTCCGGATCGGCGCGCAGTTCCACCTGCTTGGTCAAATACAGTTCGGCCAGCTGCGGCAGCACGGTGGCGGCGACGGCGCGCGACACCAGCAAAGTTTCCATGGTGTTGCAGGTGCCGTAGCGGTGGCACTTCGCGTTGAAGCCAATATCGATCGCCTTTTTGATATCGGCCTTGGCGTCGATATACACGTGGCAGATGCCGTCGAGGTGCTTGATCATCGGCACGGTGGCCTCTTCCATCAGGCGCGCGATCAAGCCCTTGCCGCCGCGCGGCACGATGACGTCGACGAATTGCGGCATGGTGATCAGCGCGCCGACGGCGGCGCGGTCCGTGGTGTCGATGACTTGCACGGCATCGGCCGGCAAGCCTGCTCCCTGCAAACCCTCCGCCACCAGCTTGGCCAGCGCGCGGTTGCAGTGTATCGCTTCCGAGCCGCCGCGCAGAATCGTCGCATTGCCGCTCTTGATGCACAGGCCGGCCGCGTCCACCGTCACGTTCGGACGGGCTTCATAGATGATGCCGATGACGCCCAGCGGCACGCGCATCTGGCCCACCTGGATGCCCGTCGGACGGAATTTCATGTTCGAGATTTCGCCGATCGGATCGGCCAGCGAGACGATCTGCGTCAAGCCTTCGACCATGGTGGCGATGGCGGCGTCGGACAGGGTCAGGCGGTCGAGCATGGCCGGCGCCAGGCCGGCGGCGGCTGCCGCATCGAGGTCGCGCTGGTTGGCCGCGCGCAGCAGGTCGGCATCGCGCACGATGGCGGCGGCGATCAGGCTCAAGGCGCGGTTGCGCGTGGCGCTGTCGGCACGCGCCATGGCGCGCGAGGCGGCGCGCGCGCGCATGCCCACGTCCTGCATATATTCTGTGATGTCCATGCTCGTATCCATAAAAGTTAACCCTTGGCGATCTTCAGGCCCAGCTGCAGCATGGCGTCCCAGGCGTCGCCCGCGTAGCCCTTGGCGCGCAAGCCCTTGATCATCTTGTCCACCTGCGCCGCCTGCTGCAGCGCCGCTTCCAGCACGGGCAGCGAAATGCGCCGCAGGGCCGGTTCCATCATCCGCTCGCGCGGACCCCAGATGCGGTATTCCTTCAGCAGCGCGCCCAATGGACGCCCTTGCGCCATGCCGGCCTTCAATTTTAACAGCGTGCGGATTTCCTCGGAGACGGCCCACAAGACCAGCGGCAGCGCCTCGCCCTCGCCCTTCAAGCCTTCGAGCATGCGCACCAGGCGCGCCGGGTCGCCAGCCAGCATGGCTTCGGACAGCTTGAAGACATCGTAGCGGGCCACGTTCAGCACCGCGTCCTGCACTTGTTCGTACGTCAGCTTGCCCGCAGCATGCAGCAAGCCCAGTTTCTGGATTTCCTGGTGCGCCGCCAGCAAATTGCCTTCCACCCGCTCGGCGATGAAGTCGATGCTGGCCCGTTCGGCGCTTTGCCCCTGCGCGGCCAGGCGCTGCGATATCCAGGCCGGCAACTGCGCCCGTTCCACGTTCGGAATGTCGATATACACGGCCGCCTGCTGCAGGCTGGCGACCCAGGCCGCCTTCTGCGTGGCCCAGTCCAGCTTGGGCAAGGTGATCAGGGTCAGATTGTCGGGACTGAGGTTTTTCGCGTAGCTTTGCAGCGCCGCGCCGCCATCCTTGCCCGGCTTGCCGGTGGGGATGCGCAGCTCGATCAGTTTTTTATCGCCGAACAGCGACAGCTCCTGGTTCGCCGCCAGCAGTTCGCCCCACTTGAAGCTGCGCTCCACCGTCAGCACGTCGCGCTCGGAGTAACCTTGCGCGCGCGCCGCACGGCGGATCTTGTCGGCCGCTTCCAGCGCCAGCAAGTGTTCGTCGCTGGTGATCACATACAGCTGCGCCAGCGGCTTGGCCACATGCCCATCGAGCGCGTCTATCCGCAATTGCATGGCGACCCCGTTACTGCTGCGGGGCTGGCGCGACCGGCGTCACGGGCGCCACTGGCGCCACCGACATGGCCGGCAGCACCGGCTTGATGGCGGCCAGGCGGCGCATGATCTGCTGCACCAGGTCGTTGCGCATGTCGCGGTACAGCGCCGCTTCTTCCGTTTCCTTGGCCAGTACCTGCGATTCGTCGAAGGTGATCGGACGCACAAGGCTGATGGTGGTCGGCGCCAGCAACTGGTTGCCTTCCTTGTCCAGCACGCGGAAATTGATCGAATAGCCGAGTTGGTACTCTTGCACGCGGCCATTTTTGTTCAGCGACAAAATGGTCTTGGTACGATTCCTCTCCGGGTCATTGAGCACTTCAAGGACGGCGTCGGCGCCATCCTTGGTGCTCACCACCTCCGTGCTGCCAATGGCGCGGATATAGCGCTTCAGGCCGATCGCCAGCGGCGACGTGTCGGGCAAGCCGATGTACATCGTCGCGAACGGCAGCATGAAACTGCCGTTCGAACCGCGCAAATGAAAGCCGCAGGCCGACAGCAAAACAGTCAGGCCCAACGCCAGCACGGCGCGGCGGCCCAACAGCGATACTTGAGAGGAAGTCGTCATGATTACACCACGATGCTGATTAACTTGCCTGGCACGACGATGATTTTCTTCGGCGTGGTCTCGACATACTTCTGCACACTTTCGCACGCCAGCGCGGCCGCTTCGATGCTGGCCTTGTCCGCATCCTTGGCCACCGTGATCGAGCCGCGCAGCTTGCCGTTCACCTGGATCATCATCTCGATCTCGGACTGTTCCAATGCGGCCGGGTCGACTTGCGGCCATGCCACGTTGAGCAGATCGCCGTGCACGCCAGCGTAACCGAGTTCCTGCCACAGCACGTGGGTGATGTGCGGCGCGACAGGGTTCAACAGGCGCAGGAAGATGGAGAAGCCTTCGGCGATCAGCGCCTTCGACTGCGCGCTGTCGTCCAGCTTGGCCGATTCCAGCGTGTTGAGCATCTTCATGCAGGCCGACACCACGGTGTTGTACTGGATGCGCTTCAAGTCGTAATCGGCTTGCTGCAGCAGCTTGTGCAATTCGCGGCGCAGGTTTTTCTGCGCGTCGCCCGTGGCAGGAGCGGCGCCGCCAGCCAGCGCGGCCTGGATCGTGGCCGACCGGGCGTAGCCGAAGTTCCACACGCGGCGCAGGAAACGGTTCGCGCCTTCGACGCCGCTGCCCGACCATTCCAGCGTCTGTTCCGGCGGCGAGGCGAACATGGTGAACAAACGGGCCGTATCGGCGCCGTACTGCTCGATCTGCGCTTGCGGGTCGATGCCGTTGTTCTTCGACTTCGACATTTTTTCCGTGCCGCCGATTTCCACCGGCTGGCCATCGGCCACCAGGACGGCGCTTTGCGGACGGCCCTTGTCATCGAGCGACAGGCGCACGTCGTCCGGGTTGAACCAGGTGGTCTTGCCCACCGCGTCCTTGCGGAAATACGTTTCGTTGAGCACCATGCCTTGCGTCAGCAGGTTGACGAACGGCTCGTCGAACTTGACCAGGCCGAAGTCGCGCATGATCTTGGTCCAGAAGCGCGCGTACAGCAAGTGCATGACGGCGTGTTCGATGCCGCCGATGTACTGGTCCATCGGCATCCAGTAATCGTTGCGCGCGTCGACCATGGCGTCGTTCGAGCCTGGCGAGGTATAGCGCATGTAGTACCACGACGAATCGACGAAGGTATCCATGGTGTCCGTCTCGCGGCGCGCCGGCTTGCCGCACTGCGGGCAGTCGCACTGCAAAAAGGCTTCGTATTTGTTCAGCGGATTGCCCGTGCCGTCCGGCACGCAGTCTTCCGGCAGCACCACCGGCAGATCTTTTTCCGGCACCGGCACCACACCGCAATCGGCGCAATGGATCATCGGGATCGGCGTGCCCCAGTAGCGCTGGCGCGAAATGCCCCAGTCGCGCAAGCGGAACGTGGTTTTCTTTTCGCCCAGGCCCAGCTCGGCCAGGTCGGCGGCCACCGCATCGACGGCGGACGCGAAATGCAGGCCGTCGTATTTGCCGGAGGCGACGCAGACGCCATCCTTGCTGCCATACGATTCCTGCCATGCATCGGTGGAAAATTCCTGGCCCTTGACTTCGATCACTTGCTTGATCGGCAGATTGTATTTCTTGGCGAAGCCGAAATCGCGTTCGTCGTGCGCCGGCACGCCCATCACGGCGCCATCGCCGTAGGTGATCAAGACGTAGTTGCCGACCCAGACTTCCACTTGCGCGCCCGTCAACGGATGGGTGACGAACAGGCCGGTCGGCATGCCCTTCTTCTCCATTGTTGCCATGTCCGCTTCGATCACGGAACCGAGCTTGCATTCGGCGTTGAAGGCGGCCAGTGCAGGGTTCGTTTGCGCGGCGTGGATGGCCAGTGGGTGCTCGGCGGCCACGGCGCAGAAGGTCACGCCCATGACGGTGTCAGGACGCGTGGTAAACACATACAGCTTGCCGTCGCCGATCAGGCTGCCTTCGGCGTCCTTGATCTGGTGCGGGAAGGCGAAACGCACGCCCGTCGACTTGCCGATCCAGTTGGTCTGCATGGTGCGCACGCGCTCGGGCCAGCCCGGCAGCTTGTCGTCCACATACGCCAGCAATTCTTCCGCGTAGTCGGTGATGCGCGCGTAGTACATGGGGATTTCGCGCTTCTCGATCAGCGCGCCCGAACGCCAGCCGCGGCCATCGACGACTTGTTCGTTGGCCAGCACGGTCTGGTCGATCGGATCCCAGTTCACGGTACCGGTCTTCTTGTAGATGATGCCTTTTTCCAGCATCTTGAGGAACATCCACTGGTTCCATTTGTAGTATTCGGGCTTGCAGGCGGTCATTTCGCGCGACCAGTCGATGGCCAGGCCCATCGATTCCATCTGCTGCTTCATGTGGGCGATGTTCGAATACGTCCATTGCGCGGGCGGCACGTTGTTGGCCATGGCCGCGTTTTCCGCCGGCATGCCGAACGCATCCCAACCCATCGGCATGAGCACGTTGTAGCCGTTCATGCGCAGGTAGCGGTACATCACATCATTGATCGTATAGTTGCGTACGTGACCCATGTGCAGCTTGCCCGAAGGGTAAGGCAGCATCGAGCAGGCAAAATACTTGCCTTTAGGGAAACGTGGGTCGTGTTCGACGGCTTTATAGGCGTCGATCGCCTTCCAGTGCGATTGGGCGGCTTGTTCGACGTCGGCGGGACTATATTTATCTTGCATGATGATGTGCGACCAGCGTGGCCCGGCCAATAGTGGATATGAACCGAGCATTATACTGGTTGTCGCCGCCCGATAGCGCGGCGCGCTGGCGGCCCGGTCTGGCAAATTTTGGCCGGCGCGCAATTCTGCTGTGTAATATATGCACAATCTTGTTCTTTGCATCAAAGCCGGCCATGATCGTCTACCAGGAATATCCGCCCCTCCCCGCCCTGCGACCCTGGCTCGATTGCGTCTGGACCTGCCGCGTGCAAACGGGCGCCACACCCGTCACGCACCAGGTCTTGCCCGACAATTGCATCGACATCCTGTGCCAGGACCAGCAGGACGCCAGCTTTGCCGTCGGCATGATGACGGCGCCGATTGCCGTCGTCAGCCACGGTCTCGTGCAAACGGTGGCGGCCCGCTTCAAGCCGGGCGCGGCCGCCAGCTTCTTCCAGCTGCCCTTGTGCGAGCTCAGCGATGGCCGCACGGGCTTGCAGCAGCTGTGGGGCCGCGAGCTGGCGGCGCGCCTCGGTGACGCCCTGTGGAGCGAACCCTTGACCAATGCGCAACGAGTTTCCATTTTGCAAGAATATCTGCTGCTGCGCCTGCGCACCGCGCCGCCACGGCGCCAGGCGGGCGCGGCCGACCACGCCATCGCGGCCATCGAGGCGGCAGCGGGACAGGTGCGCGTGGACGGCCTGGCGCAGCAGCTGGGCGTGTCGCGCCAGCACCTGGCGCTGCAATTTCGCCAGCAAGTGGGCATCAGTCCGAAGCTGTTTGCCCGCATCTGCCGCTTTCGCGCGGCCAGCGCCGGCATGCAAAACCTGGCGGGACAACAGGACTGGGCGCAAGTGGCCTTGCAATATGGTTATTTCGACCAGTCGCACCTGATCCACGACTTCCAGGATTTCGCCCGCAGCTCGCCCGAGGCGTGGCTGGCGGGCAGGCGCACTTGAACACCTTCCATTTTTACAATCACGCGCCGCGCGCCAGTGGCATGATGGCGTGATTCTTCATTCACCAGGAGCAGAACATGATCAAGGGTTTACGCACCGTCACCTATCCCGTCCCCGACCTGGACAAGGCCAAGGCCTGGTACAGCCAGGTATTCGGCACGGCGCCGTATTTCGACCAGCCGTTCTATGTCGGTTTTAATATCGGCGGCTTCGAGCTGGGCTTGCTGCCAGATGGCCAGCCTGGCGCGCAAGGCAGCGTGACGTACTGGGGCGTGGACGGCATCGAGCAGGAAGTCGAACGCATCGTGGCGCTGGGCGGCAGCCTGCACCATCCGATCACGGACGTGGGCGACGGCATCCGCACGGTGGAATTACTCGACCCGTTCGGCAACCAGATCGGCCTGATCGACAATCCCCATTTCGACACGGCCAAGGTCGTTTAGGCCGCTTCGCCCTGCAGCCATGCGCGAAATTGCTGCAGGGCCGTCTTTTCATGCGCCGTTTCGGGCGTGATCAGGTAATACGCGCGCTGGCCGCGCAGTGGGCGCTCGCATGCAATGCGCAGCTCGCCACGCGCCAGTTCCGCTTCGACCAGCATGCGCGGCAGCAAGACCACGCCCTGCCCTTGCACGGCCGCCATGGCCAGCATGGAAAACAGTTCATAGCGGGCGCCATAGTGCGCCCCATCGCGTCCTTCTCCCTCGACCTGCATGGCGTCAAACCACTGGCGCCAGGCGCCCGGGCGCGTACTTTGCTGCAACAAGATCAGTTCCAGTAAATCCTGCGGCTGCCACTCGCTGCGCGCCGCCAGCAGGCGCGGGCTGGCGACGGGCACGATTTCCTCGTGCATGAGCAAGGTGGCGCGCGTGCCGGGCCAGCGCGCCAGTTGCTCTGGCGTGCCCGCATACAGGGCGCCGTCGTATTCCGTATCGGCAAACATGAACGGTTTTGTATACGCGTCGATATGCACGACGATGTCCGGGTGCAGCCCCGCCAGTGACGACAGCCGCGGCATCAGCCAGCGCGTGGCAAACGTGGGAACGGAAGCGAGCTGCAAGGCGCCGCCGCCGCCCTGGCGCGCCATGGTGTCGAGCGTGTCGCGCTCCAGGCCATCGAGGCGGGCGGCGATCTGCCGCGCATACGCGGCGCCGGCGCTGGTCAGCAACACGCCATGGCGCGTGCGCTGGAACAGTTGCACGCCAAGAAAGCTTTCCAGAGATGAAATCTGGCGCGACACGGCGCTTTGCGTCAGCGACAGTTCGCGCGCCGCATGCGTGTAGCTCTGGTGCCGCGCCGCCGCCTCGAAGCAGTTCAAGGCTTGCAGCATGGGGATTTTGCGTGACATGGGGGTATCGGGCCGGTCAAAGAAGCGTAGTATGCCGCAAGATATGCGCAGCACGCATGTCTGGGTGCGAAAAAATCGTTTGCGCAAGGCTAGGCAAAAACCTACCATGAGCCATATTCAATCTTGCGCCGATCACCGGCGCTCACCTGCGAGGCCTGTGATGAGCAAAACCGTATTCGACTGGAATTCCCCCCTGCTGCTGGAAGAACAACTGACGGGCGACGAACGCGCCGTGCTGGAAGCGGCCCGCGACTATTGCCAGGGCAGCCTGGTGCCAAGGGTCCTCGAATCGTTCCGCCATGGCCGCACGGACGCGGCCATTTTCCGCGAAATGGGTGAGCTGGGCTTGCTGGGCACCACCATTCCCGAAGAATACGGCGGCGCCGGCCTGAACTATGTTTGCTATGGCCTGGCCGCGCGCGAAGTCGAGCGCGTCGATTCGGGCTACCGCTCGATGATGAGCGTGCAATCGTCGTTGGTGATGGTGCCGATCAACGCCTTCGGCAACGAAGAAACCAAACAGAAATACCTGCCGAAACTGGCGACGGGCGAATTCATCGGCTGCTTCGGCCTGACGGAACCGAACCACGGCTCCGACCCTGGCAGCATGGTCACGCGCGCCCGTAAAGTGCCGGGCGGCTACAGCCTGTCGGGCGCCAAGATGTGGATCACCAACAGCCCGATCGCCGACGTGTTCGTCGT
The DNA here is from genome assembly GCF_029690045.1 of Janthinobacterium rivuli. NCBI lineage: Bacteria > Pseudomonadati > Pseudomonadota > Betaproteobacteria > Burkholderiales > Oxalobacteraceae > Janthinobacterium > Janthinobacterium rivuli. Next base: position 6,147,983 of record NZ_CP121464.1, read on the forward strand.
CTGGGCCAAGGACGATGAAGGCGCGATCCGCGGCTTCGTGCTGGAAAAAGGCTGGAAAGGCCTGTCGGCGCCGGAAATCCATGGCAAGGTGGGCTTGCGCACCAGCATCACCGGTGAAATCGTCATGGATGAAGTGTTTTGCCCGGAAGAAAACGCCTTCCCCGACGTGCGCGGCTTGAAAGGCCCGTTCACTTGCCTGAACAGCGCCCGCTACGGTATCGCCTGGGGCGCGCTGGGCGCGGCCGAAGACTGCTACCTGAAGGCCCGCCAATACACGATGGACCGCCAGCAATTCGGCCGCCCATTGGCAGCGAACCAGCTGGTGCAAAAGAAACTGGCCGACATGCTGACGGAAATCACCATGGGCTTGCAAGGCTGCTTGCGCCTGGGACGCATGAAGGATGAAGGCTCGCCCGCCGTGGAAATCACGTCCATCATGAAACGCAACAGCTGCGGCAAGGCGCTCGATATTGCCCGCATGGCGCGCGACATGATGGGTGGCAACGGCATTTCCGACGAGTTCGGCGTCATCCGCCACCTGGTCAACCTGGAAGTGGTCAACACCTATGAAGGCACGCACGATGTGCACGCGCTGATCATCGGCCGCGCCATCACCGGCATCGCCGCCTTCAACTAATGGACGCCTTGGCTTCCACCCTGCGGCCCGCGCCGCTGGTCGGCTTGCGCGTGCTCGACCTGTCACGCGTGCTGGCCGGTCCGTGGGCCGGGCAAATGCTGGCCGACCTCGGTGCCGACGTGGTCAAGGTTGAACAGCCGGGCCGCGGCGACGACACGCGCTCCTGGGGTCCGCCGTACCTGAAAGACGAGGACGGCCGCGATACTGCCGAGGCCGCCTATTTCCAGTGCGCCAACCGCAACAAGCGCTCGCTGTGCATCGACCTGGCCGCCCCTGAAGGGCAAGCGCTGGTGCGCAAGCTGGCGGCCGAATCGGACGTGCTGCTGGAAAATTTCAAGCTCGATGGCTTGAAGCAATATGGTTTGGACGCGGCCAGTTTGCTGGCACTCAACCCGCGCCTCGTCTACTGCTCCATCACGGGCTTTGGCCAGGATGGGCCGTACGCGGCGCGCGCCGGCTATGACTTTTTGATCCAGGGCATGGGCGGCTTGATGAGCATCACGGGCATACCCGATGGCCAGCCCGGTGCCGGGCCGCAAAAAGTGGGCGTGGCGCAGACGGACATCCTGACGGGCCTGTACGCCACCATCGCCGTGCAGGCGGCGCTGGCCGAACGGGAACGCTCGGGCCTGGGCCAGCATATCGACCTGGCCTTGCTCGACGTGCAAGTGGCCGCGCTGGGCAACCAGGCCGCCAATTACCTGTGCGGCGGCAAAGTGCCGCAGCGTATGGGCAATGCGCATCCGAACATCGTGCCCTACCAGGATTTTCCTACGGCCGATGGCGACATGATTCTGGCGATCGGCAATGACGGGCAATTCTCGCGCTTTTGCGCCGTCGCCGGCCACCCGGAATGGGCGCTGGACGAACGTTTTGCCACCAATCCGCAGCGCGTGGCAAACCGGTCCATCCTGATCCCCCTGATGCGCCAGGCCACGGTCATGCGCACGACGGCCGAGTGGATCAGCGCCTTCGAGGCGCAAGCCGTGCCGTGCGGTCCCGTCAACCGCATCGACCAGGTCTTTGCCGACCCGCAAGTGGTGGCGCGTGGCTTGAAAGTGGAGATGCCGCATCCCACGGCGGGCACGGTGGCGCTGGTGGCCAATCCCGTGCGCCTCTCAAGCTCGCCGGTGCAATACCGCTTGCCGCCACCGTTGCTGGGGCAGCATACGCAGGAAGTGCTGCAGCAGTGGCTGGGGTTGGACAACGCGGAGATTGACGGCTTGCGCGAACGCAAGGTGGTGTAAAAAGCTGGGGTCAGACCCGGCGGGTCTGACCCCGGAATTATTTCAGGGTCAGCTTCAACGCCGGCTTTTCGCCATAATCCTCATAGCGCTCGTTGATGCCGGCGATACAGAACGTGATTTCTTCCAGTAAATCCGGCACTTGCGCCTTCATCGCTTCCGCATCCTGCACAACGATGTCGAGCACTTCGTTTGGTTTCAAACGGAACTGCGTCATGTTTTCGTCGTCGCGCAGATAGCTGAGGCAATCGACCCAGGCATCCATGCTGTTGCCGTAGAACTCGGGGAAACCGAAGGCTGGCACGCATTGCGCGTGAAAGCTCGCTGCGTCGGTGATGTCTTTTCCATTCAGGATGGCAGTGGCCATAGCTTCCTCAGTTCTTCAGCGACAGCACGTCCTGCATGTCGAACAGGCCGGTCGGCTTGTCGGCCAGGAAACGCGCGGCGCGCAGGGCGCCGTGGGCGTAGGTGACGCGGCTGCTCGACTTGTGGCTGATCTCGATGCGCTCGCCGATGCCGGCAAACAGCACCGTATGGTCGCCGACGATATCGCCGCCGCGGATGGTGGCAAAGCCGATGGTCGACGGGTCGCGTTCGCCCGTCACGCCTTCGCGGCCGTACACGGCGCATTCCTTCAAGTCGCGGCCCAGGGCGCCGGCCACCACTTCACCCATTTGCAGGGCCGTGCCCGACGGCGCATCGACCTTGTGGCGGTGATGGGCTTCGATGATCTCGATGTCGTAGCCTTCGGACAGGCTTTTCGCGGCCAGTTCCAGCAGCTTCATGGTGACGTTCACGCCCACGCTCATGTTCGGCGCGAACATGATGGCCGTCTTTTCGGCGGCGGCGGCAATGGCGGCCTTGCCAGCGTCATCGAAACCGGTGGTGCCGATGATCATCTTGATGCCGTGCTCGGCGCAATACGCCAGGTGCTGCAAAGTGCCTTCGGGACGCGTGAAGTCGATCAGGTAATCGGCGCCGGCCAGGCCGGTAGCCAGGCTTGACTCGATCAGCACGCCGGCAGGTTTACCGAGAAAGGCGGCGGCATCCTGGCCGACGGACGGCGAACCAGCGCGGTCGAGCGCGCCAGCGAGAACAGCGTCAGGCGCGTTGCTGACGGCTTCGATCAGGATATGGCCCATACGGCCGCTGGCGCCAGCGATGGCAATTTTCAGTTCAGTCATTTTATTCTCTTACAGCAACTTATTTGGTGGGTTCGGCAGCAGGTGCAGGTGCAGGCTCGGCGGCAGGCGCCGTTGCGGGTGCGGGTGCGGGTGCAACTTCAGGCTTGCTCACAGGAATGGCAGGGGCGGCGTCGGCCGGCACCGGCACGGCGCTTGGCGCCACGGGCGATGGCACGGCGGCGGCAGGCGCGTCAGCCTTGGCAACCTTGGCGAATGGCGACGGACCGGCGATGCGGTCGATGTATTCTTTTTCCGTCGGCAAGTTGCCGCCTTCGAAACGTTCCACTTTGCCATCCTTGCCGAAGTACACGACCACGCGGCTGCTGGTGGTTTCGCCACTGCCCCGGGCCAGGCGGAACGGGTAATCCCAGCGGTCGGCATGGAAGATATCGGTCAGCAGCGAGGTGCCGAGGACGAAACGCACCTGGTCGCGCGTCATCCCCACTTTCAACTGGGCCAGCATCTCTTCGGAGACGAAGTTGCCTTGTTGAATGTCAGGACGGTAGGGCGAGAAAAACCACATGAATTTTTGCAGCGGCGTGATGGTGGTCGTTTGTGCGCCCTGTTCGGGAACCAGTTCCTTGCCTTCTTTTTGAGCAGCTGCCGGCTTTTCGCCCAGAATGCCACGGCTGGCGCAGCCGGACATGGCCAGCGCGACACAGACCATGCCTGCCACGACTGGTGCTCGAAATGAAATACGGTGCCAGAGAGATGGCAATACAGCCGGTGTTACGCGCATAAATGACCTCAATTGGATGAACAAAACGCCAGGAGTGACCGGCCCGCCAAAAAAAAGCATATTTTGGCACTCCCCGACAAAACGCTATATGATAAAGCACCTGACCCACATACGAGCAACAAACATGAGTAACAATCCTAGTGATCTCAAGGCAAGCGGCCTGAAAGCCACCCTGCCACGGCTGAAGATACTCGATATCTTCCAGAGTAGCCCGGTACGCCACCTGACCGCGGAAGACGTGTATAAAATTCTGCTGGCCGACAATATGGATGTCGGTTTGGCAACTGTCTACCGCGTCCTGACGCAGTTCGAACAGGCTGGCTTGCTCAACCGCAACCATTTTGAAACCGGCAAGGCGATTTTCGAACTCAACGAAGGCTCCCACCACGACCACCTGGTGTGCCTCGACTGTGGCCGGGTCGAAGAATTCTTCGACGAAGAAATCGAAATCCGCCAGCAAAAAGTGGCCGAGGAGCGCGGCTTCAAGATCGCCGAACACGCCCTGGCCATCTACGGCAACTGCACCAAGACAGCTTGCCCGCACAAAACCGCCTGATCCACGCTTGCCGGTCCCACGGAGCGGCTGGCGCGTCAGGCAGTACGATCAATGATGGCTGAGCGCGCTTGACAGCAACTTGGCCGTGATATCGACAATCGGGATGACGCGTTCGTAAGCCATGCGCGTCGGCCCGATCACTCCCAGCGTTCCCACGATCTTGCCGTTGACTTCATACGGCGCCGTCACCACGCTCATCTCATCCATCGGCACCAGGTTCGATTCGCCGCCGATGAAAATCTGCACGCCCGTCGCCTTGCTCGACACGTCGAGCAGCTGCATCAAGCCCGTTTTTTGCTCGAACATGTCGAACATCTGGCGCAGCGAATGCATATTCGAGGACAGATCGCTCACGCTGAGCAAGTTGCGCTCGCCGGAAATCACCATGTCGTCGCTATGGTCGGCCATCGCTTCGCTGCCCGCTTCCACGGCCGCCTGCATCAGGCTGCCCATATCGTCACGCAGCTGGCGCAGCTCGCCCTGCAGGCGCACGCGCACGGCGTCGAAGGACAGGCCGCCATAATTCTGGTTGATATAGTTGGCCGATTGCACCAGTTGCGCCGGCGTATAGTCGGCTTCCGTCAGCAATAAACGGTTCTGCACGTCGCCGCCGGGGGCGACGATGACGAGCAGGATGCGTTTTTCGGACAGGCGCAAGAATTCGATTTGCTGGAACACGGATTCGCGGCGCGGACTGAGCACGACGCCGGCAAACTGCGACAGCGACGACAGCATCTGCGCCGCGTTGGCGATGGTTTTTTGCGGCTGCGGCGTCTGCAGGCGCATGCGCGACTCCACCATGTGCTCGTCCAGGTGCCGGACCGTCAGCAAGGTGTCGACAAAGATGCGGTAGCCGCGCGGCGTGGGGATGCGTCCGGCCGAGGTGTGCGGACTGGACACATAACCGAGCTCTTCCAAGTCAGCCATGATGTTGCGGATCGTGGCCGGCGACAGGTCGAGGCCGGAAATTTTCGACAAGGCGCGCGAACCGACCGGCAGGCCGTCGGCGATATATCGCTCGACCAGGGCTTTCAGCAGTGTTTGGGCACGTGTATCGAGTTGCATGGTGTTTTATTTAAGCAAGTGTTTTGTTAAGCAAGCGGCAACGAAAGCGGCCGAACGTGCAGCAACAGCGCCTATTATGCACGTTCGCCCGTCCTGCGGCGATCAATCTTCCAGTTGCCCCTGCAACCACAACAGCAATTCATTAAAGTTGGCGCAGATGGCGTCGGGCTGCACGCCGGCGGCCAGGTGGGCATCGCTGCCCTTGCGGTTCATCCACACGGCACGCATGCCCGCCCCCTGCGCTCCCGTCACATCGAAATACAGATCGTCGCCGACATACACGGCTTCATGGGGCGCCACGTCCAGCGCGGCGCAAGCGGCCAGGAAGATGCTGGCGTCGGGCTTGGCCACGCCAAAGTCGCTGGCGGCGATCGATACCTTGAAATGCTGCGCCAGGCCGATAATTTCAAGGTCCGCATTGCCATTCGAGATGGAGCCGACCAGCATACGCTGGCCCATCCAGGCCAGGCCCGGCAAGACGTCGTCATATGGCTGGACGCGATGACGGGCCGCAAGGAACTGCGCGATGGCGCCGTCGACCAGGGCGGGATCCTCGCCGGCCGCCTCGAAGGCGGCCAGCAGGCCCGCGCGGCGCAACTCGATCAGGTTGCCATGGAAATGCGGCTGCGCATTGAGCATGGCCAGGCGATGCTGGCGCAACACCTCGATGGAAAACTGCTGCGCCACCTTGGGCGCATGCGTGGCCAGCCAGTCGTGCAGCAGGGTTTCGGCGGCGGCAATCACGGGCGCGATAGGCCACAAGGTATCGTCGAGGTCAAACAGGATGGCCTTGGGCGGCACGGCGGGTTTTACAGGAGCAAGGGACATGGGACTCACAATGGGATGCTGCGTCACAGTGCGCAGGGTATAGCTATTGTCGCACCGATCGCCGCCGCCGGCATGGCTGCGCCCCCGTGAAATGGGGCCGGGCCAGCGCTTCCCGGCGAAAAATTGTTACAGGGTGATACAAGGCAAGATCATCCAGCTTGCCAGATAGACTAAAATAGGCGCCATTCCAATGCGGCGCCAGCGTCCGCGTTGCGCTACCCAACCTAATTCGTTTTGGAGACTGTATGAAAAATTTGTACCTGCGCTCGATGCTGGCGGCGGCTTGCGCCGCCACACTGGCAGCCTGCGGCGGCAGCGGCGGCAACCTGTATCTGCAAGTCCAAGTCTTCGGCCTGGCCAAGGATGGCCTGATTCTCCAGAATGACGGGGAACGCTTGCCGGTTACTGCTGGCCTGTCCACCGCTGTTTTCACCAAGCTGGTCAAGAACGATGACCGCTACGACATCACCATCGCACAACAGCCCAAGGGCGCCGTTTGCACGATTATCAATGGCGTCGGCAAGGCATCGAGCTACTCCGTGAGCACGGCCCAGGTGAACTGCAAGACCAACACCTACCTGCTTCGCGGCACGGTCACGGGCCTGAGCGCCGATGGCTTGCGTCTGGTGATGGGTTCCAACGGCACCACCCTGCTGGCTGGCGCCACCGCCTACGAATTCAGCGTTGATGACGGCGCCGCGTACGGTATTTCCATACTGGCTCAGCCAACGGGCCTGAAGTGCCGCTTCCAGGGTTCCAGCAGTGCGGACGGCAGCGATACGGTCGGCACGATGGGCTCCGCCGCCACGACCGCGGCCACACTTGACTGCACGCCGCAGTAATCCTTGCGATCCGTCACCTATTTTTTGGAGAAATACATGAAGTTATCCTGCTTGCGCCCACTCGCCGCACTGCTGCTGACCCTGGGACTGGCCGCTTGCGGCGGCAAGGCCTCGTATGACGTCAGCGGCACCATCACAGGCTTGAACAATGAAGGACTGATCCTGGCCAACGGCAGCGACACCCTGCCGGTTCCTGCGGGCAAAACAGAGTTTACCTTTATCAAGCGCATCGACTATGGCACCGACTACAACATCACCGTCAATAAACAACCAGCCCACATGACTTGCGGCATCAGCGGTGGTTCCGGTTCGGCTGGCCATTACATCAATATCAGCGCCGCGGTTACTTGCTCGCAAAACAAATATACCGTGGGCGGCACGGTTTCCGGCCTGACGGTGGACGGCCTGGTGCTGATTAACGGCAGTACGACAACAACGGTGGCCAAGGATGCCACGACCTTTACCATGTCCGGCTCGGTCGCCTATGGCGACACCTATGGCATCAGCGTCTCCGAAACCCAGCCAAAGGGGCTGAAGTGCACGGTACAGCCAGGTACAGGCGGCGGCACCATGGGCGAAGCGAATGTGACGACGGTGCAGATCGTTTGCAATCCGGCCTGAGTGGCGGCAACGGTAGCCGCTGCGCGGCTACCGGGAAGAGATATCACGGAAATCTATAGTTGATATTCCAAAGATAAATTGGAGTTATATGTGGCGATGCAGCATAATGCATCTGTCTCCTCCAACTCTTCCAAGAATTGGATTTAGCCCGCTTTTACCAGCGGGCTTTTTTTTGCCCAAAATTCCTCAAACGGGTTTATTCAAGCCCGGCTGCAACATTTGCACGATGCTGGAGAAATCCTGCTGCGCATAACCGGCTTGCGCATGCATCTGGTACAACTGCCGCACCAGCCCGCCCAAGGGCGTGGGCGCGTTCGCCGACAGGGCCGACTGCTGCGCCAGGCCCAGGTCTTTCAACATCAGCGCCGTGCCGAAGCCGCCCGTGTAATCGCGCGACGCGGGCGTGCCGTCCATGACACCGGGCCACGGGTTGTACACTTCCAGGGTCCAGTTGCGGCCCGAACTCTTGGCCATGATATCGGACAATACTTTCGGGTCCAGGCCATGCGCCACGCCCAGGTTCAGCGCCTCGGCCGTCCCCGCCATCAAGATACCCAGCAGCATGTTGTTGCAAATCTTCGCCACCTGGCCCGCGCCCGCCTCGCCCGCATGGAAGATATTCTTGCCCATCTTTTCCAACAAAGGCCGCGCCTGCTGCAAGGCCGCTACACTACCGCCGACGATAAAAGTCAGGGTGCCAGCCGCCGCGCCCGCCGTGCCGCCCGAGACGGGCGCATCGATCATGGCAAAGCCGCGCTCGCTGGCCGCCTGCGCCACTTGCCGCGCCACATCGGCGGCGATGGTGCTGCAATCGATGAACAAGGCACCGGGCTTGGCCGAATCGAGCACGCCACCGGCCGCCAGGTACAGTTCCTGCACGTGCTTATTGGCTGGCAACATGGTGATGACGGCGTCGGCCGTCTGCACGGCCGCGCTGGCGGACGCAGCCGCCGTGGCGCCCGCCTCGACGAGGGACGCCACTGCCGCCGGCGCCAGGTCGAACACGGACACGTGAAAGCCGGCGGCCACCAGATTGCGGGCCATCGGCGCGCCCATGTTGCCCAAGCCGATGAAAGCGATATGTTGCATGGTAAAAATCTCCTGTTGTTCTTTTAATGCAGGTCGCGCAAAGGATGGCTATCCCATGGCGCCGCGAAATATTCATTGAGATACGCACCGCTGACCTCGGCCAGACTGGCCGGCTGCCACTGCGGCGCGTTGTCCTTGTCGATCAGCAAGGCGCGTACGCCTTCGCGGAAATCGGCATGGGCGCAGCATTGCACGGCAACAATCAATTCCAGCTGGAACACTTGCGCCAGACTCATGTGGCGTGTGCGTTCACGCATGGCCCAGACCAAGGCCGCCGAAGTGGGCGCGCCCTTGTCGAGCGAGTGGGCCGCCTTTTGCAGCCAGGCCGAATCGCCGTCATACGCGGCAATGGCGGCCACCACTTCAGGCAAGGTGGGCGCTTGCGTCAGCACGGCGATGGCGTCGAAGTTGGCGCGCACTTCCGAGACGGGCAGCATGGATGCCGGCGCCGAGAAGCCGCGCAGCAAGCGGTTCAGCTGCTCGCTGTTCGCTTGCGGGCTGGCTTGCCATTGCGCCAGCGCCAGCGAGTCAAGCACCATGGCGCGCTCTTCCTGGCGCAGGAAATAGTCGCCCAGACCCGTGAACAGGGCGTCGGCCGCGTTCATCGGCACCCCCGTCAGCCCCAGGAACAGGCCGCTGCGCCCCGGCATACGGCCGAGGAACCAGCTGCCGCCCACGTCGGGGAACAGGCCGATGGTGATTTCCGGCATGGCGATGCGCGTGCTTTCCGTCACCACGCGATGGCTGGCGCCCGCCATCAGGCCCAGCCCGCCGCCCATGACGATGCCGCCGCCCCATACCAGCAACGGTTTCACGTACGTATGGATGCGGTGGTCGAGCCGGTATTCCTCGGCAAAGAAGGCCAGCGCCTGCGGGTTCGGCACGACATCCGGCTGCTCGACGACGGCCGTGCGCAGGCTGCGCACGTCGCCGCCGGCACAGAAGGCCTTGTCGGTCGACGATTGCAGCACCACGCAGGCGATGGCAGCGTCACTGGCCCAGCGCACGAGGGCGCCATCGATGGCACGTATCATGTCCAGGGTCAGGGCGTGCAGCGACTTTGGCGCGTCGAGGGTGATGACGCCCAGCTTCATGCCGCCGGGACAGTCGCGTTCTTCTATCTTGACGGTCTCAACCATTCTTCCACTCCGCCGGACGTTTTTCCAGGAACGCTTGCACGCCCTCTTTCTGGTCTTGCGTATCGAACAGGCCGAGGAACAAGGTGCGCTCGTCTGGCAAGGAATTGACCAGCGGATGGCTGCGCGCGCCCTGGATCAGGGTCTTGCAGGCCGTCACGCTGCTGGGGCTCTGGCGCGCCACCTTGGCGGCCAGGGCCAGTGCCGTAGCGGCAGCCTTGCCGGTTGGCACGACTTCCTCGACCAGGCCGATGGCCAGGGCCTTGGCCGCATCGACTCTCTCGCCACATAAAATCATGCGCTTGGCCCAGCCTTCGCCCACCAGCCACGGCAAATGCTGCGTGCCGCCCGCGCACGGCAGCAAGCCGACGGACGCTTCCGGCAAGGCCATCTGCGCGTGTTCTTCGGCAATGCGAATATCGCAAGCGAGCGCGCATTCAAGCCCGCCACCCATGGCATAGCCATTGATGGCGGCGATGCTGACGCCGCGAAACGCGGACAGCGCCTCGAACGCCTCGCCAAAGGCGGCGGCCATGGCGAACGCCGTGTCCTTATTGCCGTCGGCAAACACTTTCAGGTCGGCACCGGCCGAGAAGAACTTGGCGCCGCCGCCCGTGATCACGAGCGCATACACGTCCGGATCCGCATTCAGGTCGGCCACCAGCTGCGTCAGCGCGTTCAGGCTGGCCAGGGTCCACGTGTGGGCTGGCGGGTTGTCGAGGGTCACCAGGGCCGTATGGCCACGGCGTTCCAGCAGTAAATTTGTATACACTTTGCTCATCGTAAGGTCTCCGTGGCGCCGTCTTTCAAAATCGCTCGCGCGACGATCAGGCGCATAATTTCATTCGTCCCTTCCAGGATCTGGTGCACCCGCGTGTCGCGCACGTGGCGCTCGAGCGGATACTCGCGGATGTAGCCATAGCCGCCGTGCAATTGCAGCGCATCGTTGGCCACATTAAAACCGACATCCGTGGCGAAACGTTTGGCCATGGCGCAATACGCCGTGGCGTCCGGGCTTTCCTGGTCCAGTTTCCACGCCGCCAGGCGCACCATCTGGCGCGCCGCCACCAGTTCCGTCAGCATGTCGGCCAGCTTGAATTGCAAGGCCTGGAATTGCGCCAGTTCGCGGCCGAACTGCGTGCGCTCCTTCATGTAGGTTTGCGCGCGCGTGAGGGCCGCCTGCGCCGTGCCCACCGAGCACACGGCGATATTGATGCGCCCGCCATCGATGCCCTTCATGGCAATGGCAAAGCCTTCGCCTTCCGCACCCAGCAAGTTAGCTGCCGGCACTTTCACCTGGTCAAAGCTGATGATGCGCGTAGGCTGGCTGTTCCAGCCCATCTTTTCTTCTTTCTTGCCATACACGATGCCGGGCAAGTTCGCCGGCACGGCAAACGCGGAAATGCCGGCCGCGCCTTCGCCTCCAGTCCTCGCCATGACGATCAGCATGTCCGTCTGGCCCGCGCCGGAAATGAAGGCTTTCGTACCGTCGAGTACATAAAAGTCGCCATTCCTGGCGGCCTTGGTGCGCAAGGATGCCGCGTCGGAACCCGACTGCGGTTCCGTCAGGCAATAACTGGCCAGCTTCTGGCCAGCGGCCAGGGCCGGCACCCACTCGTCGCACAGGGCTTCCTGGCCCCAGCGCGACAGCATCCAGGTGGCCATGTTGTGAATCGTGATGTAGGCCGTGGTCGAGGTGCAGCCGCCGGCCAGCTCTTCAAACACGATGGCCGCATCCTGGCGCGAGAGGCCCAGGCCGCCCCAGCGCTGCGGCGTGTACAGGCCGCAAAAGCCCATCTCGCCCGCCTTGGCGATCGTTTCCACGGGAAAGATCGATTCCGCGTCCCAATGGGCCGCGTGCGGCGCCAGTTCCCCTTCGGCAAACGCGCGCGCCGCCTGCTGGAACTCGCGCTGCTCGTCGCTCAGTTCAAAGTCCATGCCAGCTCCTTATTTCAGGCTGATGGTGGTGTTGACCTTGCCCACCGAGGCCGCGTCCGTGAACCAGCGCTGGGTAATCGTTTGCGTCTGCGTGTAGAACAGCACGACTTGCTTGCCGAACGGCCCCAGATCGCCCAGCTTGGAGCCGCGCGAACCCGTAAAGCTGAACAGGGGAACGGGCACGGGAATGGGCACATTGATGCCGACCTGGCCCACGTCGATTTCTTCCTGGAAGTAGCGGGCGGCCGCGCCGCTTTGCGTAAACAGCGCCGTGCCGTTGCCGTTCGGATTCGCGTTGACCAGGGCAATCGCTTCGTCAAGCGTATCGACTTCGACGACGATCAGCACGGGACCAAAGATTTCCTGGTCATACACGACCATGCCGGGCTTCACGCCGGAGAGAATCGTCGGTCCGACGAAGTTGCCGTTCGGATAGCCATCGACCTTGACGTCGCGGCCATCGAGGGTCAAGACGGCGCCCTGTTCGATGCCCTTGGCGACCAGGCTGAAGACGCGCTCTTTTGCGGCGCAGGAAATGACGGGACCCAGGTCAGGATTGTCCTTGCCCGCGCCGACCGTCAAGGTTTGCGCCTTGGCGGACAATTCCGGCAGCCAGTCGCGCGCTTCGCCCACCAGCACGGCGACGGAGGCGGCCATGCAGCGCTGGCCGGCCGCGCCGAAACCGGCGCCCAGCAGCTGGTTCAGGGTCTGTTCTTTATTGGCATCCGGTAAGACAACGGCGTGATTCTTGGCGCCCATCATGCATTGCGCGCGTTTGCCGTTCAGGCTGGCGCGCTGGTACACGTGCGTGCCCACCTTGCTCGATCCCACGAACGAGATCGCCTTGATGTCCGGGTGGTCGCACAGGGCATTGACGACGTCTTCGCCGCCGTGAATCACGTTCAGCACGCCGGCCGGGATGCCCGCCTGCAAGGCCAGGCGCACGAGTTTTTCCGTCACGAGCGGGTCTTGCTCCGATGGTTTCAGCACGAAAGTGTTGCCACAGGCAATCGCCATCGGGAACATCCACAAGGGGATCATGGCAGGGAAATTGAACGGGGTAATGCCGGCGCACACGCCCAGCGGCTGCATCACGCTGTAGGTATCGACGCCACCGGCCACGTTTTGCGCGTATTCGCCCATTTGCAGGGTGCCGATATTGGCCGCATGCTCCACCACTTCCAGGCCGCGGAAGACGTCGCCTTCCGCGTCGAGCAGGGTCTTGCCCTGTTCCATGGTGAGCGTCGCGGCCAGGTCGGCCATGTTTTCACGGATCAGCTGCTGCAATTTGAGGAAGATGCGGGCGCGCGCGCCAATCGGCGTCTTGCGCCAGGTTTTGAAGGCGCGCTGGGCCGAGGCGATGGCCGCGTTGACTTCGTCCGGCGTGGCGAACGGCACCTTGGCCAGGACTTCCTGCGTGGCCGGGTTGACGACGTCGCGCCAGACGGTGGTCTGGGATTCAACCCACTCGCCGTTGATCAAGAGGGGAACGGTCGGAATTGCAGTTTGCGTGGTCACTCGGTGTCTCCTTGTGTGGGTATAAGTCTGTTTGCATTATTCGCACAATCGCCGCCGCGAACAAGGCGTGAAAATGCGAGATAATGCAAAGCTGAATCTGTTAATCTGCAAATGTTGTAAATTTGCAGATTCCACAAACCGGGGAAGAGGAAACGCAATGGCAAAGGTTTTCATGGGCGTGCGCCTGCAGCGGCTGCGCGAGGAACGGCGCATGACGCAGGTGGCGCTGGCCAAGTCCCTGGGCATTTCGCCCAGCTACCTGAACCAGATGGAACGCAACCAGCGCCCGCTGACGGTGCCGATTTTGCTGCGCATCGGCACGGTGCTGGGGGTCGATCCGCAAATCTTTTCCGAACACGACAGCGCCAGCCTCGTGGCCGACGTGCGCGACGTGTTCGGCGAATTGCCGGACGCGCCGCCCACCTCGATGGCGGAATTGAAAATGCTGGTGGAAAACATGCCGGAACTGGCGCGCTCGATTTTGCTCTTGCAGCGGCGCTACCGGGTGATGGCGGAACGGGCCGACACGCTGGCCGCGCGTCTCGACGACGGCAGCCGCGGCGCCAGCTCGGCGGCCCCGTCCACGGATGAGGAAGTGCGCGAATACCTGAACCGGCGGCAAAATTACATCGATGAGCTGGACCGGGCGGCGGAACTGGTGGCGGGACAATTCGATCCCGCCCTGCGCACGCTCGATGCGCTGCAAGGCCGGCTGCTGGAACGCCACGGCATCGAAGTGCGCTTGTCCGATGGCGACGCGGGCATGGTGCGCAAGCACCGCTATGACGCCCAGCAACACATCCTGTGGCTGCCCGACACCCTGACGGGCGGCCAGCGCGCCTTCCAGATGGCGGCGCAAATCAGCCTGCTCGAACACAGCGAGCTGATCGACGCTCTCGTACTGGCGGCGGGATTGTCCGGCGCGGCCGCGCAAACGGGCGCGCGCCTGGCGTTTTCGAATTATTTCGCGGGCGCCCTCTTGATGCCGTACCAGCGCTTCCTGCAGGCGGCGGAAACGCGCGCCTACGATATCGAGCGCCTGGCGCACCAGTTCGGCGTGGGTTTCGAAGCCGTCTGCCACCGCCTGAGCACCATGCAGCGCCCCGAGGCGGCAGGGCTGCCGTTTTTCTTCGTGCGCGTCGACCGCGCGGGCAATGTCTCGAAGCGCCAGTCGGCCACGGACTTCCACTTTTCAAGGGTGGGCGGCACGTGCCCGCTGTGGATCGTGTACGACGCCTTCAGCCATCCGGGCCAGGTACTCACGCAAGTGGCCAGCATGCCGGACGGCTGCACCTATCTGTGGATCGCGCGCCAGGTCAGCACGGCGTCACCGGGTTTCAGGGCACCGGGGAAAACCTTTGCCGTGGCGCTGGGCTGCGACATCTCGCAGGCGCACCGCTTGATCTATTCAAAGGGACTCGATTTGCACGATCCGAGCAGCGCCACGCCCATCGGCACGGGCTGCAAGGTGTGCGAGCGCCAAAGCTGCCCGCAGCGGGCGTTTCCGTCGCTGCTGGCGCCACCACCAGCATCGGCCTGATTTATTCGGCGACCCGCGCGCGCAGTGCGTCAAATTCGCGCGCAAATTGCGCGCGCCAGTTGCGCCGCGTGGACTCGTCGATCCAGGCCGCGTCGAGGCCATTCAACATGAAGCCGCGCATGTCATCGAGGCCGAAGCCGAATGCACGCATCATCATCCAGGCACCCGTCGGCGTCACGTGGTGCAGGGTCGGATCGTCCGTGTTCGGATGCAGTTTCAGGCCCAGCTTGGCCATGGCGCGGATCGGGTGATCGAGCGCCCAGCGTTCGGGCGCCAGCGTGCGCAGATAATACGAATTGGTCGGCACCACGGTAAACACGAGACCGCGCTCCACGCAGCGCTGCGCCAGTTCCAGGTTGTCGACAATCGTGTAGCCATGGTCGACCCGGTCCACCTTCAATTCGTCTATCGCCGTCGCCACGTTCATCCACGGCATGCCGAATTCGCCCGCATGCGCCGTGCATTTGAAACCGGCGGCGCGCGCGGCGCGGTAAGCGTCGATGAACAACTCTGGCGGGCGATCGTTTTCGCGGTAGTCGATGCCGATGCCGATGACTTCCGGCGCGCGGTAAGCCTTCATCCATTCCACCATTTGCACGGCTTCGGCGGGAGCCGCTTCGCGGTCGATGCTGGGGATCAAACGGCCGATCACGCCAAAGTCGCGCTGTGCATCGCGGATGGCGGCCACGATGGCGTCTTGCGCCGCTTCATAGCGGATGCCCGACACGCGCACGGTGCCGGTCGGATTCCAGAAGAACTCCGCATAGCGCACGCCGTGGCCATGCACGTCTTCCAGGTATTCGTAGGCAAGGCAATACAGGTCCGTTGGCGAGACGATCAGGTGCGCGTCGAGCGCGCGCAGCACGCGCAGCACGCCGACGGGCTTGTCGCCGCGCGTGTAGAAAGAGTCGATTTCCTCGGGCGTGACGACATTGCCCGTCTTCGCGGCCAGCGCGCGGAAGGTAGCCTGGCGCACCGTGCCGAACAAATGGCAATGCAGCTCCACTTTCGGCATGGCGCGTAAAAACTGTTCGATGCTCAGGGGGGAATTAGACATGAAGCTCGTTTCGTAATGGAGTGGATCAGGCGAGGATGCCGGTGAGGCGACGCATCAAACGCTCGATGGCGGCCGGGCCGTCGGCCAGCATCGCCACTTGTGTATTGATGGCGGCGCGGCGCGGCACGCGGAACTCGCACACCGTCATGCCGCGCGTCAGTTCGCCCGTCAATTCGATGGCCACGTGGGCGCTCTGGAACTGGAACAGCTGCGGCGCTTCCAGGTACAGGGCCACCACGGGGTCGTACATGGGCATGGGCACGGAACCGTCGCTGCTGCGGATGCGCACATACGCTTCCAGGTAGCCGGCCAGGCACTGCGCGCGCGGCGTGCCGATGGCGCGCAGCTGCCGCACTTCCGCATTCGTCACCAAGAGCTGGCGGCACAGGTTCAGGCCGAACATGCGCAGTGGGATGCCTGCCTGGAAAACTTGCGCGGCCGCTTCCGGGTCCGCATAGATATTGAATTCGGCCGCCGCCGTATGGTTGCCCTGGTCGGTCGAGCCGCCCATCAGGATGATTTCGACGATTTTGTCCGCGATATCGGGCGCCTTGGCCAGCGCGGTTGCGATATTGGTCATCGGCGCAATCGCCATGATGGTGATCTGGCCAGGATACTTGCGCACGGCGGCGATCAGCGCGTCGACGGCGTGGCCGGCAGCATCCGTGGCCGCGCCCGGCGGCAGGATTTCTCCCGTCGTCGGCATGCCGCTGTCGCCGAGGATGCGCTGCGCCGTTTCGATGACGCCCGCCAGCGGCTCTTCGCAGCCGCAGTAGATCGGCACCGTCAAACCGTCATGGGCCTTGATGCGCAAGGCGTTGTCGTAGGTGATGGCGACGGGCGCATTGCCCGCCACCACGCTCACGCCCAGCCACTCGATAGCGGGATTGCTGCCCAGGAGCAGCATCGTCAGCCAGTCATCGAAACCGGGATCGGTATCGAGCCAGATCTTTTTCAAGGGTTTGTCCATGATGGTTTCCAGTCGAAGTTAGGCACCCAGCCACAGGGCGCTGTCCGCAGGCAGCACGAACGACACGGCCGTGCCTTCGCGCCAGGCGGCGCCACCGGCCGCGCAAATGCCCTTGACCTGGCCCAGCGGCGTTTGCAGCAGGTATTCGACGGTGTCGCCGAGGAAGCCGCGCGCCAGCACGGTGCCCGGATACTGGCCCGCCGCGTCATCGGCCGCGCACACGCGCACCTTGTCCGGACGCCAGCCCAGCACCGTGGTGCCGGCGGCGACGGGCAACGTGTACGGCAGGCTGGCGCCCGCGTGGTGCAGCGCGCCGTCGCGGTAGTCGAACAGGTTTTCAAAGCCCATGAAGTTGGCGACAAAGCGCGTCGACGGCGTATTGAAGACGGCTTCCGGCGCGGCCAGCTGCTCGATGCGCCCGCCGTTCATGACGACGATGCGGTCGGACAGGGCCAGCGCTTCTTCCTGGTCGTGCGTCACGTACAGCATGGTGATGCCCAGTTCGCGCTGGATGCGGCGCAGTTCGGCGCGCATCTGCACGCGCAGCTTGGCGTCCAGGTTCGACAGCGGTTCATCGAGCAACAGCAAGGCAGGTTCGACGACGATGGCGCGCGCCAGCGCCACGCGCTGCTGCTGGCCGCCGGACATCTGCGCCGGCAAACGCATCTCGAACCCCGTCAGTCCCACGGCGCCGATCACGGCTTCCACCTTGGTTTTCAGCAGGGCCGGCGCGACCTTGCGCAGGCGCAGCCCAAACGCGATGTTGTCGTAGACGTTCAGGTGCGGGAACAGTGCGTAGGACTGGAACACCATGCCGATATTGCGTTTATTGGGCGCCAGCTTGCCGATTTCGCGGCCATCCAAAATGATGCGGCCCGACTGCAGCGGCATCAGGCCGGCAATTGCGCGCATGGTGGTGGTCTTGCCGCAGCCGCTGGGGCCCAGCAGGGAGATCAGTTCGCCCTGCTCGACGTGCAGGTCCAGGTCTTTCACGGACGTCGTGTTCTTCGCGTAGCCGAGGTTCAGCTTGTGCAGTTCCAGATAACTCATGGTTTGTAGCCTCTTACATGTATTTAGAAATGCCCAGCACCTTCTCGGTCACCATCACGAAGGCCATGGTGAACAAGACCAGCAAGGTCGACAGGGCAGCGATCGACGGATCGAAGCTGTTTTCCATATGGCCCAGCATCTCGATCGGCAAGGTGCTGATGCCGGGGCCCGTCAGGAACAGCGACACGGGCACCTGGTTGAACGAGGTGACGAAGGCGAGGAAGAAGGCGGCGATCACGGCGTTGCGGATATTCGGCAGCACGATCATGAAAAACGCCCGCAGGCGCGACGCACCCAGCGTGATGGCGGCATCCTCGATATCCACGCGCAAATTCACCAGGCTGGCATACACGACGCGCACCGAATACGGAATCAACAGCGCGATATGGCCGATCAGCAGGCCCACATACACAGGCGCGTTAATCGTCAGGACCAGGTGGTGCAGCAAGCCCAGGCCGACGAGGATGGCGGGAATGATCAGCGGCGACGTCAGCACCTGCCGGATGGCACCGATACCGGGCGGCGGCATGCGCGAAAACGCATATGCGACGGGTATGCCCAGCAACAGCGCGATGACGGTCGCGATCAGGCCGATCTCCAGGCTGGTCTGAAAAGCGCGGCGGAACTCGGGCGCCGACCATACTTCCAGAATCCAGCGCAGCGAATACGACTCGGGCGGGAAGGCCAGCGTCTCGCCGCCGGAAAAACCGGCCAGCACGACGATGGCAAAAGGCCCCAGCAGGAACAAAAACACCAGCCACAGGACGGCGCGCGAAAACAGGCTTTCTTTCATACGGAACTCCGGCTCGAGGAAATACGTTTAAGGCCGGCATTCACCAGCAAGGTCATGCAGACGAGGATGACGGCGATGAC
The DNA here is from genome assembly GCF_029690045.1 of Janthinobacterium rivuli. NCBI lineage: Bacteria > Pseudomonadati > Pseudomonadota > Betaproteobacteria > Burkholderiales > Oxalobacteraceae > Janthinobacterium > Janthinobacterium rivuli. The sequence goes on from NZ_CP121464.1 coordinate 6,166,870, forward strand.
ATTCGCCGCGCCGAAATCGCTCTCCACGCTGACCTTCTGGTACAGCAGCGTTTCCAGCATCAGCACCTTGGTGCCGCCCAAGAGGGCCGGCGTCACATAGGCCGTCACGCAGCCCGTGAACACCAGCGTGCCGCCAACGACCAGGCCTTCCTGCGTTAGCGGCAGGGTGACCTTGCAAAACACTTGCCATGGATTGGCGCCCAAAGTCGCCGCGGCCGGTTCCACGTCGCGCGGCAGGTTTTCCAGTGCACCCGCCAAGGACATCAGCATCAGCGGCAGCAGCAATTGCAGCAGGCCGACAAACACGGCGAACTCGCTGAACAGCAAACGCAGCGGCTCTTCCGTCAAGCCCATGTTGACGAGTGCCGCGTTGACGGCGCCGTTACGGCCCAGCAACACGATCCACGCATAGGTACGCGCGATCGGCGAGACCATCAGCGGCAGGATCATCATGCCGACCACCAGCCCGCGCCACTTCGGCGACACGCGCGCCACGGCTTGCGCGGCCGGGTAGCCGAGGATGATGGAGGCGAGCGTCACCAGCGCGGCGATGCGCAGGGTGCGCCAAAAGATGGTGCGGTTGAATTCCTGCGAGAAGAAGTCAATGAAGCGGTCAACGCCCCACTGCATGCCGTCGCCGACGCGGAAGGCGTCGACCAGCAAGGCCAGCACGGGCAGCAGGAAGCAGACAACGATAAAGATCAGCGCCGGCAGGACCAGCAGCAGTCCCAGACGCTTTTTTGGATCAGCAAACATGGTGTTCTCTCCTCGTCACCACTATTTGCTCATGGCCTTGTTCCACTGCGTCATCCAGTTGCTGCGCTGCTTGAGGATGGTTTCCGGCTTGACGAATTTCAGCGAGCTGATTTGATCGGCGCCATAGGTATTGAATTGCGCGGCCGCCACGGACAGGCGCACGTCCTTGTTGACGGGCGAGTCGACCAGGTTGGTCGCCAGCTGCGTCTGCACTTCCTTGGACAGCCAGAAATCCATCAGCTGGTAGGCCAGGTCCGCATTCTTCGAGCCGGCCACGATGCCCATCACATTCATGCCGGCCGCCTGGCCTTCGGCCGGGATGCTCCATTTCAGGGGCAGGCCCGTCTTGAGCATTTGCGACCACGTAAAGCGCGCCACGGGTGCGGCCCAGATTTCATCTTGCGCAAACAGGGCGGCCAGCTGCGCGCTGTTTTTCGAGAACGTGACGACGTTGCCCTTCATGCCGACGATCTTCGCAAAACCGGTGGCGTAGTCGTCCGTCTTGCCACCCCAGGCCGCATCGGCCATGCGCAGCATCAACGGGCCCTGCGTGGTGCTCACGTCAGGGAAGGCCACGCGGCCCTTCAGTTCAGGGCGCCACAGGTCCTTCCAGGACGTCAGCGGGGCGATCTTGTCGCTGCGGTACACCAGGCCGACCGAGTACAAGGTGTAGCCGACGGCGAAATTGCCGCCGATGGGGTTTTTCGCCACGTCGTACAGGGCTTTGTAATTGCTCAGCTTGGCATAATCCATGGGCTGGATGACGCCTTTTTGCGCCGCTTCCAGCATGCCGGAATCGGACAGCAGCACCAGGTCGATCACCGGATTTTTGCTGTGCACCACCAGCTTGGCGATGCGGTCCGCATTATTCCCCGTTTCCACCTTGATATCGCAACCGCATTTGGCCTTGAACGGCTCGTACACATACTTCATGAACAAGGGCTGGGCAATCGGATAGGCCGAAATGACCAGCTCGCGTTTTTCCGCGTGGGCGGCGTTAGCCAGCAAGCCTAGGCTCAACGCCAACATGAGGTGCTTTTTCAAGATGCTTCCTTTCAGGGGACGGCGCTGCGGGACAGCGCCTGTAAAGATGTATCAGACTCAGAAATAATGTCGCATGCCGACGATCAGAACGCTTTGCGTCTTGCCGCCCGAGGCGCCAAAGCCGAACACGCGCGCGAACGTCGCGTCGCCCGCCGCTTTCTGGTAGCTCCAGGTGATGGCGACGTCGGTGCGCTTGGACAGGAAGTAATCGGCCTGGAAGTTGACCTGATGCCATTTCGGCGTCTTGTTGATCACGTCATATTTACCGGTGGTAAAGAAATACGACGCGCCCAGATTCAGCGCTTCCGTCAGCTTGTGGTTCACGTTCAAGTCCACGTTTTGCAAGGTCAGATTGCTTTGATCGAGGTAGTGGTAGCGCACGTTGGTGTACAGCGCGCCAAACTTGGTCTTGCCCACATTATAAAAGCCTCCCGTGCCGGCGATGGCCTGGTCATTCACGCCGGCGCCGCTGACGGCGCTCTTGTTGAAGATCAACAAGGGGCTGCCATAGTCATTGCCGATGGCGCCATTCGGCGCGTCCGGGCTGTTCGGGTGATCCATCTTGGTATAGGCGACGGCCCAGCTGAAGGCATCGACCTTGTAGCCGGCGCCCATGCTGTAGACGCGGTTGCGGTTGGAATCCTGGGGATTTTCGCTGACACCATACAAGCCCGTGAACGACACGTTGCTGATGTTCGGGCTGACGTACTTGACGGCGTTTTGCACGCGCAAGTTGTTGTAGCCATTGTCGTTGTCGCCGATATGCACGCCGTTACTGGCGATGACCACCGGGCCCAGCAGATCCTTGACGGCTTCGTACTGGCGCCCCAGAGTCAGGGTGCCCTTGTCGTTGCTCGACAAACCCACATACGACTGGCGGCCGAACAGGCGACCGCTTTGCGAGGCCGCGCCCGTCATCACGTTAAAACCGTTTTCCAGCACGAAGATGGCCTTGGTGCCGTTGCCCAGGTCTTCCTGGCCGCGGAAACCGATGCGGGGATTCTGGTTCGTGCCGCTCAGCGCATGCGTGCGGCTGCCGTTACCCTCATCCGAGACATAGCCGATACCGGCCGACAGCAAGCCATACACTTGCACGCTGCTTTGCGCCTGCGCCGCACCCTGCGCCGCCAGCAAGCCACCCACTACCATCGTTCCCGTCATCCATTTGTTCATCGCCGCCACCCTAAAAAGAATAAACCCTGAGTTTTTTTGGAATTATTGTATTGATGCGTCCCCTGCATGGCGTGCCACCGCGAGTACCGGCGCCGCCTGGCAAGCGCTTCTCTGAAGATTGTTGCCTTCAAGACAAGTAAAGACCAGTCCAGAATATGGTAAATTGCGGGATAAGAAAATTTGTTTATTTTTATAAATCCATTACTTTTTCTAATAAGCAAAACCCATGCATGAGTTGAGCAAGAAGATTTCCTTACGACATTTGCAAGCGTTTGCCACCCTAGCCCGGGTAAACAGCTTCAGCAAGGCTGCACAGGAATTGTGCGTGACCCAGCCGGCCCTCAGCGCGTCGATCAAGCTGCTGGAAAATCAACTGGGAAAAAAGTTGTTTAACCGCACAACCCACCAGCTGGAACTGACGCGCGAAGGCAAGCTGGCGCTCGATTACGCCACGCATTTATTGAATACGGCGAGCAACACGTTTGCCGATATCCAGCGCGCCATCGGCAGCGGCCGGCACCGCATCCGCATCGGCGCGATACCGTCCGCCATGGCGATGACGGCCGTGGTGGTGGCGCGCTACTGCGAGCAGCATGGCGACGAAGTGGAAATCGTCCTGTCGGACATGCCCAACGACGGCTTGCTGCACGCGCTGCATTCGGGCCAACTGGACTTTTGCGTGGGCATCGAGGTGCCCGGCTCCGTGTCGCTGGAAAGCGTGGGCCTGTTTGAAGACGAGCTGGTGCTGGTGACGGCGGGACGCCATGCGCTGGCGCCACTGAAGGAAGTGCGCTGGGAGCAACTGGCGGGCCAGGAAATCGTCGTGTTCACCAAGGGCAGCATCTGGGAATTCGCCTCGAGCGCGCTGCGCCAGCATGGCTTGAGCCCGTCGAGCCTGTACCAGATGATACACAGCGAATCGCTGTATGGCGTGGTGCGCGCCGGCATCGCCGTGGGCATCATGCCCAGCCTGTACACGACCTTCCTCAACGACGAGGACCTGCACGTGGCACCGCTGCGCCAACCCACGTGCAAGCGCAAGATCGCCTTGATGCGGCGCAATGAAATCAGCCGCAACCACCACGTGGACGACTGTTTTTCAGCGCTGCGGCAGGATTTGCAGCAGGTCGACCAGTGGTTTTAAGTTAAGCCAGCACTGCCGGGGCCAGACCCCCGCTCACGTCGGCGCCTGCTCAGACGCCGGTGGTGGAGAGGGTCTGACCCCAGCCCTTGCGATTACTGCGGTGCTTTGAGCAGATTCGCCAAAGCAACATACTGCTCCAGCCCCACGGTTTCCGGACGCAGGGTCGGGTCGATGCCGGCCGCCTTGATCTGCTCTTCCGTAAACATGCCGGCCAGGCAGTTGCGGATCACCTTGCGGCGCTGCGAGAAGGCCTTCATCACCACCGCTTCCAGCGTCGCCTGGTCGCACGCCAGGCGCTCGGCCACGGGGATCATGCGCACGATAGCCGATTCCACTTTCGGCGGCGGGTCAAACGCTGTCGGCGGCACGATGAACAGCAGCGACATTTTGTAGCGCCATTGCAGCATCACGGACAGGCGGCCATAGGCCTTGCTGCCCGGTTCGGCCACCATGCGTTCGACGACTTCCTTTTGCAGCATGAAATGCTGGTCCTGCACCAGCGGCGCGAAGTCCGCCAGGTGGAACAGCAATGGGCTGGAGATGTTGTATGGCAAGTTGCCCACGATGCGCAGCTTCTGGCCGGCCGGCACGGGGATTTGCGCGAAATCAAACTTCAGCGCGTCGCCCGAATGGATCGTCAGCTTGGCCGGATTGAAGGTTTTTTCCAGGCGCACGATCAGGTCGCGGTCCAGCTCGACCACATGCATCTGTTTCAAATGGCGCAGCAGCTGCTCCGTCATGGCGCCCAGGCCGGGGCCGATCTCGACCATGGCATCATCCGCCTGCGGCCCGATGGCGGCCGTGATGTCGTCGAGGACGAAGCGGTCATGCAGGAAGTTCTGGCCAAAGCGTTTGCGGGCAACGTGTTTCATAATTTTTTTCTATCAATGCGGTAAAGCCGGCACAGGCCGGCGGGATCGTTGAGCAGGCAGCGTCGGGTTACGCCTTGCGGCTAACCCGACCTACGCTCAGGTCGGGGTGCTGGCGCGCAGCATGTCGAGCGCCGTTTGCAGGGCCTGCTCCATGCTGTGGCAATCGGCCAGCCCCAGCCCTTGCGCGGCCAGGTCCAGCGCCGTGCCGTGGTCGACCGAGGTGCGTATCAGCGGCAAGCCCAGGGTGATATTGATGCCGCGCCCGAAGGTCGCGTATTTCAGCACGGGCAAACCCTGGTCGTGGTACATGGCCAGCACGCAATCGGCGTCGGCCAGATATTTTTGCTGGAACAGGGTGTCGGCCGGATACGGTCCGCGCGCATCGATGCCGCGCGCTTGCGCCGCGGCAATCGCCGGGGCGATGACGTCGATTTCCTCTCGTCCCAGATACCCGCCCTCGCCCGCGTGCGGGTTCAGGCCGGTAACGAGGATGCGCGGCGCGGCGATGCCGAATTTCTGTTGCAAGTCCGTCTGGAGAATATCGAGGGTGACGGCCAGGCTGTCCATCGTGATGGCGGCGGACACATCCTTCAATGGCAGGTGCGTGGTGGCCAGCGCCACGCGCAGGGTCGGTTCGCCATGTCCCGGTTCGCCAGCCAGCATCATCACCACTTGCGGTGTATTGGTTTTTTCTGCCAGGTATTCCGTGTGGCCGGAAAAGGCCACGCCGGCGTCGTTGATCGTGCTTTTTTGCAAGGGAGCCGTGACCATGGCACCGAACCAGCCGGCTGCTATGCCTTCCACGGCCGCGTCCAGGGTAGCGAGCACGGAACGCCCGTTTTCCTTGTCCAGCACGCCGGGAATGACATTGTTGACGGTGGGAATATCGATCACGGCCAGGCGGCCCGGTCCGAACTGAGGCAAGCCGCTGTTGCGCACGGCTTGCAGCGACAGCGCCGCCAGTCGGATCTCCGGATCGATCAGGCTGGCCGTCAGCGCCAGGAAGGCGGCGTCGCCCAGCAGGATGCAGTTGACCTCATTGCGCATGGCCCAGGCCGCGCGTATGGAAATTTCCGGGCCAACACCGGCCGGTTCGCCACAAGTGATGGCGATGGCCGGGCGGCGTGCAGGGGGCAAGTTACTCATGCGCAATGAATCAGCGGCATTACTGGTCGTCCGCGCGGAATTCGACGTAGGCACGGTCGCGCACTTCGCGCGCCCAGTTTTCCGTCGCTTCTTCCAGCTTGCGTTCGCGCAAGGCATTGCGTGCGGCGGCGCGCTGTTTCTCTTTCGAGACGTCGTCGCTCTTGCGTTCCAGCACTTCGATCAGGTGGAAGCCGAAGCTCGATTCGATCGGTTCGCTCACCTCGCCCGGTTTCAGCGCATTCATCGCCGTTTCGAATTCCGGCACGGTGTCGCCTGGATACAGCCAGCCCAGGTCGCCGCCCTTGGCCGCCGAACCGTCATTCGAGAACAAACGGGCCAGGTCTTCGAACTTGGCGGCCTTGTTGTCGAGGCGCTCTTTCAATTCCAGCAATTTACGCTTGGCTTCGGCAGCCGACAGGGTCGGCGTTACTTTCAGCAGGATATGGCGGGCATGCGTCTGCTGCACGGCAGCGACGGCTTGCGCTTCGGCCGCGCTGCGTCGGTCCACCAGCTTGAGGATATGGAAGCCGGTGTTGCTCTTGATGATAGGCGTGATCTGGCCCGGTTTCAGTTTCAGCAGTTGTTCCGTGAACAGGGGCGGCACGCGGTCGCTATGGCGCCAGCCGATATCGCCGCCGCTCAGCGCATCGCTGGCGTCGGAATAGGTGGCGGCCATCTTGGCGAAATCGGCGCCCGTGCGCAGCTGGCGGCTGACTTCTTCGGCACGCGCGCGGCGCGCGGCGATCTGTTCGGGGCTGGAGTTTTCCGGAATGCGCACGAGAATCTGCGCCAGATTCAGCTCCACCTGTTCGCTGGCGGCCGCTTTTTCCGCTTCCAGGAAGTTATCCACTTCGGAATCGGAAATCTGGATCTTGGCGTCGACTTCATGTTCGCGCAGGCGCTGCATGATGATTTCATCGCGGATTTCTTCGCGGAAGGTCGCAAACGGCGTGCCTTCTTTTTCCATCTGGTTGCGCAATTCCTGCACCGTCATTTTTTGCTGCTCAGCAATACGGCCGATCGCGCGGTCCAGGGTCTGGTCATCCACGCGCACGCCCATTTCCTTGGCCAGCTGCATTTGTGCGCGCTCAACAATCATGCGCTCCAGCAATTGACGACGCAGGTCGGCAGGATCGGGCAAGGGCACGTTCTGCGCCTTCATGCGCTGTTCCACGCTCTTGATGCGGGCAACTACTTCATTGCGCGTAATCACTTCATCATTGACGACGACGGCGATGGAGTCGATGGTCTGGCCACTGCTCGAGGCCGGTGGCGTGAACCCCTTGGCCGGCGCTGGGGCGGCGGCAGCGGGCGTGGCGACAGGCGCTGACGCAGCCTGTTGCGCCCAGACACTACTGGTCGCGGCGCCGGAAATGGCGCACAACAAAACCGTTGCAATTTTGAGTTGGTGCATACTGGCATTACGCATAATGTGTAGAGCGCTCATGAGTTCAGGTGAATAAAAAAACCGGTTTGTGCCAGCGCCGGGGACACCGGCGGCGGCAACGGTGCCTATCTTAACGGAGTGGCTGGCTCAGTGTCTGGTAACCAGGGATGGTTTTTGTAAAAGTTTCCAGGCCATTCGCGCCCAGACCCAGGCCATTCGACAAGCCCGTCAATTCCAGCTGGAAGAAGATCGGCGTCGAGACAGTCTTGGCCGTCGTCACGAAACGCTGCGCGCCCATGCGGAACACCCAGCAGTCGCCCTTGTATTCCAGACCGACCAGGCTTTCCAACATGCTGCGATCCTTGATGGAGTAACTGATGCGTCCCACGCCATACAGGCGATCCGTCAACGGCCATTGCGTCGATATTTCCGCATTGCGCAAACTGTCACGCTGGAAACGATTGCTGAAATTCAATACTTTCTTGGCACCAGGCTGATATTGCAAGCTGTAGTTGTAGCTCATCAGGCGGCGATCGCTGGGATTGTACTGCACCAGGCTGTCGGCGGTCCAAGTCTCAGACACGCGGCCCGTTGCCGCCAGCAGGATATCCGAACGCGACTGGTTGACGGGCGTGGTCGAATTGAGCTGCACACGCTGGTCGGCAAAATAGAAACGCTGGCCGAAGGTCAGGCGCATGCGCTCGGTGCCGTCCGACTGCAGGAAGCGCGAGACGACGGCGGCCGTGACCTGGTTGGCGTCGCCGATGCGGTCGCTACCGACAAAACGGTTTTCCGTGAAGATCTGCGTCAGGTTGAAAGTGCCGTCGGCCGTATCGAAATTCGGAAACTGCGACTGGTCCCGGTACGGCGTGTAGACGTAGAACAGGCGCGGCTCCAGGGTTTGCGTGCCGCCCTTGGCGCCAAACAGATTCGTGTCGCGTTCAAACACCAGGCCGCTGTCGACCGAGAAGGTCGGCACGGCGCGCGTAAACGACGTGTCCGGAAACAGCGCCTTGGTCCTGGCGTCATTGTCGAGCTGATACGCGCTGGCATTGAGCATCAGCTTGGGCGTGATGAAGTAGCCAGGGCGCATGATGGGGAAACTCACCTGCGGCACGGCCACGAGGCGCGAGCCTTGCACCAGGGTCGGGTGGGCGAAGCGCGTCGCTTCCGCGTCGAAGGTCCAGTCGAAGCCGCCCCAGACGTCATATTTGCCAGCGTGGAAGTTCACCGCCGGCAAGCGGTCATACGGACGCGGCACTGTCACGTTGGGATCAGGATCCTGCAGCACCTGGTAATTCTGCACGCGCGCCGTCAGGTTCCAGTCCTCGGTGCGGTAATCGGTGCGCAATTCGCGCAGCAACTGGCGCTCGGTGGCGGTGGCGACGGTTTTCGAAAAATCGTTCGGGTAATTATTGTCGGACGCCTCGCGCAGATCCCAGCTGTAACTCCAGCCCTTGGCCAGCGCCTGCTCATGCCTGGACTTGATCATGTAGCGGTTGGTCTTGGTTTGCTTGTCGTTAGGCAAGAACTCAAACGACGTTTCACCTTGGTACAGGCCGGCATCCGTCTCGCCCATGTAGCGGCCCGTCGCGCCGAGCTGGATGCCGCGCCGCTGGATGTAGCGCGGGAACAGGGTCAGGTCGCGGTTCGGCGCGATGTTCACGTAATACGGCATCAGCAGCTCGAAACCGTTCTTCGAGGCAAAGCCCGGCGTGGGCGCCAGCCAGCCCGAGCGGCGCGCACCGGACAGCGAAAATGAAATGCCCGGCGTGCCCAGGATCGGCACATCCTTGAAATAGATGATGGTCTTGCTGCCGGTGCCCACGTCGCGGCCCGTATCGAGGTTCAAGGTGCTCGATTTCAGGTACCAGTCCGGATTCGGCCCTTCGCAGGTACTGTAGGTGCCGTCGATGACAGTGGCTTCGTCGGGGTTGATGAAGTCGACGCGCTCGGCCTTGCCCTGGCCGCCGCCCACTTCGAAGCGGTACGTCGGATTGAGCAGGAAACCCTTGCCGGTCTCCATGTTCAGCTTCAGGACGTCGCCCGTGTAGTAATCGCCGAAACGCCACATCTTGATATGGCCCTCGGCATCAAACTGATCTTCAACTTGTTTGTAACAAGCTGTATCGGCCGTCATTTTTGTGGTTTTTCCGCGCTCAATCACGACATTTTTGTCGAGATTGATCTCCCTTTCGGGGCGTCCGTTCATGCTGTTCGCCGTCATGACGGTGGGCGCGTCGGGATCTTCCACGTGAACCGGGCGCGGCGCTTTCTGGGCGTGGACAGGCACCGTCGTGGCGGCGACGAGCGCGCTGATGGCGAAAGCCCAGCGCTGCGAAGGGGGGAGGCCGAAAACCAGCTCATGAATTGGAAGGGGCAAGCACCATGACAGGCGATTTTTTGATTTGAATCCCTTATTATATGGGAATACGCACCATCAACCCGATTCCACAGGCCGCTTAATGTCATTCTCCCCCAATTCCTCCACCGCGCCGGCCTCCGCCGACGCTCGCCTGACCCTGTTGAAAGCCTGGTTGGCCCCGCTGAACCTCGTCGCGCCCGAATCCGCCCGCCCCGCTTCCAGCGATGCGAGCTTCCGCCGCTACTACCGTCTCGACGTGCTGCCAGGCAATGCAACATTGCCAGGAAGTACACTCATCGCCATGGATGCGCCGCCCGAGCGCGAAAACGTGCCCGCCTATATCAAGGTGGCCGGCTTGCTGAAAGGCGCCGGCGTGTCCGTGCCCGAGATCATCGCGCAAGACCTGGAACAGGGCTTCCTGCTGCTGTCCGACCTGGGCACGACCACCTATCTCGACGCCCTGAACCACGACAATGCCAGCGTGCTGTACGCCGAAGCGCTGGAATCGCTGATGAAAATCCAGCTGGCCAGTCAGCCCGACGTCTTGCCTGACTTCGACCGCGCCTTCATCCTGCGCGAAATGAATCTGTTCCCGGAATGGTTTATCGGCAAGCACCTGGGCGCCACCTTGACGGATGTGCAACAAACCCAGCTGGACAAGGTTTTCGAGGCCATCACGGCGAATATCTTGTCGCAGCAACAAGTATTCATGCACCGCGACTACCATTCGCGCAATTTGATGCACATCAACGATGGTTCCATCCCCAATCCCGGCATCCTCGACTTCCAGGACGCCGTCTTCGGCCCCGTCACCTACGACATCGCCTCGCTGCTGCGCGACGCGTATATCCAGTGGGATGAGGAACTGGTGCTCGACTGGGTAATCCGCTACTGGCAGCGCGCCAAGCAGCTGGGCTTGCCAGTCAATCCCGACATCGACGCCTTCTACCGCGATTTCGAATTCACGGCCCTGCAGCGCCACCTGAAAATCCTCGGCCTGTTCGCGCGCCTGAATTACCGCGACGGCAAGGATCTGTACATGGGCGACCTGCCAACCGTGCTCGACTACGTGCGCAAGACCGCCAACCGCTACACGGAACTCAAGCCGCTGGTGCGTTTGCTCGATGCCCTCGAGAACAAAACGCCGCAGGTCGGTTACACCTTCTGATCACGTCAGAGCAATTTACAATGAATCAGAAAACGAGTATTCCATGAAAGCCATGATCTTTGCCGCAGGCCGCGGTGAACGGATGCGTCCGCTTACCGATACCTGTCCCAAACCGCTGCTGAAAGTGCGCGGCCGTCCGCTGATCGTCTGGCATGTGCTGAACCTGGTGCGCGCCGGCATCACCGACATCGTCATCAACCATTCGCACCTGGGCCACCAGATCGAGGAAACCCTGGGCGACGGCAGCGCGTATGGCGCGCGCATCGCGTATTCGCCCGAGACCACCCCGCTGGAAACGGCGGGCGGCATCGCCCAGGCGCGCCATTTGCTGGGCGATGAACCATTCCTCGCCATTTCCGGCGATATCTATTGCCCGTATTTCGACTTCAAGCAGGTACTCGACGTGCTGGCCGACAAGGATGTGCTGGGTACGCCGTACCCGGCCGACCAGCGCGACATCGCCTGGACTTACCTGGTGCCCAATCCCGACTTCCACCCCAAGGGCGACTTCGGCCTGACCTTGTTCGCGATCAACAATACGGACGACACCAAGTGGACCTTCGCCAACATCGGCGTGTACCGCCCTGAAATGTTCGACGGCATCGCGCCCGGCAGCCACGCCAAGCTCGGCGATTTGCTGCGCCGGTATGCGGACCAGGGCCGCGTGGGCGGCGAGGTCTATCCTGGCGAGTGGACGAATGTGGGTACGCCGGCACAGCTCGACGCGCTCAATGGCGTGACAGCCAAGGCAAGCGCAACATGATGGCCAACTACGCGGCCCGGCGCGCGGCGCTGCTGGCGCAGATGCTGCCGGGCAGCGTGGCTGTCATTGCCACGGCGCCCGAGGTGCCGCGCAACAGCGATTGCGATTATCCGTATCGCCACGACAGCTATTTCTATTACCTGAGCGGCTTTACGGAACCCGACAGCGCCGTGGCCCTCGTGGCCGCCAGCGCCACGGCGCCCGCGCGCGCCATCCTGTTTTGCCGCGCCAAGAACACGGAGCGCGAAATCTGGGACGGTTTCCGCCATGGCCCCGAAGCGGCCCGCGCCACATTTGGTTTCGATAGCGCCTTTCCCATCGAGGAACTCGACGTGGAAATGACGCGCCTGCTGGCCGACTGCCCCGCCATTTACTATGCGCTGGGCGGCAGCCTCGATGCGCAAGTAAAAGTCTGGCGGCACAACGTGCGGCAAAAGGCCCGCAGCGGCGTCACGGCGCCCGCCATCGCGCATGACGTCAATGACATGCTCGACGCCATGCGTCTGCTGAAAGACACGGAAGAACAGGGCCTGATGCGCCGCGCGGCCGCCATTTCCAGCGCCGCCCACGTGCGCGCCATGCGTGCCACGCGGCCCGGCATGCACGAATACGCGCTCGAAGCGGAGCTGCTGTACGAATTTCGCCGCAGCGGCGCGCAGTTCCCCGCATATTCCTCCATCGTGGCCGGCGGCGGCAACGCCTGCATCCTGCACTACAGCGCCAACAACGCGCTCTTACAAGACGGCGAGCTGGTGCTGATCGACGCCGGCTGCGAACTCGATGGCTACGCCTCCGACATCACGCGCACCTGGCCCGTCAACGGCCGTTTCAGCGGCCCGCAACGGGCGCTGTATGAACTGGTGCTGGCGGCGCAACAGGCGTCGCTGGACATGCTGCGTCCCGGCTTGCCGCACAGCGCCATCCACGAGGCGGCCGTGCAGGTGCTGGCGCAGGGCATGCTGGACCTGGGTTTGCTGGACCGGCAGAAAAGCGGCGGCGTGCAGGACGTCATCGCCGACAAGGCGTATATGCCCTTCTACATGCACGGCACCAGCCACTGGCTGGGCATGGACGTGCACGACGTGGGCGCCTACCGCGACACGGGTACGCCCGGCAAGCCGTGGCGCGCTTTGGCGCCGGGCATGGTGCTGACGGTGGAGCCGGGCATCTATGTGCGCCCGGGCGCGGGCGTGCCGGAGCAGTTCTGGCATACCGGCATCCGCATCGAAGACGATGTGCTGGTCACGCCGCAAGGCCATGAAGTCTTCAGCTCGGCGCCCAAGAGCGTCGCTGAAATCGAACAACTGATGTCACAGGATTAACGCCGCCGCATGCATACACCGTCCACTTTCGATCTCGCCATCTGCGGCGCCGGCCCCGTCGGCATGGCGCTGGCCGCCCTGCTGGTGCAGCGCGGCGGCCGCGCCGCCGGCATCGCCCTGCTCGACGCCAAATCCATCGAACAAGCGAGGCGCGACCCGCGCACCATCGCCCTGTCGCACGGCAGCCGCCAGATTCTCGAGGAAGCGGGCGCCTGGCCCGTGGAGGCGACACAGATCCACCAGATTCACGTCTCGCGCCGCGGCCAGTTCGGGCGCAGCCTGATGGACCGCGGCGAGCATGGCGTCGAAGCGCTCGGCTATGTCGCCCGTTACGGCGCCGTCGTCAGCGCGCTGGCCGACGTGTGCGAGCGCCTGGGCGTGGCCAGCCTGCGCCCGGCCCTGGTGACGGGCAGTGCCGAGGATGCCGACGGCGTCAGCGTGCAGATCGAGCAGGCGGGCGCCGCCTCGAGCTTGCGCGCCAGCCTGCTGGTGCAAGCCGAGGGCGGCCTGTTCGGCCAGCAACCGGAACGCGCCGTCAGCCGCGATTATGGCCAGAGCGCCATCATCGCCCATGTGCGCACAAGTAGCCCCATCGCCCACCGCGCGTATGAACGCTTCACCGACGAAGGCCCGCTGGCCCTGCTGCCTCAGGACGATGGCTACGCGCTCGTGTGGTGCGTGCCGCCCACGCGCGCCGAACAATTGCTGGCCCTGGACGACGCGGCCTTCCTGGCGCGCCTGGGCGCCGCCTTCGGCAGCCGCCTGGGACGCTTTACGCATACGACGGCGCGCCTGGCCTATCCATTGGGCCTGAACGCCCAAGGGGGCGGCACGCCGCGCACGGTCGCCATCGGCAATGCGGCGCAATCCCTGCACCCGGTGGCGGGACAGGGCTTGAACCTGGGCTTGCGCGACGCCGCCGTGCTGGCCCGCGTGCTGGCGCAGGACGGCAGTCCGGCCGGGCTGGAACGCTACGCCAGCCTGCGCCAGGCCGACCGGGGGCTGACCGTGCGCGTCACCGACACCATGGCGCGCATCTTCACGGGCAGCGCGCCCACGCAAGGCTTGCTGGGCCTGTCGCTGGGCCTGCTGGACGCATTTCCCCCTGCACGCAAGGCATTGGCTGGATTGATGATGTACGGCCGCCGCTAAGGCTTAGCAATAAGGAAAGAGCTGGGGCAAAAAAGAAACAGGGAACATATCCGGCATGGAGTAAACGGCCTGCGGATGCGACAATGGCTGTCACCTGGTTTCTGGCGACCGTTCCATGACAGATGCATTGCCCGCAGCACCGCCTGCCGCTCTTCCCGAAGTGCTGTTTTCCCGCCTGCTGGAAGACGCCCTCGACGCCGTCATCATCATCGACGAGCAGTGCCGCATCCGCTATATCAATGGCGCCATGCAGGCATTGTCCGGCTATGCCAGCGGAGAATTGCTGGGCCAGACCCTGAACGGCCTGCTGCCCGACGCCGTCGGCGCGCAGCACGACAACCACGTGATCAATTACATCCGCAGCTCGCGCACGTCCAGCGTGCTGGGCAAGATACGCGAATTCGCCATCCGCCACCGCGACACGCAGATGATCCCCATCGAAATGAAGGCGATGGACCTGGGCGTGGTCGACGGCATGCGCTATTTCGGCGCCTTTTTGCTCGACGTGCGCGAACGGCGCGAACTGGCGGCAAAGAACGCCAGCCTGCTGGCGCAGCTGGAACAGCAGGCGCTGCACGATGCGCTGACGTCGCTGCCCAACCGGCGCGCCTATGAAGCGCAGGCCGAGCAGGCAATGGCGCGCGCGGCGCGCAGCGGCGCAGCCCTGAGCGTGGGCGTGGCCGACCTCGACCATTTCAAGAAGATCAACGACCGCTACGGCCATGCCGTGGGCGACGCCGTGCTGCGCACGGTGTCGCAGGCGCTGCGCGACACGGGACGCATCACCGACGTGGCGGCGCGCCTCGGCGGCGAGGAGTTCGGTCTGCTCTTCCCCGACGCCAGCCTGCAGCAGGCGCACCAGGTGGCCGAGCGCATCCGCGCGGCCGTGGCAGCGGCCGTCACCGTGCTGCCCGACGGCGGCGCGTTGCACGTCACCATCAGCATCGGCGTGGCGCCACTGGTGCAGGGCGCCAGCCTGGACGCGGCCATGTCGGATGCCGACAAGGCCCTGTATGTCGCCAAGCACCAGGGACGCAACCAGGTCGTCGCGGCAGCGGCCGGCCAATAAAAACGGCCCGCGCAAGGCGGGCCGTCCGGTCGCCGAAAGCGGCGTTATTCGATGGCTTTCAACATATCCTCGATCACCTTCTTGGCGTCGCCAAACACCATCATCGTGTTCGGCTGGTAGAACAGGTCGTTGTCCAGGCCCGCATAGCCGGAAGCCATCGAACGCTTGTTGACGATGATGCTCTTGGCTTTATACGCTTCCAGAATCGGCATGCCGGCGATCGGCGATTTCGGGTCCTTCGCCGCCGGGTTGACGACGTCGTTCGCGCCCAGCACCAGCACCACATCCGTCTGGCCGAATTCGCCGTTGATGTCTTCCATCTCGAAGACCTGGTCGTACGGCACTTCCGCTTCGGCCAGCAGCACGTTCATGTGGCCCGGCATGCGCCCCGCCACCGGATGGATCGCGTACTTGACGGTGATGCCCTTGTGCGTGAGTTTTTCCACCAGCTCTTTCAGCGAGTGCTGCGCGCGCGCCACGGCCAGGCCGTAGCCGGGCACGATGATGACGGTTTCCGCATTGCCCATGATGAAGGCGGCGTCGTCGGCCGAACCCGATTTCACGGGACGCTGTTCCTGCGCGCCCGCCGCGCCAGCGGCCGGCGCATCGCCGCCGAAGCCGCCGAGGATGACGTTGAAGAACGAACGGTTCATGGCCTTGCACATGATGTACGACAGGATCGCGCCGGAGGATCCCACGAGCGAACCGGCAATGATCAGCATCGAGTTATTCAGCGAAAAACCGATGCCGGCCGCGGCCCAGCCCGAATAACTGTTGAGCATCGATACCACCACCGGCATGTCGGCGCCGCCGATGGGGATGATGATCAGCACGCCCAGCGCAAAGGCGATGACGGTCATGACGATGAACGGCGTCCAGGCCGGCTCGACACCGTCGGCGAAGCAGAACACCAGGCCCAGCGCGATCATCACCAGCGCCAGCACGAGGTTGAGCATGTGCTGGCCCTTGAAACTGACGGGCGCGCCCTGGAACAGGCGGAACTTGTATTTGCCCGACAGCTTGCCGAAGGCAATCACGGAACCGGAGAACGTGATGGCGCCGACAAAGGTGCCGATGAACAGCTCGAAGCGGTTACCGATGGGCAGCGCCTCGCCGTTCTTGGCGATATTGAAGGCCCACGGTTCCGACACGGCCGCCACGGCGATGCACACGGCCGCCAGGCCGATCAGCGAATGCATGGCCGCCACCAGTTCCGGCATCTTCGTCATTTCCACGGTTTTCGCCAGGTAGGCGCCGATGGCGCCGCCCGTGACGATGCCGATGATGACGAGGGTCAGGCCCATGCCGCCCGTTTGCTGCTCCTTCAGTTTGAGGATCAGCGCCACGGTGGTGACGGCGGCAATGGCCATGCCGCTCATGCCGAAGGCATTGCCGCGGCGCGCCGTCGAGGGCGACGACAGGCCCTTCAAGGCCTGGATGAAGCACACCGAGGCGATCAGGTACATCATCGTCACCAGGTTCATGGTGACGAAGCTCATGGCGTGACTCATTCTTTTGCTCCTTGCTTGGCTTTCGGTTCTTTTTTACGGAACATCTCGAGCATGCGCTGCGTGACGAGGAAGCCGCCGAACACGTTGACGGCGGCCAGCGCCACGGCCAGGGTGCCGGCCGCCTGCGCCAGCGGGCCTTGCGTCAGGCCGGCCGCCAGCATGGCGCCGACGATGATGATGGCGGAAATGGCATTGGTGACGGCCATCAGCGGCGTATGCAGCGCCGGCGTGACGGTCCAGACGACGTGGTAGCCGACATAAATGGCCAGCACGAAGATGATCAGGTTAATGATGGTGTGACTGATTTCCATGATGTTGTTCTCTCCGGCGCCGCGTTATTTTCTGAGGATGTCATTGCCCGCGCAAACCAGGCTGGCCTTGATGATTTCATCCTCGCGGTCGATCAGCAATTGATCGTCCTTGTCGATGATGAGCTTTAAGAAGTCCAGCACGTTGCGCGCATACAGGGCCGAGGCATCGGCCGCCACCAGGGTCGCCAGGTTCGGTTCGCCCACGATGTAGACGCCGTGCTTGACCACCGTCTTGCCCAGTTCCGAGAGCGGACAATTGCCGCCCTGCTCGACGGCCAGGTCGACGATGACGGAACCGGGTTTCATGGCTTTCACCGTTTCTTCGGAAATGAGCACCGGCGCGGCGCGGCCGGGAATCAGCGCGGTGGTGATGATGATGTCGGCCAGTTTCGCCCGTTCGTGCACGAGTTCGGCCTGGCGGCGCATCCAGTCGGCCGGCATGGCGCGCGCATAGCCGCCCGAGCCCTTGGCGATTTCCTTTTCTTCATCGGTAAGGAAAGGCACGTCGAGGAACTTGGCGCCCAGCGACTCCACCTGTTCCTTGACGGGCGGGCGCACGTCGGACGCCTCGATGACGGCGCCCAGGCGCTTGGCCGTGGCGATCGCCTGCAAACCGGCCACGCCCACGCCCATGATCAGCACGCGGGCCGCCTTGACGGTGCCGGCCGCCGTCATCAGCATCGGCATGAAGCGCTGATAGGTATTCGCGGCCACCAGCACGGCCTTGTAGCCGGCGATGTTCGCCTGCGACGACAGCACGTCCATCGACTGCGCGCGCGTGATGCGCGGCACGGCTTCCAGCGCGAAGGCGGACAGCCCGGCCGTGGCCATGGCGGCGATATTGTCCGCGTCAAACGGGTTGAGCATGCCGATCAGCACCGTGCCGCTGGCCATCAGCGCCCGTTCTTCGGCATCGGGCGCGCGCACCTTGAGCACGATGGCGCAGCCATAGGCTTCCTGGGCCGTGCCGATCTGCGCGCCGGCGGCGGCATACGCCTCGTCGGGAATCGAGGCTTGCAAGCCCGCTCCCGACTGCACGACGATCTGATGCTTGGCTGCCAGCTTCTTGACTGTCTCGGGCGTTGCCGCCACCCGCGTTTCACCAGGCCGTGTTTCGGCCGGTATGCCTATCCTCATGATGCCTCCGCTAATTGATAAACTGACTAGAATCTAACACGGAAAGCAGCGCGTTAAACGTTTGTGAAGCAGCAACTTTTAGTCGTACGACACTAATTTACCCCTAATACCAATCCTTGTTCCGCCATGCGGTATGGCGCCCGTATTGTGGGAAAGGTGTGTCAATCTCACCACAGTCGAGCACGTGTGCGCGCTTGTTTTGACCACCGGTAAAGCCTATATTAGCGGGCGTTTCCTGCCATCTTGCCGCCTAAGCCCCCATGCTAGTGCGCTCCCCGGGAAAGACGTAAGTACCTCCCACCGCTATTTGCTAAAACGTTGTCATTTATCAATATGTCCGCGCAACAGAAGGCCGGGTTCAAACCGCGCGCGCAGAACAAGATAAAATGTCGGCTCTTTCAAGGATGGAATCATGCCGAGAATCTGGAAACCCTCTGTCACCGTTGCCGCCATCGTCGAGCGCGACGGCCTGTTTTTACTGATTGAAGAAGAGACCAGCGAAGGCATCAAGATCAATCAACCGGCCGGTCACCTCGACCCGTTCGAGTCGCTGGAACAGGCGGTGATCCGCGAAACGCTGGAAGAAGCGGCCTACGATTTCATCCCCACGGCACTGGTCGGCATGTACATGTCGCGCTATCAGTCACTGCGCACGGGCGAGGACGTGACTTATTTGCGCTTCACCTTTTGCGGCACGGCCGGCGCCGAGCATGACCGCCCGCTGGACGAAGGCATCATCCGCACCCTGTGGATGACGCGCGACGAACTGGCCGCGTGCCAGGAACGCCACCGCAGCCCGCTGGTGCTGCAGTGCGTGGACGAATACCTGGCTGGCCGGCGCGCGCCGCTGGCCCTGCTGCACACGCATGCGTCCGTTTTCAATAGCGCATAGCAATACGCATTGCCATATTATTAAAGTAACTGGAAAGCAAGATGAGCAAGAAGAAAGTCGTTATCGGCATGTCGGGCGGGGTCGATTCCTCGGTCGCGGCATGGATGCTGAAGGAACAAGGCTATGAAGTCATCGGCCTGTTCATGAAAAACTGGGAAGATGACGACGATTCGGAATACTGCTCCACACGCCAGGACTGGATCGACGCGGCCAGCGTGGCCGACGTCATCGGCGTCGACATCGAAGCCGTCAATTTCGCCTCCGAATACAAGGACCGCGTGTTCGCCGATTTTCTGCGCGAATACCAGGCCGGCCGCACGCCGAATCCGGACGTGCTGTGCAACGCCGAAATCAAGTTCAAGGCCTTCCTCGACCACGCCATGACCCTGGGCGCCGACCTGATCGCCACCGGCCACTATGCGCGCGTGCGCCAGGCGCCCACCGATGCAGGCCGCTATGAACTGCTGAAAGCCGTCGACGCCAGCAAGGACCAAAGCTACTTCCTGCACCGGTTGAACCAGGCGCAGTTGTCGAAAACCCTGTTTCCGCTCGGTGAAATCCCGAAGACGGAAGTACGCCAGATCGCCGAGAAACTGGCGCTGCCGAACGCGCAAAAGAAGGATTCCACGGGCATCTGTTTTATCGGCGAACGCCCGTTCCGCGAATTTTTGAACCGCTACCTGTCCTACAAGCCGGGCCCGATGAAAACGGCCGACGGCAAGACCGTGGGCGAACACGTGGGGCTGAGTTTTTATACCCTGGGCCAGCGCAAGGGCATCGGCATCGGCGGCGTGAAGTCGTATCAGAATGCGGACGGCAGCAGCGACGCCTGGTATGTGGCGCGCAAGGATATCGCCAACAATACCCTGTGGGTGGTGCAGGGCCATGACCACCCGTGGCTGCTGTCGCCGGCCTTGACGGCCGACCAGGCCAGCTGGGTTGCCGGCGTGGCGCCGCAAGCAGGTGCATTGAGCGCCAAGACGCGCTACCGCCAGGCCGACGTGGCTTGCCAGCTGCTGCCGGACGGGAATGAACACTTCAGCCTGGCCTTCGACCAGGCGCAATGGGCCGTCACGCCAGGCCAGTCGGCCGTGCTGTACGACGGCGACGTGTGCCTCGGCGGCGGCATCATCGCCAGCGCGAGCGGCCTGGAAGGCGTCTAACTATTGCCTTGCGCGGCGGCAGCCAAGGCCTGCTGCTGCTTGCGCACCATGGCAATGACCGTGTTGCGCACGGTTTTCAGGACCGTGTCTGCCATGAACGGTTTCACGATGAAGCCCGACACGCCCATGGCGTGGGCCGCCTGCAGCGAGGCGGCATCGATGCCGCCCGAGACCATGAAAATGAGCGTCTTCGGATACTGGGCGCGGATGGTTTGCACCACATTCGTCCCATCTTCCACCTGTTCGCGCGCGATGCACACGAAATGCGGATGGTGCTTGACCAGCAGCGCCAGCCCCAGCGCGCTCGTATGCGTCTGCCCGCAGACATCGTAGCCGCCATCGGTCAGGACCGTGTTCAGCAGGCCGCGCGCCACGGCGCTGCTATCGATCAGGACTGTCTTTAACATCATGATTTACTTCCCTTGCTTGATTGTTCTTGCCTGGCGCTCTACTTTTCCCACGCCAGCTTGTTCCAGGTGACACCCAAGGTCACGTCGGTCTTGAGTTCCACTAACTTTCTTGAAAGATACAGTATTTCCCGCTCTTTTCGCAGGCTTTCACCCAGCGCACCGGGCAAAATGCCCGCGCCGGCCATCACGGCGTCGATATTGCCGTAGGCGCGCAACAGTTTCGCGCCCGTCTTCAGGCCGATTTTCGACACGCCGGGGATGCTGTCGGTGACGTCGCCCATCAGCGCCAGCAGGTCGGGCAGCAGTTCCGGCGGCACGCCGAACTTTTTCTCGACCCAGGCGTGGTCGTGCCAGATGCCCTTGAAGTGATCCCAGACGAGCGCGCCGTGCGCGATCAGGCCATGCAAATCCTTGTCGGTAGTGGCGATGACGGCCGCGCCGCGCCCCTCGTGCAGCCAGCGCATGACGGCCGTGCCGATCACGTCGTCGGCCTCGACCTCGGGAATGCTGACCACGTGCATGCCGAAGCTGGCCAGGGTGTCGTAAAAGCCGGGCAAGGCGTCGCGCAGCACCTGCGGCATGGGCTGGCGCCCCTCGCGGTAACCGGCATACAGGGCGTGGCGCCAGGTCGGGCCACCGAAATCGAAGGCCGGCAGGATGTGCGTCGGCTCGTGGTCGTTGATGAGAGTGCGGAATGACGACAGCGCATGGCGCAGCGCGATCTCCGCCTTCAGGTCGGAATCGGGTTCAGGACTGGCTTCGTAGACGCGGCGTACGATATTCAAGCCGTCGATAGCGAGGAGTCGGGCCATGCGGTAAGTGGATACTGATTGAATTGATCATTTTACCGTATGGAGCAAGCACTATTCCCCGCGAATTCCGCTTGGCAGGTTTTACGCGGCGTAACAACGCCTAACAAAACCGTAGCGAGCGGAAGTGAATTGTGGCTAAGAAGCGCAACCGTACTCAAGTACGGTGAGCATCGCAGGCCGCAAGTCGCGACGCGCAGTAGGTTTGGTTCGGCGTTCTCATTTGGCGAAATCGTAGGGCCCGCCTTTTTCCAGGGCGCGCTGGTAGGCCGGGCGCGCATGGATGCGCTGCAGGAACGCCGTCAGCTTCGGCAGTCGCTCGTCGAGTCCGCCGCGCATGGCGGCCGCTTCCAGCGGAAAACTCATCTGGATGTCGGCCGCCGTGAATTCATTGCCGGCAAACCATTTGCTGTTCTCCAGCTCCGCTTCCATGTAGGCCAGCTGGCTATTAATATTGGGCAGGACGAAGCTGCTCTTGACCTTGCTGGCGATGCCGCGCGCGATCGGCTTGACGAAAAACGGCATCGGCGACGATTCGACCTTGTCGAACACCAGCTTCATCAGCAGCGGCGGCATGGCCGAGCCTTCCGCGAAATGCAGCCAGTAAGTCCAGCGCAGCTTGTCCGGCGTGCCCGCCGCCGGTATCAAACGGCCATTGCCGTAGCGCTCGACCAGGTAATCGATGATGGCGCCCGATTCGGCGATGGTGTTGGCGCCATCGGTGATCACGGGCGACTTGCCCAGCGGATGCACGGCTTTCAAGGAAGCGGGCGCCAGCATGGTTTTCGGGTCGCGCTGGTAGCGCTTGACCTCGTAGTCGAGGCCCAGCTCTTCAAGCAGCCAGAGCACGCGCTGCGAGCGCGAGTTGTTCAGATGGTGGACGACGATCATGGTTTTCCCGGTAACGATGGTTGAGTTCCAGTATAGCCGGGGACGGCCGGATCGGGTCGGCGCAAGCGAATCGACGAAAAAATTGCGAAAAACAGTATTTTCAATTGATAACTTTTCAATAATCCCTTATCTTGTTTTGTTTCCAATCAGTAAGGAAACCCCTGTGGATTTCGACGCAAACAACACTACTCCCAGACAAGAAGCCATCACCTTCAGCGCCACCGGCAGCGAATACTTCCGTATCTGGATCGTCAACCTGCTGCTGAGCATCGTCACCCTGGGCATTTACTCCGCCTGGGCCAAGGTGCGCCGCAACCGCTATTTCTATTCCAGCACCCACCTGGCTGGCAGCAGCTTCGAATACCATGGCAATGCCGTGGCCATCCTGAAGGGCCGCATCGCGGCCGTCGTGCTGATCGGCGGCTACAACATCGCCCTGAAGGTTTCGCCCATCGTGGGCCTGCTGATGTTCGTGCTGCTGGCCGCCATTTTGCCCTGGCTGATATGGAAAAGCCTGCAATTCAAGCTGTACAACACCAGCTACCGGGGCATCCGCTTCGGTTTCGGCGGCAGCGCCCGGGAAGCCTACAAGTATTTCCTGTGGCTGCCCATCCTCAATACCTTCACCCTGGGCTTGATGACGCCATTCCTGCACCAGCGCCTGAAGCGCTTTCAGCACACGCAAAGCCGTTTCGGCGCCACCCCGTTCAGCTTTGACGCCACGGTCGGCAGCTTCTACAAGACCTATCTGCTGTTCTTCGCGCTGCTGCTGGGCGGCCTGCTGGTCCTGATTTTCGTCGTCTTCGGCAGCGTGTTCACCTCGTTTGCGGCCAATATGAATGACAAGGCCAAGGTTGGCAGCCTGCTGTTTGCCATCGGCGCCTTGTACCTGTGGGCGTTCACCGTGCTGCCGCTGTTCATGACCATGATCCAGAACCTGATCTGGAACCATACGCGTTTGCAGCAGCACCAGTTCCAGTCGCAGCTGACCTGGGGCCGCACCACCTTCATCATGCTGACCAACCTGCTGGGCGTCGTCGTCACACTGGGCCTGTTCGCGCCATTCGCCCATGTGCGCTGGCTGAAGTACCGCCTGGAAGCGACGTCGATGCTGGTGCACGGCAGCCTGGACGAGTTTGTCGCCGCCACGGGCCAGCAAGTGTCGGCCACCGGCGAAGGCATGGCCGACCTGCTGGACTTCGACCTGTCGATGTAAGCAATGCACGCCGACACGCAAGAAGACCACGCCGCGCTGGCCGCCCGCTATTTCGACGGCCAGAGTTCGCGCCTGTACCACGTGACGCTCAGCGTGCGCGATGGAGTCGCCGTGCTGGCCGGCGATATCGCGCGCAGCTGCCCGCTGGGCGAGCTGCACGTGTCCGAACGCAGCAGCCACGCCGTGCGCAAGGTCAGCTTCTCCGACGGCGCCTACCTGGAGATCGCCGACCAGGCGGCCTTCAACAGCCTGCTGCACGCCACGGGCCACCGCGACGGCTGGGTGGTGCGGCTGCAGCAAAGCTGGCGCGGCGCCCTGCTGGCCACGGTCGCCACCGTGCTGGCCCTGTGGCTCAGCTACCAGTACCTGCTGCCCGTGGTGGCGAAGGGGGTCGCATATGCGATTCCCCAGTCCGTCGAGCGCCAGCTGGGCCAGGGCGTGCTCGATTTCCTCGACCAGCACGTGTTTGAGGCGAGCAAGCTTGCTGACGCGCGCCAGCAAGCCCTGCGCGCCCAGTTCGCGCGCCTGGCCACGCCCGGCGACAGCACGCCCCAGCACCGCATCGTTTTCCGCAAGAGCAAGATCGGCCCGAACGCGTTTGCCCTGCCGTCCGGCGACATCGTGCTGACCGATGAAATGATCGAACTGCTGCCGGACGACCTGGCCATCATGGGCGTGCTGGCGCATGAGCTGGGGCATTTGCAGCAGCGCCACCTGACGCGGCGCATCATCCAGACCTCGGCCGTCGGCGCCGGCGCGGCGCTGCTGTTCGGCGACGTGTCGACGGTGGTGGCGACCTTGCCGCCGCTGCTGCTGGACTTGAAGTATTCGCGCGACGTCGAACGCGACGCGGACGACTACGCCATCGCCATGCTGCGCCAGAACGGCATCCCGCTGGAACACCTGGCGCAAGTGTTTGTCGCCCTGGGCAAGCTGGACCAGGGCACACCCTACCTGTCGAGCCATCCGGCCAGCACTGAACGCATCGAGCGTATCCGCGCCGCACAACGCTGATCCCGCGCGGCGTCCACGGGGCGCCGCGTTCTTTCCCACCAACACGTTCCGCGAATCGAAGGTAGACTCGGCAGTATCAGTCTGACTTCACCGGAGTGCCCATGCACCTAGTACCATTTCGCTACCTGACCTTCATTGCGACGGCAGCCATCTTTGTCCTGTCCCTGTTTTACTACGATCATTACTGGCTGCCCGTGCTGGCCGGTGCGCTGACCCTGGTCGGCATCAGCGACCTGCTGCAAACGAAGCGCGCCCTGCGCCGCAACTACCCCATCCTCGCGCATTTCCGTTTTTTCTTCGAGAGCATCCGCCCCGAAATCCGCCAGTATTTCCTGGAAAGCGACAGCGAGGCCACGCCGTTCTCGCGCAGCCAGCGCAGCATCGTCTACCAGCGCGCCAAGGAGCAGACGGACAAGCGCCCGTTCGGCACCCAGCTCGACGTGTATGCAGCGGGCTATGAATGGATCAACCACTCCATCGCTCCCGCCAAGGTCACCGGGCACGATTTCCGCATCGAGATCGGCAACCACCCGGACTGCCCGCGCGCCAAACCGTATTCGGCCAGCGTCTTCAATATCTCGGCGATGAGCTTTGGCGCCCTGTCGGCCAACGCCATCCTGGCCCTGAACGGCGGCGCGCGCAGCGGCGGCTTCATGCACGATACGGGCGAAGGCAGCATCAGTCCTTATCACCGCGAAAACGGTGGCGACCTGGTATGGGAAATCGGCTCCGGCTACTTCGGCTGCCGCAATCAGGACGGCACGTTTTCGGAAGAGCGCTTCATCGCCAACGCCAGCTCGGAACAGGTGAAAATGATCGAGCTGAAAATGTCACAGGGTGCCAAGCCGGGCCACGGCGGCGTGCTGCCCGGGCCGAAAGTGACGATCGAGATCGCCACCACGCGCGGCGTGATGGTGGGCGAGGATTGCGTCTCGCCGGCCGCGCACAGCGCCTTTTCCACGCCACTGGAAATGCTGCACTTTATCGACCGCCTGCGCACGCTCTCCGGCGGCAAGCCGACGGGCTTCAAGCTGGCCATCGGCCACCCGTGGGAATTTTTCGCCATCGTGAAAGCCATGCTGGAAACGGGCATCACGCCCGACTTCATCGTCGTCGACGGCAGCGAAGGGGGCACGGGCGCCGCACCGCTGGAATTCACGGACCACGTGGGCACGCCGCTGCAGGAAGCGCTGGTGCTCGTGCATAACACCCTGGTGGGCGCCAACCTGCGCGCGAAGATCAAGATCGGCTGCTCGGGCAAGATCATTACGGCCTTCGACATCGCCCGCCTGCTGGCGCTGGGCGCCGACTGGTGCAATTCGGCGCGCGGCTTCATGTTCGCGCTGGGCTGCATCCAGTCGCAAAGCTGCCACACGGACCGCTGCCCCACGGGCGTGGCCACGCAAGACCCGCAACGCCAGCGCGCGCTGGTGGTGCCCGACAAGATCGCCCGCGTGGCGCACTTCCATCAAAACACCATGAAGGCGCTGGCCGAGCTGATCGCCGCCGCCGGCCTGGCGCACCCGCAGGAACTGCGTCCGCACCACCTGGTGCGCCGCATCTCGCCGAATCAGGTGAAACTGGCTTCGGCCCTGCTGCCCTTCCTGGAAGCGGGCCAGTTGCTCGACCCGAGCCAGCTGCCGCAACTGCCGCCCGTGTTCGGCCTGTACTGGCCCAAGGCGCAAGCGGCCTCGTTCCAGCGCCTGGATTGATGCCGGCACTGCGCAAGTGGAGCAATACCACTTAATAACCACTTGCGCAAAAACCCAAATCCAATACAATACCAAAATAAGTACAAAACCAAGGCAGCTTTTCCGGTGATTGTCCAGACGCGTCACCGGGGGCCAGAATACGGACTTGTCGTCATCAGAATGAATACCGGAGGAGTTGCAGCATGGAGCAGGGTTTGCGCGAGAAAGTAGGACAGCTATTCATGGTGGGCTTCGACGCCCTGCAGGCGGACGAGCATATCAAGACCTTGATACGCGAAAAGAAGGTGGGCGGCGTGATCCTGTTCCGCCGCAACGTGCACACGCCCGCGCAAGTGTCCGCCCTGTGCCGCGAACTGCAGGAGATCAACGCGGAAGTGTCCGACATTCCGCTGCTGATCTCCATCGACCAGGAAGGCGGCATGGTGATGCGCATCGAGCAGGGCGTCACGCCAATTCCCGCCGCGATGGCCTTTCAGGCGGCCGGCTCCATCGACGACTGCGAACGCATGAACCAGATCAGCGGCGATGAAATGCGCCAGCTGGGCATCAACCTGCTGCTCGCGCCCGTGCTCGATGTGAACAACAACCGCAACAACCCGGTCATCGGCGTGCGCGCTTATGGCGAGGATGCCGCCACCGTCATCGCCTACGGCATGGCGGCCATGCGCGGCCAGCGCGCCAGCGGCGTGGCCGTCACCGCCAAGCATTTCCCCGGCCACGGCGACACGGCCACCGACACGCATTACGCCATGGCGCTGGTCCCGCACGACAAGGAACGCCTGCGCGCCGTGGAACTGGCGCCCTTCCGCGCGGCCATTGCCGGCGGCGTGGACGCCATCATGACGGCGCACGTGGTCTTCCCCGCCTTCGAGGCCGACACCAAGGTGCCGGCGACCTTGTCGAAAGGCGTGCTGACGGACCTGCTGCGCGGCGAGTTGAAATACCAGGGCGTGGTCATCACCGACTGCCTGGAAATGGCGGCCATTGCCGACGGCATCGGCATCGCCCAGGGCGCCATCGCCACCTTGCAGGCGGGCGCCGACATCGTCCTCATCTCGCACCGCGAAGCGCAGCAGACGGCCGCCATCGAGGCCGTCATCGCCGCCGTGGAGCGCGGCGACATCGCCATCGACCGCATCGACGCCGCTTGCGCGCGCGTGGCTGAACTCAAGCGCAACCGCGCCGTGCGCGACTGGCGCGCCCGCCCCGTCGCCCCGCCGGCGCTGATGCAACCGGCCGCCATGGCCCTGTCGCAGCTGCTGCAAAAGGCAGCCCTGCGCGTGCAGGGCGACTACCGCGCGCTCGACGCCAGCCTGCCCGTGACCCTGCTGACGGTGGAAGTGCGCTCGCGCAGCGAGATCGATGAAGTGGCGCTGGGTCGCAACAAGGAAGCGCGCAGCTCGATGCTGCCGGCGCTGCGCGAAGCGGGCCTGGACGTGCGCGAATATGCCTTGTCGGCCGAGGCACTGGACGACGAAGTCAATGAAGCCATCGCCTTTGCGCAAGGCGCGCAACAGATCGTGCTGCAAACGTATAACGCCATGTTCGTCGATGGCCAGCGTCGCCTGGTCGAAGCCCTGCCGCAGGATAAACTGTGGCTGGTGGCGGGCCGTTTGCCGTATGACCTGGACCTGGCGCCCCACGCGCAAGGCCGCCTGGCCGCCTTCGGCTGCCGTCCGGCAGCGCTGGTGCCGGTGGTCGACAAACTGGCCGGCAAAGCGTAAGCGCCGTACTGCAGACGTAAAAAAACCCGCATGCGCGGGTTTTTTCCATTCAGCTTGCTGCAACGGGCGGCAGCGCCGCCACCGCCAGCAGGGCAAACGGCCCGAGGAACAGGCCGATGCCGAACCAGAGTCCCCCGTGGCGGCCGCGCCGGCTGGCCAGCAGCCAGGTGGCGACCGCAAACAGAAACATGAAGATCAACAGTATCGCCATTGCCACTCCTTGCCATGCGGAAAACCCAGTGTAGCCCACGGGCGCGCCCGTGGCTACTCCGGCGTTGACCCTAGCGCTGCACCTGCATCAGGATCACGCGCTTGCTGCTGCCGTCGGCCGGCGGCGTGGCGGACGGTGGCGGCGGGCTGTCGCAGGAACCGCAGGAACCGCAGCCGCTGCCGCAACCGGGCGCCACCTTGAAGAAGGCCGACATCTTCGCCTCATCGAGGCCGCAGCGCACGAGGCCGCGCACGATGGCGCGGCGCACGCCCGCCGGCAGGTACTTGGTCGAAAAATGCAGCAGCGCGGCTGCGACGATCAGGGCGACGATCAGGGTTTGCCACATGCTTTTCTCCTAAGCACCCAGCATCAGGGCGATGCGGTACGTGATGAACGAGGCGGCGTAGGCCAGGGCGAACATGTAGCCGGCCATCAGCAGCGGATAGCGCCAGCCGCCCGTTTCGCGCTTCACCACGGAGAGGGTCGACAGGCACTGCGGCGCGAACACATACCAGGCCAGCAGGGACAGCGCGGTGGCCATCGACCACGAATGGGCGATCAGCGGCTCCAGCGTGGAGGCCAGCGCGTCGCCCGTTTGCGACAGCGCGTACACGGTGCCCAGGGCACCGACGGCCACTTCGCGCGCCGCCATGCCCGGCACCAGCGCGATGCAGATCTGCCAGTTGAAACCGATCGGCGCGAAGATCACTTCCAGGCCGCGGCCCAGGATGCCGGCCAGGCTGTAGTAGATCGGCGGGTGGATCGCGTTGTCCGGCGGGCCGGGGAAGGTGCTGAGGAACCACAAGATGATCATCAGGCTCAGGATGATGGTACCGACGCGCGTGAGGAAGATCTTCGCGCGCTCCCACAGGCTGACGGCCAGGTTGCGCAGGTGCGGCCAGTGGTAGGCCGGCAGTTCCAGCATCAGCGGCTGATTGCCGCGCACGCCCATGCCGCGCTTCATGACCCAGGCCACGGCCATGGCCGAGATGATGCCGGCGAAGTACAGGACGAACAGCACCAGGCCTTGCAGGCTCAGGTAGCCCCATACCTGGCGTTCCGGAATGAAGGCGGCGATGATCAGCGCGTACACGGGCAGGCGCGCCGAACACGTCATCAGCGGCGCGATCATGATGGTGACCAGGCGGTCGCGCGGATTCTGGATCGTGCGCGCCGCCATCACGCCGGGAATGGCGCAGGCAAAGCTCGACAGCAGCGGGATGAAGGCGCGGCCGGACAGGCCCACGCCGCCCATCAGGCGGTCCAGCAAAAAAGCCGCGCGCGGCAGGTAGCCGCAGTCTTCCAGGCTCAGGATGAAGAAGAACAAAATCAGGATCTGCGGCAGGAACACGAGCACGCTGCCGACGCCGCCGATGATGCCTTCCACCAGCAAGCTTTTCAGGTGACCGTCGGGCATGTTCGCCGTCAGCACGGCGCCCAGGTGGCCCACGCCATCGGTGATCATTTCCATCGGCGTGGCGGCCCAGGCAAATACGGCCTGGAAGATCAGGAACATCAGCACGGCCAGGATGATGGGGCCGAAGACGGGGTGCAGCACCACGTCGTCGATTTTTTCCGTCAGGTTGCCCTTGTCGCTCGTGTCATTGCTGACGGCGGCCAGGATGCGGCGCACTTCGCGCTGGGTTTCTTCGACGCTGACGGCATCGATGGCCGCCAGCGGTTTCGCTTCCACGGCCGGCAGCGGCAGCATGGCGTCGATGGCATTGAGCAGGGCTTTTTCGCCGTCGTGCTGCACCGCCACGGTTTCCACCACGGGCATGCCCAGTTCCTGCGACAGCTTGGCGGTGTCGATCAGCATGCCGCGCTTGCGCGCCACGTCCGTCATGTTCAGCGCCAGCAGCATGGGCAGGCCCAGGCGCTTGACTTCCAGCACCAGGCGCAGATTCAGACGCAAATTGGTGGCGTCGACGACGCAGATGATGGCGTCCGGACGCGGGTCGCCGCGGCGCAGGCCGCCCACCACATCGCGCGTGATGGCTTCATCAGGCGTGGTGGCCGACAGGCTGTAGGCGCCCGGCAGGTCGAGCAGGCGCACAGGCTTGCCGGCGGGCGAAGTGAAATGGCCTTCCTTGCGCTCGATGGTCACGCCGGCGTAGTTCGCCACTTTCTGGCGCGCGCCCGTCAAACGGTTGAACAGGGCGGTCTTGCCGCAGTTGGGATTGCCCAGCAAGGCAATTTGTGGCTGATGCGGCGGCTTGTGCACGCCCGCATCGACGATCGTTTCGACAGCACCCATGGTCATTCCGGTTGAAGCAGCGGTTGAATCGTGATCAGCGCCGCTTCGAAGCGGCGCAGTGCGAATGTGGCATTGCCCACCTTGATGGCCAGCGGATCGCCGCCGGGAATGCCGCGCTTGAGCATGCGGATGCGTTCACCGGGAACGAATCCCAGCTCCATCAGGCGGCGGGCCAGGTCGACGCCGTCCTCCGTCTGTCCTGCCGTGTGGGGCGTGATATGCAACACCGTGCCGCTCTGGCCGACTGCCAGCGCATCGAGCGTCATCATGGGTGGAACTAGAGTCATGAGCAAATTCCGTTCAAATTAAGAACACCTGATACCAGCTGCGGCGCGGGCGCCTTCCGCCGGTTCCAGGTTTGTGAGGTAAAACGCAACTGTTGCGCATTACCGACAAGCGGCCATTCCATCTGTCCAGACGGCAACCGTCCGAGACAATACCAGCATTATAAACATGAATGCGAATAGTTTTTATTTAGCCCGGAGAGCCGCCCCCACCAAGGGCTGCACCATCCGAAAAAATGGCATATCGATGCGCCGCGCCAGGCCGCCAACTGCCGCACACTTGATCAAAATCGCTTGCATTGTCCCGCACTTTGCGCGACAATGAAACGTAATGATAATGATTCTCATTAAAACACTAGCAACAATGCTTTCCAGCACTAGTGTCTGTTCATCCTCCAGCCAGAAGGTGTATCAATGATTGTATGTGTCTGCAACAACATATCTGATCGTGAAATCCGTCAAGCCGTCGATCTTGGCCTGTCCAGCATGGCCGAACTGCGCCGCGACCTGGGCGTGGCCACCTGCTGCGGCAAATGCCACACCTGTGCGCGGGAAGTGCTGAACGATCACCTGAACGCCACCGTGGCGCTGCAAGAAACCGTATTGATGCGAGCTGTACTGACAAACTAAAGAAAGCGATGAACGCCATGACGATGATGCCCCCGCCCGTAACGGTGCAGGCCGTGCAGCAATTTGCCGACTTCGACAAGAAGCGCAACAAATTCGCGCCGCTGATGGCCATCGTCGTCCTGCATATCGCCGGCTTTTACGCCATCCAGAGCGGCCTGCTGAGCCGCGTCGTCACGGCGGCCATGCCGACCATCACCACCATCAGCATCATCGCCCCGCCGGCGCCGCCGAAACCGCCCGCACCGTCCGTACCGAAAACCGTGGAATTGAGCGCGCCCGTGCCGCGCGCCGTGATCCCGCCGCTGCCGCTGATCGCCGTCGCGCCAAGCGAACCGACGATCACGCCGCCGCAACCGACGCGCGCCGAAGCGGCACCGGCTGTTGCCACCGCCGCGCCGACGGCACCATCGGCACCATCGCCGACGCCGCCGGCACCATCGACGCCGCGCACCGTCAGCAGCGTCGAATACATCAAGGCGCCGCAACTGATCTACCCGAACTTGTCGCGCCGCCTGGGCGAAAGCGGCACCGTGGTGTTGCGCATCCTGATCAACGAAAAAGGCTTGCCCGAGCAAATCCTGATCCAGAAATCGACCGGCTACAACAACCTCGATGAAGCGGGCCGCCAGGCCGCGCAACGCGCGCTGTTCAAGCCGATGATCGAAAACGGCAAGCCCGTGCCCGTGTACGTGCTCGTCCCACTGACCTTCCAACTGAGCTAGCCTTCCGGCGGCCACAGCGCCGCTGCCAGCCCGCAAGCACCGCACCCTGTGCCCTGCTTGCTTTTTTGCGCCTGTTTTCGTCAAGCGATTTGCTTGTTTCAGTCTGCCAGCCTACATCCCCGGGCCAGGCAGACTTTTTTTTGCCGGTGCTTCACGCAGTATCGTAGCTCGGATTAGCGCGGCCAAAGGCCACGCGTAATCCGACACCGCCACGATTACATCTCCGCCCACATCCGCAGCAGGTTGTGATAATGCCCCGTCAGCCCCACCGTCGCCGGTGAATCGCCATGCTCCGCGCGCACGCTCTGGATGTTCTGATCGAGCTCGAACAGCATGCTGCGTTTCCAGTCTTCGCGCACCATGCTTTGCGTCCACAGGAAAGAGCAGATGCGCTCGCCGCTGGTGACGGGCAGCACCTGGTGCACGCTGCTCGACGGATACACGATCACGTCGCCGGCCGGCAGTTTCACTTCATGCGTGCCGTAAGAATCGACCACCACCAGCTCGCCGCCTTCGTATTCATCCGGCTCGCTCAGGAAGACGGTCGACGAGACGTCGGCGCGCATCGACTGCATGCCGTTTTTCGGCGTGCGGATGGCGCCGTCGATATGCAGGCCATAGTGTTCGCCGCCCGCATAGCTGTTGAAGAAGGGCGGCAGGATGCGCAGCGGCAGCACGGCGGCAAAGAACAGCGGATTGGCCATCAGCGCGCGGCTGACGATCTCGCCCAGTTCCAGCGCCAGCGGCGAACCTTCGGCCAGCTGGCGGTTGCGCTTGACTTGCGCGCCTTGCGCCCCGACGCTGGCGCGTCCGTCGACCCAGTCCGTCTGCGCCAGGCGCTGGCGAAACTGCGTCACCTGTTCCGGCGTCAGCACGCCGGGTATATGCAGCATCATCTTGCTATCCTTTTTTCAGTAAATATCGCTGCCTGATTATCGCATCGCCGGCAGCGGCCAAGAAGACACAAAAGCAAGAACGGACCAACATTTCCCGCCTTTTCAGCGCAGCCATGCAGGCCCACCAGCGGCGGCCAAATAGCGGCGGGAACGCGAATGAGAATGGCCTTCATTTTCCTTAACAAATAAAAAACGGCGCAAGTGGGCAATCCACTTGAGAATGGGTTTTATTCGCACGATATTTACGTTAAAAAGACGGAAAAATGCCGTTTAGCACCGGAAATCGCCGACATTTTGCGCTATCATGCGGGCATAGCGAAACCGGCAACCTGAGCGCCACCAGGCAGCCAACGCCACCCGGCAGTGAACGCCAGCAGCCTGCGGTTTCATCATCGAACGCGACACAGAACAAAGGAAATCCCATGAAGGGCGATAAAGAAGTCATCCGCATGCTCAACGCACAGCTCACCAACGAACTGTCGGCCATCAACCAGTACTTCCTGCATGCGCGCATGTACAAGCACTGGGGCCTGGAAAAGCTGGGCAAGAAGGAATACGAAGAATCGATCGGCGAAATGAAACACGCCGACAAGCTGATCGACCGCATCCTGATGCTCGACGGCCTGCCTAACCTGCAAGCGCTGCACAAGCTGCTGATCGGCGAGAACACGCCGGAAATGCTGGAATGCGACTTGAAGCTGGAACGCGCCGCGCACGCCACCGTCAAGGAAGGCATCGCCATCAGCGAAAAAGCGGGCGACTACGTCTCGCGCGACCTGTTCCTGATGATCCTGGAAGACACGGAAGAGCATATCGACTGGCTCGAAACGCAGATCGACCTGATCGCCAAAGTCGGTATTCAAAATTATCTGCAAAGCCAGATGGCGATTGAAGAGTAATCTTTCGCAGCATCGTAAAAAAACCGGCAGAGCCGGTTTTTTTTACGCCTGTCGTCAAGCCTTGCCGGTCTGCGATGGGCGCAGCTTCACGAACAGCACCGCCACCGCCGCGCACAGCAGCAGAGCGCCAGCCAGCCGGATGACGTTTTCCGGATTGCCGCCCAGCCAGCTGCGGTAATACAGCGGCAGAGTAAATATCTGGATGATCATCGGGATGACGATGAACATATTAAAAATGCCCATGTAGACGCCTGTGCGCGCGGGCGGAATGCAGCCGGCCAGCATGATATAGGGATTGCCCATGATGCTGGCCCAGGCCAGGCCGATACCCAGCATGGGCAGCAACAGCAGCGCCGGGCTGTGGATCAGCGGGATGCTCAGCATGCCGACACCTGCCGCGCACAGGCACACGCTGTGCATGCGCTTGGGGCCGAAGCGGCGCGTGAACGGCACCAGCGCGAAGGCGGCGACAAAGGCGACGAAATTGTAGAAGGCGCCCACCTGCCCGTTCAGCAGGCCCGCGTCGCGAAAGCCTTGCGATGCGGGGTCCGTCGTATGAAACAGCGTCGCAGCCAGCGACAGCGCGATGTACTGCCAGTAGCAGAACAGGGCGTACCACTGGAACAGGTTGACGAGGGCCAGCTGCTTCATCGTCGGCGGCATGTCGCGCAGGGCCGCGCCGATGTCGGCCAGCGTGTGGCGCCAGCCGGGCGGGCGGCTGCGGATGGCTGCCAGCTCGGCCGCCGTGAGCGGATTTTCCGGCGTCGTCTTCAGGGTCCACAGCACCGAGGCGAGCGAGAACACGGCGCCGATCAGGAAGGCGGCGATGACGATGTGCGGGATATGGCTGCCGTTGACGGCATCCTTGTTCATGCCCAGCATGACCAGCAGCGACGGCGTCAGGTAGGCCAGCGTTTGCCCCAGCCCCGTAAACGCGCTTTGCGTGAGAAAACCCAGCGAATGCTGCTTCTTGTCGAGCTTGTCGCTGACAAAGGCGCGGTACGGTTCCATCGTCACATTGTTGGCCGCGTCGAGTATCCACAGCAGGCTGGCCGCCATCCATAAAGTCGGACTGAACGGCATGGCCAGCAGGCCCAGGCTGCACAGGATGGCGCCGATCAGAAAATATGGCGTGCGGCGGCCCCAGCGCGTCACCGTGCGGTCGCTCATGGCGCCGATCAGCGGTTGCACGAGCAGCCCCGTCATGGGACCGGCCAGCCACAGGTAGGGCAAGCTCGCCTCGTCGGCGCCCAGGTATTTGTAGATGGGGCTCATGCTGCTTTGCTGCAGGCCAAAGCTGAACTGGATGCCGAAAAATCCGACATTCATGTTGACGATCTGCCAGAACGACAGGTGTGGACGCTGCGCAGTGGCGTCGCTCATGACTGTTCCCTTTCCAGCCACAGCATATGCCAGGGCTGCAAGCCCACCGTGCCGGCCAGCACGCTGCCATCGAGGCTGTTGCGCCATTCGCCCGCAGGCAAAGTGAAACGCTGGCTGGCGCCGCTGAAGTTGCTCAGGTTGAGAAACGCATCGCCGCGCAGCAGCGCCAGCACGGCCGGCGTGTCGGCGGGCAGTACGCTGCGCGGCGCAGCGGCGGCCAGGGCCGGCAAGCGCCTGCGCGCGTCGACCAGCTGGCGCAGCGCCAGGTACAACCGGCCGCTGGCGCTCACGCCATCGTGGCGCCATGCCAGCAAGCTGTCGTCAAATGCGGGGCGCTGCAGCCAGCGGCTGTCCATGGCCCGGTCGGGGCGCTGCGTGTAGCTGTGATCGTTGGTCATGCCCAGTTCATCGCCCATGTACAACACGGGCAAGGCGCCAAAGCTCAAGGCCAGGCCATGCAGCAGCAGCAGGCGCCGCAACGCGTATTCCTGCTCCTGCACCGTGGCGGCGCTTTGCAGGCCGGCCAGCGAGGCGGCCATGCCGTTGCTGCCATGCGCCTTGTCGGCACTGCTGCTCTGGAAGGCGGCGCCGCGCGCATAGCTGCCCGGTGCCCCCGCAAAGAACTGTGCGATGCGCGCCAGGCGCGCCGGCCCGTCCTCACCGGCTTCATTGAGCAGCACGTTCCAGCCGATGTCGTCGTGGCAGCGCACATAACTGAGCCAGCTGGCGGCCGGCGGCAGCGGCGGCGTGGCGGCGATCACCTGCTGCAGCAAGTCCGTGCTTTCCTCGGCCAGCGCGCCCCAGCCGGCGGCCATCAGGCTGCTGTGATAAGCGATATGGCATTCGGGCGCCGCATCGCTGCCAAAGTAGGCGGGCAGCTTGGGCGTGGGCACGATGGCTTCGGCCTTGAGCAGCACACCCGGCGCGACGATGGCGGCAATCGCCCGCAACGCTTGCAGCAGGCTGTGGGCTTCGGGCTGGTTCATGCAATCGCTACCTTCGCGCTTCCACAGGAAGGCCGTCGAATCGAGGCGGAATACCTCGATGCCCTTGTTGGCCAGGCCCAGCATGGCGCCGGCCATGGCCGCGAAGACGGCCGGATTGGCGTAATTCAAATCCCACTGGTACGGGTAAAACGTGGTCCAGACCCAGCGATCAAGCTCCGGCACGAAGGTGAAATTGCCCGGCGCCGCCTGCGGAAAAACCTGGCCCACGGTGCGCTCGTAGCGGTCCGGCTGCACGCGGTCGGGATAGGTATGGAAAAAATCGCGCAGCAGCGGATCGCCCGCCTTGGCGCCCAGCGCCCACGCATGGTCGTCGGCCACGTGGTTGAGGATCAGGTCCGAGCACAGGCTGATGCCGGCCGCGCGCAGCTGCGCCGTCAACGCCAGCAAGTCGGCGTTGCTGCCCAGCGCGGGATCGACTTCCTCGAAGCTGGCGACGGCAAAGCCGCCATCGCTTTCGCCGGCGCGCGCACGCAGGAACGGCAGCAGGTGCAGATACGTCACGCCCAGTTCGCGCAGGTGGGCAATGCGCGCCGCCACGCCCTGCAGGTTACCGCCGAAGCGCTGCACATACGCGCTGTAACCGAGCATGGACTGGCTGGCAAACCAGTCCGGCTGCGCTGCGCGCTGCGCATCCTGGCGCAGCAGCTCGGGGGCGCGCGCCGCGTACAGCCGCCCCACGCTTTCCATCAGGTCGCCCAGCCAGGGCAGGAAGTCCGGCCGCTGGCCATACAGGCTGCCCAGGCGGTCGAGCAAGACCGCCTCCTGGCGCGCATAGCGGCGCGCCGCATCGTCGCGCAAGTGCGTGGGGAGCGGCGCCAGCAGGCGCGCCAGGGGGCTGCGTATCGACATCATGAATCTATCCTTGCTTAAAATGCGTATTTCAGGCTGACCTTGACGGCGCGCCCCGTGATCGAGCGGGCCGCATGGCCATCGCCCTCGACTTCCGTATAGCCGATCTTGTTGAACAGATTGTTCGCCGTCAGCGCCACCTGCATCTGCGGCGTGAGCTGGTAATTGACGAAGGCGTTGAGCACCTGGTAGGCGGGCAAGGTGATCGTGTGCGCATCGTCGCCCCACGACTTGCCCGTGCCGACCAGGCTCGCGCCCAGGGTAGCCTGCCCCCATTCATAGGTCGGCGCGATCTGGTACACGACACGCGCCTGGCGCCGCGGCGTATTGCCGATCAGCGCCACGTCGGCCGCCGCCGTGCCCGTGATCTCGGCATCCGTGAACGTCAGGCCGCCATTGATGCGGAAGTCGCCGGCGCTCCAGGCCGCTTCCACTTCCACGCCCTTCGCTTCATAGCTGTTGGCCGTGCGCAGCTGGGTGGTCGCCTCGTAATTGCTTTCCTTGGTCTTGGCCTGGAACACGGTCACAAAAGTGCTCAGGGGACCGCGCCGCCATTTCACGCCGCCTTCGAGCTGGCGCACGGTGTTGATCGCCACGGGCACGCTGCCATCCAAGGGCGTGCCGAACAGGATGCGGTCCGCATTGAAGGCCACGCCTTCGCTGACGCGGGCAAACACGGCCAGATTCGCTTGCAGCTTGTAGTTCGCGCCCAGCGAGTACGAGGTGTGGCCCAGGGTGTAGTCGACCTGCTGTACCGTCGACGGCAGGTAGGCTTGCGCGCCGGTGGCCTGGTTGGCCGTGCCGCTGGCGTGCTGGCGGTCGCGCCGCAGGCCGCCGTCGAGATTCAGCGCGCCGCTTTCCCAGGCCAGGTTCAGATACGGCGACGTCGTGCGGTATTCCATGTCGACGGCGCGCGAGCAGCAGGCGCCGAAGGCCGGGCCGATGTAGCCTGGCGTGCCGCTGGCCGTCTGCAGCAGCGCCGGCTGGTCGCCCGTGGCCTGCATCAGGTATTCATTGAAGTTCCAGGTCAGGCCCAGCTTTTGCTGCGACAGGTACAGGCCGGCCGTGGTGGTCAGCTTGCCGCTGTCGAGCACAAACGTCTTGGCCAGCTTGGTGTCGCTCAGGGTATTGCTGGCGTCGTCGATCGAGGTATTGAACACCACGGCGGAAAACGCGCGGCCCGTGTAGGGCTGGCCCCGATTCGGGCCGCTGGCAAACACGTAGCCGCCGTCGCTGCCGTTATTCGACGGGAACACGCCCGTGAAGCGCCCGGAATTGTCGGCGTAGCGGAAGTTTTCGCTCACGCTCCAGCCCTGCCCCAGCTTGAACGACGCTTCCAGCCCCACGGTGTCACTCTTGACGTGCAAGCCGTCGTTGACGCGGGTGGCCACGCGCTGGTTATCCTTGTTCAGCACCATGTCGGGCACCCAGTACGGCGAATAGAAGCTGGCCTTGCGCGGGTCGATGCCGGCGATTTCCGTGATGCGGCCATTGCGCACGCTGACCGGCACGGGCAGGGCCGTAGGCGACTGGTCGTCGAGGTGCTTGAACGACAGGCGCACGAAGCCGCTGTCGAATTCATGCGTGACATTGCCGCGGATCTGGCCGCCTTTTTCGCTGTTGACGCCACTGTGGCGGATGCCTTCGCCCGTGCGCCAGGAGCCGCCGATGAAGAAGCGCGTGCGCTCCGAAATTGGCGCACCGTAGTCGAAGTCCACGCGCGTCTGGTCGTAGCCCAGGCCGCGGCTGAGGGCCACGCTGCCGCCCTTCTCCTTGCCGTTCTTGCTGATGAAATTGATGATGCCGCCCGGCGAATTGGTGGCCAGGGTCGAGGCCGAACCGCCGCGCACCACTTCCAGGTGGTCGAGCGTGGAATCGATCTTGACGAAGCTGTCGGGCGTGGTGAAGTTGAAGTCGCCGAACTGCAGCACGGGCAAGCCATCTTCCTGGATCTGCACATAACGCGCGCCGCCAGCGGAAATGGGCAAGCCGCGCACGGTGATGTTGGCATTGCCTTCGCCGCCCGAGGACTCGGCCCGCAAGCCAGGCACCGAGCGCAGGACTTCGGCGGCGCTGGTCGGCGCGTTGTGCAGGATGGTGTCGAGCTCCATGCTGCTGACGGAATTGCTCGATTTCATTTTGGACGTGCCGCCGGTGGTGCCCGTGACCACGATGCGTTCCAGGTTCAGGCCATCGGCGGGGGCGGCAGCCGATTGTGCCTGGGCGGCGCCCCATTGCAGCAGGGCCAGGGCGACGGCGGCGGCCATGCAGCCGCGTTGAGCAGTACGTGTCTTCATCTTGTCTCCAGTGTTGTATGCCGATACATCGAGGTATCCGCTTGTTATGAGTCCTGGCCGCCGCATGCCGTGGCGCGCTGGCTGAGCCGGTACGTCATTATTCAACGAATAAG
The DNA here is from genome assembly GCF_029690045.1 of Janthinobacterium rivuli. NCBI lineage: Bacteria > Pseudomonadati > Pseudomonadota > Betaproteobacteria > Burkholderiales > Oxalobacteraceae > Janthinobacterium > Janthinobacterium rivuli. The sequence goes on from NZ_CP121464.1 coordinate 6,206,569, forward strand.
AATTTATTGCAATCGATTGCAATCGAGCACTGCAACATGGATTTTATGTTGTTTTCAAGAGAATTTTACGGGTGATACAGAGCCAAATATGCGGGATATGAGGCGAATACGACGGTTTTCATGCTGCGGCGCAGCATGGAAATATACGGATAAATTGGAATTTATTGCAATCGGTTGCAATCGACAGTCAACGCGCTCTTCAGCGGCCCGAGGCGCGTATGATCAGCTCGGTTGGCAATTGCTGCGATGGCGCAGGCGCGCCGTCGACCAGCGCCAGCAGCGAGGCCACCAGCGCGCGCCCGGCGGCGCGGATCGGCTGGCGCACGGTGGTCAGCGGAGGGTGGAAGTACGCAGCCAGTTCGATATCGTCGTAGCCGACCACGGCCACCTGTTCCGGCACGGCCACGCCGCGCGCGCGCAGGGCGCTGATGGCGCTCATGGCCAGCAAGTCGCTGCAGGCAAAGATGGCGTCGAACGGCAGCTGGCGGTCCAGCAATTCCTGCACGTCCGTCGCGCCGCCCTGCGGCAGGAAGGAGCCGGCTACGTACAGTTGCGGGTCGGGCGCCAGTCCCTGCGCGGCCAGCGCCTGCGCATAGCCCTGATGGCGCTGCGCCACTTCGGGCAGCTTGGCGTCGCCAAAGAAGGCGATGCGCCGGCGCCCCGCCGCCAGCAAGTGTTCCGTGGCCAGCCGGCCGCCGGCGATGTTATCGCCGCCGACGGTGCAATACAGCTGCTGCGGCAATTGCGCGCCCCACACGACGATGGGCACCTGGCGCGCGGCCAGCTGGTTCAGTTGTTCATGGTGGCGCCACTGGCCGATCAGGATGATGCCGATCACGCGGCCGCTGTCGAAGGACTGGGCGGCCGCATCGAGCGTTTCGGCATCCACGCGCGAGATAAGCATGTCGAAACCCTGCTCCGTCAGCGCATCGGCCAGGCTGCCCAGCATGCTCAGAAAGAAAGGATCGGACAGGTGCTGGCGCGTGGCCGCGTCATACGGCACCACCACGCCCACGGTGCGGTTCTGTTTCAGGCGCAGGTTTTGCGCGCCGATATTGATGGAATACTTGAGCGAACGGGCCAGCGCGATGACGCGCGCGCGCGTCTCTTCATTGACCAGCGAACTGCCGCTCAACGCGCGCGACACGGTCGACGTGGACACGCCAGCCAGACGCGCGATATCGGCCATCTGCAGGCGTTGCTGCGCCTTCGTATCGTTGCCGGTCATCGTGCGCTCACTGCGGCGCGGTGTCCTTGAACGACTGCCGCTCGGACAGTTTGTCGAACAAACGCGCCAGCGCCGGGTGATCCGCGCGCCAGTCGATTTCCGGGAAGCGGAAGCTGAGCCAGCCCAGGGTACAGCCCACGGCCACGTCGGCCAGGGTGTAGTTCTTGCCGGCGCAATACGCGCTTTCGCCCAGACGCGATGCCAAAGCCGCCAGGCCCAGCGTGACTTTGTCCAGCTGGCGCGCGATCCAGGCCGCGCTTTGCTGCTCGGGCGGGCGCTGCGTGCGCTCCAGGCGCACCAGCACGCCCGCGTCGAGAATGCCGTCGGCCAGCGCTTCCCAGTTCTTGATATCGGCCCGCTCGCGGCCATTGCCGCCGGCCGGCAGCAGTTTACAGACGGGCGTGAGCGTGTCGAGGTATTCGACGATGACTTTCGAATCGATGAGCGTGCTGCCATCTTCCATCACCAGGCAGGGCACTTTACCGAGGGGATTGGCCTGGGCGATGCGGGTTTCCGGCGCCCACACGTTTTCCAGCTCGAAGACATAGTCGAGCTTTTTTCCGCCAGCACGATACGGGCTTTGCGGACATACGGGCTGGCGAGGGAACCGATCAGTTTCATAGGTACTTTAAGGTAAGGGAGCAGCAAGCAGTATAGCATCGGCGACAGCGGTGTTTGGCAGCACGCGCCCGACGGTCGCTCGGGTGTGGCAGGCACGCCGCATCGGGGCCGGATTCGGCCAAAATGGGGGCCATCCGCAGCCGAGGGACGGCTGGCCAGCGGCCAGCGGTGGTAAAATCGCCCTTTACTGTGGCGCCGTCAGTGTTGCTGTATTGCAATAGCCCTGCCCTCCCCGCGCGCCACACGCCAACCGTTTCTTTAACTTGCGTCCGCTCTCATGACTTCTACTACTCCGTATTCCACGCTGTCGGCCCTGTCTCCGCTCGATGGCCGCTACGCCAGCAAGACCGATCTGCTGCGCCCGATCCTGTCCGAAGCCGGTTTCATGCACCACCGCGTGAAAGTGGAAATCTCCTGGCTGCAAGCGCTGTCGCAAGCCGGTTTCGCCGAGATCAAGCCGTTCTCGGCGGAAGCAACCGCCCTGCTCGACAAGATGGCGGCCGATTTCTCGGAAGCCGACGCGGCCCGCATCAAGGCCATCGAAGCGGTCACCAACCATGACGTCAAGGCCGTCGAGTACTGGCTGAAGGAACAAGTGGCGGACGTGCCGGAACTGGTGGCGGCGTCGGAATTCATCCATTTCGCCTGCACCTCGGAAGACATCAACAACACCTCGCACGGCATGATGCTCAAAGCCGCGCGCGATGGCGTGATGCTGCCGGCCCTGCAAGGCTTGGTGACCAGGCTGACGCAGATCGCGCACGACAACGCCGACGTGCCGATGCTGTCGCGCACACACGGCCAGACGGCCAGCCCGACCACCCTGGGCAAGGAATTTGCCAACGTCGTGGCCCGCTTGCAGCGCGCCGTGAAACGCATCGAACAAGTGGAAATCCTCGGCAAGATGAATGGCGCCGTCGGCAACTACAACGCCCACCTGTCCGCCTATCCCGGCTTCGACTGGCCGGCATTCTCGCAAGCGGTCATCGAACAGCGCCTGGGCCTGGTCTTCAATCCGTACACCATCCAGATCGAGCCGCACGACTACATGGCCGAGCTGTTCGACGCCTTCGCGCGCGCCAACACGATCCTGCTGGACCTGAACCGCGACATCTGGACGTATGTCTCGCTGGGCTACTTCAAGCAAAAGCTGAAAGCGGGCGAAATCGGTTCGTCGACCATGCCGCACAAGGTCAACCCGATCGACTTCGAAAACTCGGAAGGCAACCTGGGCCTGGCCAACGCCGTGCTGAAACACCTGTCGGAAAAACTGCCCGTCTCGCGCATGCAGCGCGACCTGACCGATTCGACCGTGCTGCGCAATATCGGCGTGGGCCTCGGTTACACCCTGCTGGCCTATGACAGCTGCCTGCGCGGCCTGAACAAGCTGGAAGTGAACCACGCGCGCCTGGCGCAAGACCTGGACGCGACCTGGGAAGTGCTGGCCGAGCCCGTACAAACCGTGATGCGCCGCTATGGCATCGAAAACCCGTACGAGCAGCTCAAAGAGCTGACGCGCGGCAAGGGCATCTCGAAAGAAGCGCTGCAAACCTTCGTCAATGGCCTGGCCATTCCGCAGGATGCCAAGGACGTGCTGTTGACCATGACGCCGGGCAACTATATCGGTATCGCCGCGCAATTGGCCAAAGCCATCTAAGCAGTTTCCACATGGGGATCCTGCTATCCCACTCCTGCGGGGCGGCCAGCACACAAATGCTGCCCGCCCCGCGGTTTTTCCGGCAATCTTTCTTGTAGAATCTGCAGCACGCAGCGCAATTTGCTTTTCTTTGGTATATTAGGCCGAATTAGTCCTAACACGTACTACTTTCAAGAAAGCCGTCGATGCAACGCTACACCACCACCGCCATCATCCTGCACTGGCTGACCGCCCTGCTGATCATCAGCGCCTTCGTCATGGGCCTGGTCATGGTCGATATTCCCGGCCTGACGCCCACCAAGCTCAAATATTTCTCGTGGCACAAATGGCTGGGCGTGACCGTGCTGGCCATCGCCGCCATCCGGCTGCTGTGGCGCAAGGCCAATGTGCCGCCGCCGCACCCGGCCAGCATGGTTGCCTGGCAAAAGAAGGCGGCCGACGCCATGCACGTGCTGCTGTACATCCTGATCTTCGCCGTGCCCGTCTCCGGCTACCTGTACACCCTGGCCGCCGGCGTGCCCGTGGTCTACCTGGGCCTGTTCCAGTTGCCCGTCATCATGGCGCCGAACCCGGAACTTAAGCCGCTCTTAAAAGAAATTCATTATGTTCTGAACATGACGATGGCCGCCGCCGTGGCCGCCCATGTGCTGGCGGCGCTGAAGCACCAGTTCATCGACCGTGACGGCGTCCTCAAGCGCATGCTGCCGTAACACCGACTTCCCCTTGCTCACTGAAAAACTACAGGAAAAAAACAAGATGAAAACCACCCAACGCCTCGTCCTCGCTTCCCTGCTGGGCCTGTCCGTGGCCGCCACCGCCGCCACCTTGCTGAAAGTCGATCCCGCCAAGACCAGCGTGTCGGCCGTGTTCAAGCAAATGAACGTGCCGGTGGAAGCGAAGTTCAAGAAATTCAATATCGCCATCGATTACAACCCGGCCACGCCGGACGCCTCGAAGGCGTCGGTGGAAATCGAGACGGCCAGCATCGATATCGGCGATCCGGAATACAACAAGGAAGTGGCCAAGAAAGAATGGTTTAACTCTGCACAGTTCCCGAAAGCCACCTTCGTCTCGAGCAGCATCAAAGCCGCCGGCGCGGGCAAGCTGACGGTTACCGGCAAGCTGAGCATCAAAGGCAAGACCACCGACGTGACCTTCCCCCTGGCGGTGAAAGCCGATGGCGGCAAATATGCCTTCGACGGCGCCCTGCCGATCAAGCGCCTGACCTATAACATCGGCGAAGGCGAGTGGAAAGACACGAGCATGGTCGCAGACGAGGTCACAATTAAATTCCACGTCGCAGCGCAATAACAACCCCACCACCTGTTCAACTATAGGATCTGCATGAAATTTTCGCACTTGATGATCGCCGTGCTGGCAACCGCCGGCGCGGGTTCGGCCATGGCCGCTACCGACACCTACAACCTCGACCCAACGCACACTTTCCCCAGCTTTGAAGCCGATCACATGGGCATGTCCGTGTGGCGCGGCAAGTTCAACAAGACCAAGGGTACGGTCACCCTGGACCGCGCCGCCAAGACGGGCAGCCTGGACCTCGTCATCGATGCCGATTCGATCGACTTCGGCCTGGACGCCATGAATACGCACGCGAAAAAAGCGGACATGTTCAACGTCGAGAAATTCCCGCAGATCACCTACAAGAGCAAGTCGCTGAAGTTCAACGGCGATCAACTGGTGGAAGTCGACGGCGAACTGACCCTGCTGGGCGTGACCAAACCCGTCAAGCTGAACGTGAGCAAGTTCAAGTGCATCATGCACCCGCGCTACAAGCGTGAAGTGTGCGGCGCCGACGCCACAGCGGAATTCAAGCGCAGCGACTTTGGCCTGAACTACGGCATGCCGGCGTTCTCGCCGGAAGTCAAGCTGGCCATCCAGGTGGAAGCCATCAAGGCCGACTAAACACGACCTTGCCGCATGACAAGCCCGCCTCGCTGCCCGCAGCCAGGCGGGCTTTTGCATGCGCCGTGCGAATCCGCTGGACTTTTCTATCGTGCGGCATCAGTATCAATTTGCCATGACGTGCAGGCCGCACCGCTCTGGCACAACCACTCATCCATCGCGCGGAGGATTACATGAATTTCATTATCTGGATCGTTATTGGCGGTGTCATCGGCTGGCTGGCCAGCATGGTCATGAAAACCAATGCACAACAGGGCATCTTTCTCAATATCGTCGTCGGCATCGTCGGCGCCTTCCTGGGCGGCTGGCTGCTGGCCCCCCTGTTCGGCACGGGCACCATCAATAGCGACAATTTCAGCCTGGCTTCGCTGCTCGTTTCGTTCCTGGGCGCCGTGATCCTGCTGGGCATCGTGAATCTTTTGCGCCGCGGCAAAATACGCTGAGCAGACAAATCGCAGCACATCAGCAAGTGGCCGGGCCGCGCAAGCGCCCGGCCATTTTTATTGCTGGCAAGACAATTGTATGGACAATACCACAGCCGCGGCACAAGAAAATGCCCGTTCGCAGCCCGCTCCTGCCCCTGCAATGCCGAAAATAGTGCAATTTCCACAAGCCACTACAAACATGCTGTCGGGAAAATGTGATTGACTAGTGCGAGTTCGATACGGATACTCTATGTCGCCCGCTGAGAAAAAACACTGGGTACACGTTGGTTCCGACTTCCCTTCATGTAAAAGACTAGAACTCGAATGAAAAAATCTTTAATCGCGCTCGCCATCCTGAGCAACTTCGCACACGCCGACGAAGGCATGTGGATGCCCCAACAGCTGCCACAAGTAGCCAAGGAACTGAAAGCGGCCGGACTGAAACTCGATCCGACCAATCTGACCAAACTGACCGAGTTCCCGATGGGCGCCATCGTCAGCCTGGGCGGTTGCTCGGCCTCGTTCGTCTCGCCGCAAGGCCTGGTTGCCACCAACCACCATTGCGTCTACAACAGCGTAGCGGTCAATTCGACCAAAGAGCGCGATTTGCTGGCCAACGGTTTCCTGGCCAAGACGTTCGCTGAAGAACTGCCGGCCTCCCCAGGCAGCCGCATCTTCGTCACCTCGGCCGTGACCAATGTCAGCGACAAGATCATCACCGCCGACGTGGCCAAGCTGCAAGGCAAGGCACGCATCGACGCGATCGAGAAAAACCAGAAGAAACTGGTCGCCGAATGCGAAAAAGAAGCCGGTTTCCGCTGCACCGTGTCGGCCTACTACGGCGGCCTGGAGTTTTACCTGATCAAGCAACTGGAAATCCGCGACGTGCGCCTGGTGCACGCGCCTCCAGCGGGCGTGGGCAAGTTCGGCGGCGACACCGACAACTGGATGTGGCCGCGCCACACGGGCGACTACGGTTTCTACCGCGCCTATGTCAGCAAAGACGGCAAAGCTGCCGACTTCAGCAAGGACAACGTGCCTTACCAGCCAAAACACGTGCTGAAACTGGCCAAGGATGGCTTGAAAGAAGGCGATTTCGTGATGGTCCTGGGCTACCCTGGCCGCACCAACCGCCACCGCCTGCCATCGGAAGTGGCGTACACGTTTGACTGGAACTACCCGGCCTTCGTGAAAGCATCGGGCGAAACCCTGGCCATCATCGCGCGCGAAACCAAGGACAACAAGGATGTTGCCCTGAAATACGCGGGTCAGGTTGCTGGCGTCAACAATTACTACAAGAACCGCCAAGGCATGCTGGACTCGTACGCCGGCAGCGATTTCCTGGCACGCAAGACGGCGGAACACGAAGCCCTGAAGACCTGGGTCAACGCCACGCCAGCACGCAAGGCCGAATTTGCCGGCGACATCGAGCAAGTGGAAAAGCTGATCGCCGAGCGCGATGCCGACACCAAGCGCGATTTCTTCCTGGGCTACGCACAGCCACGCCTGCTGAACACGGCACGCAGCCTGTACCGCCTGTCGAACGAAGGCACCAAGTCCGATACGGAACGCAAATCCGGCTACCAGACGCGCGACTTGCCACGCCTGGAAGCGGGCATCACCTCGGTCGAGCGCACCTACGATGAAAAAGTCGACAAGGCGCTGGTACTGAACAGCCTGACCAAGTACGCCGCGCAACCGGCAGCACAGCGCCGCGCCAGCTTCGACGCCGCCATCGGCATCAAGGATGGCATGTCGCCAGCCGACCTGTCCGCCGCCCTGGACAAACTGTATGCCGGCAGCAAGCTGGCCGACAAGGCCGAGCGCGCAGCATGGCTGAAACGCACGCCAGCCGAATTCCAGGCCAGCAAGGACAGCTTCATCCAGGCAGCCGTCGCCATGTATCCTGATTCGCTGAAAAACGAAGCGGAAGACGAAGAACTGGCAGGCAAGATCCAGCAAGCCTACGCCAACTACATGAAAGCCAAAATTGCCTTCATGAAGAGCAAGGGCCAAGCCGTCTATCCTGACGCCAACAGCACCCTGCGCGTCACGTTTGGCAAAGTAGCCGGCCGCGACCATGGCGCCGACGGCACCACCTGGTCCGCCTTCACCACCGTCAATGGCGTCGCCGCCAAAGCCACGGGCCAGGGCGAGTTCAATGCACCAGCCAATCAACTGGCCGCGATCAAAGCCAAGGACTTCGGTAAATTCGTCGATCCGAAGCTGAAAACCGTACCGGTCGACTACCTGGCCACCCTGGACATCACCGGCGGCAACTCCGGTTCGGCTGCCCTGAACGCCAAAGGCGAATTCATCGGCCTGGCCTTCGATGGCACCCTGGACTCGATCATTTCCGATTGGGACTACAACAAGGCCAATACCCGTTCGATCCAGGTCGACCTGCGCTACATGCTGTGGAACATGAAACACATCGACCACGCAGACAACCTGCTGAAAGAAATGGGCGCTGAATAACAAGAAGCAATAACCCGGCAACGGGCGCTTTAAGCTGAGCCACTCCTGCGGGAGTGGCTTTTTTTCGCCTAGCGTTTTACCTTGGTGAAGCGGTAAGGCACGGCTTGCTCCTCGCCAAACACTTGCGCCCGGCCACTTCCCAGCGGCAACATCACTCTGCGTCCGTCCTGCAGCAGCAAGGCCAGGTCGGCGCCGGGAAAGCGCTGCGCCAGCAGCGGATAGGCTTGCCGCGCGATGGTAGCGGCGGGAATCACGATGCGATAATCGGCCTCGCCAAAATCGAGCAGCAGTGCGGGAAGCTCATCCGGCCCCGGCAGCGCCGTGATGCGCAGGCGCGCACTCCCCTTGACGAGCTCGAAGGCTGACCACAGGGGCAAGCTGTGCTGCGTGGACCCGGTCTGCAGTTGCGGCGCATGGCCCGCCACCGCCGACGTCAGCACGACGTCAGGCCGTTCTTCCGAGACTGCCCCATCGACGGCCAGCAGCCAGCCCCGGTAGCGTATCAGCGCACCCTGCGCGCTAGCCGTGACGGAGCCGCCCTGCGCCACAGGTCCCTTTCCCGCCGGCAAGCGCAAGGGCGCCGCCTGTGCCGCCTGGCAAGCCCACCACACCAGCACCGCCATCGCCATCGCAGTCGCCATCTTGCCCATGCCACCTCCCTTGCGCGTGAAACGTATTCATAACACAAGTACGGCGACTAGCCCCTGCGGCGCCTCAAGGCGGCAGCGCCGGTGCTACAATTGGCGCCTAGCGGGCGTACTTACCCAGCGCGCCTTCCCCCTCCCAGACTCAGACCGCTATGCCACCAGACTTGCGCACGACCTACGAACTCGGTAACCACAACCAGACCACGACCTGGCTGGAATGCATCACCTTCTACAAGGATCTCGCCGCACGCTACCCGCAAGTGCTGCATTTCGAACAGATCGGCCTGTCCGACTCGGGCGTGCCCATCCACGCTGGCGTCGTCAGCGCGGACGGCGTGTTCGACCGCGAGCAGATCAAGCGCGCGGGGCGCACCGTGTTCTTCAACAACAACGGCATCCACCCGGGCGAACCGGAAGGCATCGACGCCTGCATGGCCATCGTGCGCGACCTGTGTACGCAGCCGGAACGCCTGGCGGCGTTGGGCAGCACCGTGCTGCTGTTCATTCCGATCTACAACGTCGATGGCAGCCTGAACCGCGCCAATACGTCGCGCGTGAACCAGGATGGCCCTGAGCAATTCGGTTTCCGCGGCAATAGCCGCCACCTGGACCTGAACCGCGACTTCATCAAGTGCGACAGCCTGAACGCGCAAGTGTTCAACCGCCTGCTGGCCAGCTGGGACCCGGACGTGATGGTCGACACGCATACGTCGAACGGCGCCGACTACCCGTACACGATGACCCTGATCCACACGCAGACGGATAAGCTGGGCAATGGCCTCGGCCCCTTCCTGCAAGACACCATGCTGCCGCACATCTTTGCGCACATGGAAAGCGCCGGCTGGCCCACCTGCCCGTACGTGAACCCCGTCAAGGACAGTCCCGACCACGGCATCGCCGAATTCCTTGAAGTGCCCCGTTTCTCGACCGGCTTTGCGGCTCTGCACCACGTTATCGGTTTCATGCCGGAAACGCACATGCTGAAACCGTTTGCCGACCGCTACGCTTCCATGCGCGCCCTGCTCGACATCACGATGGCGTTCACGGTGGAACACGGCGAGAAAATCCGCCAATTGCGCGCGCAAGCCAAGGCGGCCGGACGCACGCAAGCCGAGTGGCCGATCCACTGGGCCATGAACGAAGAGCAGCCGTCGACCGTCCCCTTCAAGGGCTATGCGGCGCAATACACGCCGAGTATCCTGGGCGACTACCAGCGCCTGTCCTACGACCGCTCGCAGCCGTGGGAACGCGATATCGCCTACTACAACCGCTTCGATGCGGACGTCACCGTGGCCGCCCCGAAAGCCTACATCGTGCCGCAAGCGTGGCGCGAAGTCATCGAGCGCTTGCGCTGGAACGGCGTCGAAATGAGCCGCATCACCACCGAACAGACGCTAACGGCACGCTACTACCACATCGCATCCGTCGGCACGCGCGCCACGGCCTACGAAGGCCACATGTTCCACGACATGGTCGACGTGGAAGCGCGCACGGGCCAGTTCACCGTACAGGCCGGCGATTATGTAGTGTCCCTGGAGCAGGACAACGCCCGCTACGCCGTGGAAACCCTGGAACCGCAGGCGCACGACAGCTTCTTCCGCTGGGGTTTCTTCAACAGCGTGCTGGAAAAGAAAGAAGCGTTTTCCGATTACGTGTTCGAAGACATGGCCTCCGAACTGCTGCGCGACGAACCGGCGCTGGCGGCCAAGTTTGCCGAGTGGAAAGCAGCCAATCCGGCCTTGCTGAGCAATCAGGAAGCCGTGCTCGACTTCATTTTTGCACACTGCCAGCGCTTTGCCGAGCCGGAATGGCGGCGCTATCCGGTGATCGCCCTGATGTAACTCAGGGGCTGTAGCGAATGCAACATCCTGGCGCCGCATCGGAGACCCCGGTGCGGCGCCTCTTTCTGTGCCCTGCCCACAAGGTAATCCCATGCACTACGCACTGAACCTGCGCACCTTCATTTACAGCCATTATTTTTACCTGGGCTTGCGCGTGGCCATCGGCCTGGTCGGCCTGGCCTTGCTGACCCAGGAAATCAGCGACAGCGCCACCGCCATGACGGTGTGCATCGGCGCCCTGTGCACCACCCTGATGGACATGCCCAGCCCGCTGCGCCACAAGTTCAATGAAATGCTCGCTTCCGTGCTGCTGTGCAGCGCCGTAACCTTATTGATCAGCCTGTGCGGCCCCGTGCAGTGGCTGTTGATGACGGTACTTGTCCTCGTGAGTTTCCTCGCCAGCATGATGGTGGTGTACGGCAAGAAATCCATGCCCTTGCAGCTGGCCGCCCTGTTCATCATGACCATGTCGATGGAGCATCAGATGACGTGGCAGCAATCGTTCCACCATGCGGGCCTGTTCATGCTGGGCGGCTTGATCTATCTGGCCTACGCCATGGCCATTGCCTGGGTCTTGCGCCACCGCATCAAACAGCAAGTGCTGGCCGAAGCCCTGTTCGAACTGGCCGCCTACATCGACATCAAGGCCGACTTCTACGACACGCGTTTTAATCTGACGGAACAATTCAACAAGCTGGTGCGCCACCAAAGCATCCTGGCCGACCGCCAGCAAGCGTCGCGCGACCTGATTCTGCGCAGCCACAAGAACAGCAAGGACGCCATCGTCGTGCAGGTGCACGTATGCATGCTCGATCTGTATGAACTGATCCTTTCCACGCACACGGATTACGCGCTGCTGCGCCAGCACCTGGCCGACTCCGACGTGCTGAAATCCCTGCACGACCTGGCCTACAAGGCGGCCCGCGACATCGAAGCCGTCGCCTACGCCGTCACGCGCAAGCGCGCTTCGTACGCGCAGATCATCTATGACAAGGAATGGGCCGACATCGAAGCGGAAATTGCCCGCCTTCACGCAAAAGGTGACGCTGCGCAGGAAGCGCTGGCCACCCTGCGCGCGCAGCGCAACAAGATCCGCGCGATTCTGAAAATGATCGCCGAGCTGCACCTGGCCACGCAAAAAGTCTATGCCGACGTGCCGTTCTGGAGCGGTGCGGACATGGCGCCCTTCTTGTCGCAGCAGAAATATGAGCTGACAACCCTGCTGTCGAATTTGCGCCTGGACTCGCCCGTGTTCCGCTTCGCCCTGCGCGTGTCGATGGCCATTTCCGTGGGATTGCTGATCGGCCACTGGCTGCCATATGCGGCGCACAGCTACTGGATTGTCTTGACTATCGTCATCATCCTGCGCCCCACGTTCAGCATGACGCGCCAGCGCCGCGCCGACCGCATCATCGGCACCATCATCGGCTGCGTGGTCACGGCCATCGTGATCCGCTACGTGCACAGTAATATCGTGCTGATGGCCATTTTATTTCTCTCCATCGTGGCCACGCCCACCTTCATCTATTTGCGCTACCGCTACACGGCCATCGCCGTCAGCCTGATGATCTTGCTGCAAATGCATTTGGTGGCGCCCAGCAACCCGAACCTCGTCAGCGAGCGCCTGATCGATACCCTGATCGGCGCGGCGGTGGCCACCGTGTTCAGCTTTGTACTGGCCAACTGGGAATACCAGAGCCTGCCACGCCTGGTGCGCCAGGTGTTGACTGTAAATGTGAGTTATATGCAGGCCAGCTTCGCGCTGCTGCAAGGCAAATGTTTTGATGATTTCGCCTACCGCATCGAGCGCAAACGATTGATGGACAGCCTGGCTGCGCTCAGCTCGGCGCTGGTGCGCATGCTCGATGAACCGGCCAGCAAGCAGCGCGCCGTGGAAGACATCAACCTGTTCATCGTGCAAAATTATTTATTGGTCGCCCACGTGGCGGCGCTGCGCTCCATCCTCGGGCGCCATGCCAGCCAGCTGCCCGTCGCGCCCGTCAATGCCTTGCTTGGCCACAGCCATACGCAAGTGTGTCTGACCCTGTCGCGCGCGCTGGAACAGCTCGACGACAAGGCTGCCATCAGCGCCCCGCTGGCTACCCTGCCAGCGCCGCCCGTCAGCGACGTAGCCTGGTCTGGCTGGCCGCTGGTGCAGCGGCGCATCCGCCTGTTGCAGGCGGATGCGGACAAGATTGTGATACATAGCGCGGCGATCGTGCATATTGTGGCACCGCGCTAAGCCTGCACAGCTTACTTCAGGTATTGTTCAAACCAACCGATAGTACGCTTCTGCAAGTCACGCTGGTGCTCGGGCTTGCGGAAGGAATGGCCTTCGCCATCGTAGATGAACAGGCTGGACGGCACGCCCATGGCACGCAAGCCGTGCCAGAATTCCAGCGACTGGGCGGCAGGCGTTTCCACGTCGCGCTCGCCCACGTAGATCAGGGTCGGCGTCTTGGCCGCCTTGATCGATTCGATGGGCGACGCCTTGCGGTAGACGGCCGGATTGTCATACGCGGAGGCGCCAAAGAACGGGATCATCCACTGATTGATGCCGTTCTGGCCGTAATAACTGATCCAATTCGACACGCCCGCGCCCGCCACAGCCGCCTTGAAGCGGTCGCTGTGCGTGACGCCCCACATGGTCATGAAGCCGCCATATGAATGGCCGATCAGGCCCAGGCGCTGGCCATCGACGGGCGCCACTTTTTCCACCGCGTCGATACCGGCTAGGATGTCGCGCCAGTCGCCGCCGCCAAAGTCAGCCATGTTGGCGCGCGTAAAGGCTTGGCCCTGGCCAAAGCTGCCGCGCGGATTGGGCAGGAAGACAAAATAACCTTTTTGCGTCAATTCGTGGATCAGGGTGCTCGCCGCTACATAACGGGGCGAGGCAGCCGCGCCGGGGCCGCCATGCACGTTGACGACCATCGGGTAGCGCTTGCCTGCCTCCGTCTTCAACGGTCCCAGCAGCCAGCCCTGCACCTTGTATTGCTCGTTGCTCCAGCCCACGTTCTGCACCGACAGTTGTGGCGCAAAGCCGTCATTGTCGCGCGTGATCTTTTTCAGCTGGCCCACCGGTCCCGCCACCAGGTAGCTGGCGTGCGTAAAATCTTCCTGCGCGGCGGCGGCGTGACGGCCATCGGCGCTGAACGACAAGCGGCCATCGCTGCCGCTGCTGCTCAGTTCACCGAGCATCACAGGTTGGCTGGGGCCGGTCTGCGCATCGACGGGCACCAGCGCCAGCTGCGAATCGATCAGGGCCGTCGCCAGCAAGCCGGCGCCGCGCCAGACGACGCCATTGAAGGTGCCGCGGTAGTCTTGTGTGAGATTGCGCGGCGTGCCGCCAGCCAGCGGCACCGTGTAGATATCGCCGCCGATGGAGCCGAAATCGCTCATCAGGCCGCCGATGAAGACCACCGTCTTGCCGTCCGGCGAGACCGAGGGCAGGTTCAGCTGCATGGCCGGCGACGCGATCACGCGCAGGGCGCCCGTGGCCGCATCGATATGGCTGAGCTTGGCGACCCACCAGTTGCTATCGCCATTGCCCTGCGCGCTGGTGGCAACAAAGCCGCGGCCATCGGGCGTCCAGCTGTATTCATACACATAGGTGTCGCCTGGTGACAGCAGACGCGGCTCGCCGCCGCTGACCGGCACGACGGCGATACGCTGGGCATCGTCTTCGCTGCCCACTTCGCCCACCTGGCGCGCGCCCGCCTCGACGGCGCCGGCCAGCTTGCGCGCGCCCACCGTCGCCAGCAGGGCCAGCTGCTTGCCGTCCGGCGACCAGCGCGCCGTGCTGGCTACGCCCTTGATACTGGTCAACATCCGCACCGGCGCCTGCGACAGGGTGGCCAGATATAGCTGCGCCGTGCCCGCCTTGGCGTCATAGCCGATGAAGGCCAGTTGCCTGCCGTCCGGCGACCAGCTGGGCTTGTCGTAGGAACACACGGCACACGGATCGAATTGCTGCACGATGGCGCCGTTGGCGGCGTCGCGCACGACGATCACCGCATGCGGGCGCTGCGGCAGTGGCTGTTCCACCCTGCTCGACTCGATGGCGGCGATGCGCTGGCCATTGGCCGACAAGGCCACGGCGCGGTAATCGCGCAATGCTGGCTCGGATGCAGACGCGGCCTGCGCCAGGGTGGCCAGGAGGCTGCTTGCCAGCAAGCCGCAAGCGGCCAGATCAGTTATTTTCATCATGTAAATTCCGGTTAGAAATAAAAAAAACCGCCGGCAAGCGCGGCGGTTTCGGATGGAACAGACTGCATTAGCGGGCCTTCTTGCCCAGATGCGAATGCCGCATGCTGTACAGGAAGTAAATGGCCACCGTCACCGCCATCCACACACTGAACACGACAAACGTCGTATGCGGCAAATCGCGCATGATGTACAGGCAAGCCAGAATGCTCAGACCCGGAATCACGTACGGGCCGAACGGCACGCTGAAGCCTTCGATGCGGTTCGCGCCCTGCTTGTGGCGCAGCACGGGCACGGCGATCGAGACGACCATGAAGGCCGTCAGGGTACCGATGCTGACCATGTCCCACAGGTAAGTCGCATCGACGGAACCGGCCACCACGGCCACCACCAGGCAGACGATGATGGTATTGCTGACCGGCACCAGAGTGCGCGGGTGGATCTTCTGGAACGATTTCGGGATCAAACCATCACGGCTGACGGCAAACAGGATGCGCGTCTGGCCGTAGATCGTCACCAGGGTCACGCTGAAGACGGAAATGACGGCGCCGGCCGACAGCACCAGCGCGGGCCAGGTCTTGCCCGTGACGTTTTGCAGGATCACCGCCAGGCCCGCTTCCTGGCCTTCGAACAATTTCGCCTGTTGCGCGCCGAGGGCGGCCACGGCCACCAGCAAATAAAACACGGTGACGATGAGCAAGGCGCCGAGGATGCCGCGCGGCACATTGCGCGTGGGATTTTTCACTTCGTCGCCCGCCGTCGCCACCGTATCGAGGCCGATGAAGGAGAAGAAGACGGTGCCGGCCGCGGCCGTGACGCCCGTCATGCCGGCAAAGCCCTTGCTGTTGTCGGTATTGAAGAAGGGGAAGAAATTGTCGGCGTTAAAACCGGAAAACGCGATGACGATGAAAAACACGAGGATCGCCAGCTTGATGATGACCATGATGGCGTTCATCAGGGCCGATTCCTTGGCGCCACGCAACAGCAGGAAGCCGCACATGCAGATCAAAAAGATCGGCGGCAGGTTGATGTGGCCGGCATGAAACTCCATGCCATGCGGGCCAGAAACGATCATCGGCGTGCGCAGCATCTCCGGGATGTGCCAGCCAAACGCGTTTTCCAGGAAGTTGTTCAAGTAGGACGACCAGCCGATGGCCACGGCACTGCCCGCCAAGCCGTATTCGAGCAGCAGACAGGCGGCCATGATGAAGGCAAGAAACTCGCCCACGGTGGCGTAGGCAAACGAATACGAGGAGCCGGAAGCGGGTATGCGGAACGACAATTCCGCATAGCACAAGGCCGTCAGGCCGGCCGTGATGGCGGCGATCAGGAAAGACAGGACGACCGAAGGACCCGCCTTGGGGACGGCTTCGACCATGGTAAAGAAAATGCCCGTGCCGATGGTGGCGCCGACGCCGATCATGGTGAGGGAAAACAGGCCGATGGACCGGCTCAAGCCACTGCTGCTGAGGCCTTCACCATATTCGACCGTGGTATCGATCGGCTTGGTGCGGCAAATTTTCTGGACCAGGGTTTGGCTCACTAATATTCCTTTATGAGGCACACATATTCGTATGACGGGTAAAAACAAATAACGCTCCGGCCCTACCTGGCAAAAAACCGGAAAGATCGCGTCCATTCTCAAAACTAAGCGATTATAGGGCTTTCATCGGCTCAGCTAAACAGAACTTTGATGTAAGGAAACAACGACTGGCGTGCGCCGCTAAACCCGCAAGAGTGCTGCTGAAGAAAAAATTGCTTCCATGAAAGAAAAAGCGCGCCGCTGCAGGGGCAGGGGCGCGCTTCTGGCTCAGCTCAGTTCAGCTGAATTACTTCTTGCCGTGTGGCGCATCGGCCGGCGGCCAGCCCGCTTCGTAGCCTTGCGGCACGTCGTCGCGGCGCGCTTTCGGCGCCAGGCCCAGCGCGTAGTACAGCACCGTCAGCAGGATCAGCCAGGCCGGTCCCACCATCAGGGCGATGCGCGTATCGGGGAAATACGCCATCAGGCCGATCACCAGCGCCAGGAAGGCCAGCGAAATCCAGGAACCATACGGCGCGAACGGCATGCGGAAGGCCAGGTTCTTGATTTCCAGCGGCGTCAAGGTCTTGCGGAACTGAATCTGCGTGACGAGGATCACGCCCCAGGTCCAGACGGCGCCGAAGGTGGAGATCGAGGTGACCCAGATAAACACTTTTTCCGGCACCAGGTAGTTCAGCAGCACGCCCAGCAGCAGCGCGAAGACGGACACGAGGATGGCGCGGCGCGGCACGCCGCTGGCCGTGGTTTCCGCGAACGCTTTCGGCGCCTGGCCTTGCAGCGCCAGGTTGTACAGCATGCGGCCCGTGCTGAAGATGCCGCCATTACACGACGACAGGGCCGCCGTCAGCACGACGAAGTTGATGATGCCGGCGGCCGTCTTGATGCCCAGGCGTTCGAACGTCATGACGAAGGGGCTGCCGGTGGTGCCGATTTCATTCCATGGGTAGATCGACAGGATCACGAACAGTGCGCCGACATAGAAAATCAGGATGCGCCAGAACACGGAATTGATGGCGTCGGGAATCGATTTCTTCGGGTTGGCCGCTTCACCGGCCGTCAAGCCGATCATTTCCACGCCCAGGTAGGCAAACATCACCATCTGCAGCGACATCAGCACGCCCTGCGCGCCATTCGGGAAGAAGCCGCCATGCGTCCACAGGTTCGAGATGCCGATGGCCACGCCGTCGTTGCCGAGACCGAAGATGATCATGCCCGTGCCGCCGATGATCATCAGGATGATGGTGACCACCTTGATCAGGGCGAACCAGAATTCGAACTCGCCGTAGGCTTTCACGGCCAGCAGGTTGATGGCGCCCATGGAACCGAGGGCCGCCAGGGCCCAGATCCAGCGCGGCACGTCGGGGAACCAGATGCCCATGTAGATGGCGACGGCGGTAATTTCCGCCACGCACGTGACCAGCCACAGGAACCAGTAGTTCCAGCCCGTCAGATAGCCTTGCAGGGGACCCAGGTAATCCTGGGCATAGCGGCTGAAGGAACCGGCCACGGGATTGTGCACGGCCATTTCGCCCAGCGCGCGCATGATCATGAAGATGACCGCGCCACCGATGATGTACGACAGCATGATGCCGGGGCCGGCCATCTTGATCGCGTTGCCGGAACCCAAAAACAGGCCCACGCCAATCGCGGCGCCCAGCGCCATCAGGCGGATCTGCCGCTCGCCCAGGCCGCGGTGCAAGCCTTGTTCACTCGTTTTCATTACGTGTCTCCGTTTTTTTCTTGAATACACCGATCCCTCCACCCCAATGGCGGTTCCGCTCTTGCTGGAATGGAGGAAAAGGCTGGCCGGCGGCTGAGCGCCGGCATGCTCATGTGGTCAGGCTACTGCGTCAGGCCAGTTCGGCGATCAGCTCGATCTCGACGCAAGCGCCCAGCGGGATTTGCGCCACGCCGAAGGCGGAGCGGGCGTGCTTGCCGCTGTCGCCGAAGACTTCGACGAACAGTTCCGAGGCGCCATTGGTCACCAGGTGCTGTTCCGTGAATTCGGAGGTGGAATTGACCAGACTCATGACCTTGACGATGCGCTTGACCTTGTTCAAGTCGCCGCCGCACGCGTCTTGCAGGGTGGCGATCAGTTCGATGGCGATGCCGCGCGCGGCGATCTTGCCTTCTTCCGTGGTGACGTCCTTGCCCAGCTGGCCAACCCAGACCTTGCCATCCTTCTTGGCCAGGTGGCCGGACAGGAAGACGGTGTTGCCCGTGCGGGCATGCATCACGTAGGCGGCAGCTGGCGCGGCAACGACTGGCAGTTCGATGTTGAGGGCTTTGAGTTTTTCGTAAAACGACATGCTATTTCTCCAAGAAAACAATATAAGCGAAACCAAAATTCATGCACGGCAGGGCACGCAGGATGACGCCCTGGCAGCGCGGTAGTGACCGACAACAGTGCCAGATTAAACGTCATCATATTGGTGAACCAGCAGTTTTAGTTCACAAATAGGCCCGGTTATTCAGTGGATTATACCGACAATCAAACAAAATTCAGCATCGGTTCATGAAGCATGCTCTACAGGCATCGAGCGTGACTTTTTCATTAAATTGTCACTTGTGCAATGTCAAGCCCTCGGGGTCAAGGTTTATCGCCTCCAGAAATGCCTGGTCGTGCGAAACCACAAGTAGCGCGCCCCGATATTGCAGCAGCATCTGCTCCAGCGCCTGCAGGCTGGCCAGGTCCAGATGATTGTCGGGTTCATCTAACAGCAGCAGTTGCGGCGGCGCCTGCGCATACAGTTCGGCCGCCAGCGCCACCTTCATGCGCTCGCCACCGCTGAGCAAACGGCTGGGCATGGTGGCGCGCGCGCCGGCAATGCCCAGCAGCGCCAGCCGCGTGCGCAGCTCGCCTTCCGGCAGCAGGCTGTTGCGTGCCTGCAAGCGCTGCACGGCGCTCCACTCGCCGTCTTGCAGTCCAGCATGCTGGTCCAGCCACGCCATCCGCGCATGGCACAGTAGCTCGCCGCTGGCGGGCGCCAGCTGGCCGGCGATCACGCGCAGCAAGGTCGACTTGCCACTGCCATTATTGCCCGTCACGGCCAGGCGGCGCGCGCCGCTGATGACCAGGTTCACAGGCTGCACCTGGCCATAGGGCAAGACCAGATCGCGCAGCTCCAGGATCAGCTTGCCGTTCGGCACGGCACTGTCGGGCGCCAGCAGCAGCCGTTCAGCCTCGGGCGCGCAGCGGGCGCTGGCCTCCATCACCCTTTGCTGGCGCGCCTGCTGCGCCTCTTGCGCGCGCAGGCGCAGCTTGCCCTGGCTATCCTGGCTTTTCTCCTTGCGCGCGTCGAGCAGCAGCTTGCTTTGATTGCCTTCGCGGCCATCCTTTTCACCACGTACCACCCGTTTCTGCTGGCGTTCGGCCTGCTGCTGCGCTTCGCGCTGTTCGCGTCTGGCGCCGGCCTTTTCCGCCTGCAGGGCCGCCGCAAAACCGGCCTGCTCCAGCGCGCGCTGCTGCGCATACATGGCGTAATTGCCGCCATAGCTGCGCAAGCCTTGCGGCGACAGCTCGGCGATGTCATCGACGTGCTCGAGCAAGCCGCGGTCATGGCTGACCAGCAGCAAGCCGCCCGGCCAGCGCGCCATCTGCGCCACCAAACGGGCGCGCTGCTGCGCATCGAGATGGTTGCTCGGTTCATCGAGCACCAGCCAGTCCGCCTGCGACAGCCAGGCCCCTTGCAGGGCGATGCGCTGGCGTTCGCCGCCGCTCAGGCTGGCAGTGCGCGTAGCGGCATTGACATGGCGCAAATCGAGCGCATCGAGCGCCTGGCGCAAACGGGCGTGGGCATCCCAGCGATCTCCCACGAGCGCGTAATCGGCTTCATCGATACTGCCCTCGGCGATGCGCGCCAGCGCGGCCAGCAAGTCCTGCATGCCAGCAAGGGCCGCCACGGTGGGATAGCGCTGCGGATCGAGTTCCTGCGCCACGTAATGCACGCTGCCGTCACAGCGCACGGCACCGGAAGACGGCTGCGCCTGGCCCGCCAGCAGGCGTGCCAGCACGCTCTTGCCCACGCCGTTATCTCCGACGAGGCCGATACGTTGCGGGGCAAAGACAAATTGCAGATCGGAAAACAGGGTGCGGCCATCGGGCAGCACAAAGGAAAGACGGTCGAGTTGTAGTAATGCGGGCATGGATACTCCTGGTACGTGCAGACAGGGCTGGCGAACCCGCACGGCGCAAAGGCGCTGTGGCGGGATGGGCGAGGCCGTGCACAGCACGGCAGTATCAATGGCGCATGTCGAAGCGTCCTGGAGAAATGGGAAAGAAGCGTCAGTGTAGCAGAGCAGGCTTGTCAGCGCTGGCCCAGGGTCGTGTCGCCGAACAGGTTCTTGAATTCGCGCGGCTGCGAGCGCCAGTACTGCGGCGGCGCCTGCACTTGCGCGCCCAGCTGGGCCGCCGCATGCCAGGGCCAGCGCGGGTCGAACAGGATGGCGCGCGCCAGCGCCACCATGTCGGACTGGCCGTTGGCGATGATGTCTTGCGCCTGCTGCGCTTCCGTGATCAAGCCCACGCTAATCGTAGGCAAGCCGCTGTCGCGCTTGATGCGTTCGGCAAACGCCACCTGGTAGCCTGGGCCCACGGGGATTTGCTGCTGCGGCGAAATACCGCCGCTGGAGACGTGGATGAAGTCGGCGCCCAACTGCTTGAGTTCCTGCGCGAAACGCACGCTTTGCTCGATGTCCCAGCCACCCTCGACCCAGTCGGTGGCGGAAATGCGCACGCCCACGGCCACCGTGGCTGGCACGGTGGCGCGCACGGCTGCAACCACTTCCAGCGGAAAGCGCATGCGGTTTTCCAGGCTGCCGCCATATGCATCCATGCGCTGGTTGGATAGCGGCGACAAAAACTGGTGCAGCAGATAACCGTGCGCCGCATGCAGTTCGATGCCTTCGATGCCGAGCGCATGCACGCGCTGCGCGGCCGCCACAAAGGCGCCCTTGATCTGCAGCAAACCCATTTCATCGAGGGCGATCGGCACGGTTTCGCCGGGCGCATGCGCGATGGCGGACGGCGCCACCGTTTGCCAGCCGCCTTCGGCCAGGTGCACGCAGGCACCGCCCTGCCATGGCGCGCGGCTCGACGCCTTGCGCCCCGCGTGGCCCAGTTGCACCACCAGCGGAATCGGAGAATGGCGGCGGATGGCCTGCACCACCTTGGCCAGCGCCGTTTGATTCGCATCCGACCACAAGCCCAGGTCTTCGGCCGAGATGCGTCCCTCGGGCGAGACGGCCGTCGCCTCCGTCATCAGCAAGCCCGCGCCGGACAGGGCCAGGTGACCCAGGTGGATCATGTGCCAGTCGGTGGCGTTGCCGTTGTCGGCCGAGTACTGGCACATGGGCGCGATGGCGATGCGGTTGGCCACCTGCAAGGGGCCAAGGGCATATGGCGTGAATAGCTGGCTCATGGCGGACTTTCGGAAAAGGGGAAGCACCGATTCTACTGTGCTTTGCAAAGCGCGGCTTACACCTGCTTACGTTTGATACAGCGCAAGGGCTAGCCTTGGGCCGGCGCAGCCGCTAATCTGGACACATCAATAACACCCGCAGCACCACCCCAGGAGAACACATGAACACGACGACTACCGCCAGCCGCATCCACCCTTTGATGGCAGGCGCCGCCATTTCCGTGACGGTCCTGTGCCTGGTGGGCGCGGCGTCCATCGCCGGCATCCTGCCCAATTCGCGGGCGAACGTGCCGGCCACGCCAGCCATCCCTGCCGACGTGGCCGCCATGACGCCGGCCAGCGCCGCTGCCTTGGCCGCTCCCGTGACTGCACCGGTGGCCGCGCCTGTCGTCGCGCAAGCCGCCCCGGCACCGGCACCGGCACCGGCGCCCGTCGTGCACAAGCGCGTCGTGCGCCACACGCAAGTGGCGCAAGCGCGTCCTGCCTACAATGACAACAACGACGGCTACCGCGACACGGCCTACCGCGAACCCGTGCGCCAGCAGCCAGTGCCTGCGCCGGCACCGGCACAACCGAACTACGTGGGCATAGGCACGGGCGCCGTCATCGGCGGCTTGATCGGCAATCAGGTCGGTGGCGGCCGCGGCAAGGCGCTGGCGACGGTGGCCGGCGTGATCGGCGGCGGCATGCTGGGCAATGCGGTGCAGAACCAGGTGCAACAGCCACAACGTTAATCGTACGGTCCCAGATAGTCGAGCTTGCCCACGGCCACGCCATTGTTTCTCAAAATGGCGTGGACCATGGAGACGTGGAAATAGAAGTTCGGCAAGGCAAAGCTGAGCAGGTAATCGTCGCCCGAGAATGTTGTCCCCTCGTCCGTCCAGTTCAGCACGACTTCCTTCTGCGCGCTGCCCGCCATCTGGCCCGCATTCACGCTGTCGATGTAGGCGATGGTATTGGCGATGCGTTCCTGCAGCTGCTCGAACGATGCTTCGTTATCCTCGAACTTCGGCGACGGCACGCCGCTCAGGCGCTCGACCGACATCTTCGACGTATCGCTGGCGCGCTGCACCTGCGCCGTCAAGTCCAGCATGTCGGGCGCCAGCTGCGCGCCCAGTAAAATCTCGGGCACGATGCCATCTTCCTCCACATGGGCTTGCGCTTTTTCCAGCAGGGCCGAGACGACCCGCAAGCCGCGGATGAAGACGGGAATGGTTGCCTGATACATGGACACGGACATGGCGGACTCCTGATAGTGAACGATGAATCAGTGTACCCGAGGCGCCGCCTGCGGGTACGCACACAAGCTTACTTGTCCAGGTTGACCTTGCCGTCCGGTAAATGCGCTGGCTGTTCAACGGACTCCTGCGGCTGTATCGGCGCCGGCTTGTCCTTGCGCTTGCCAGTGAAAAACTTGAAGATGGCCGCGCCGCCGCCCACGACGGCCAGGAGCAGCACTTTCTTGAAGGCCAGCAGCAGCGCCAGCAATTTTCCAAACAGGCCCAGCTTGCTGGCCACGCCACCAGCCACCAGCGCCGCCAGGCCATACTCGGCCACCTTGTCCGTCTTGCTGTCGAAATCCGTGTAGCGGTTACCGTCGGTAAATTCCGTGAACGCCGTCACTTGCTGCATCTCTTTCTTGATCGTCGCGATCTGCTGCATGCTGGCAATCGCGTTCAGGTTCAGCACGCCTTCACGGCCCAGCACGCGCACGTTGTAGTTCAGCGAGTGCTCGCCGCCATCGACCATCAAATCCTTGGCCCAGTACAGCTTGTGCGTATCCTTGGCATAGCTGGGTTTTTCCGCCCAGCCCATCAAATGGATGCCGGGATAGCCCTGCTTCTTGCGCTCCGCATTGTTTTCCAGCACGGACGCCTGCATATCCTTGAGCAATTCGTCGTACTTGATGCTGTCCGCATCGTCATCCTTGATATGCCCTTCCTTTTCATACGTCACCACCACGCCCCAGCTATCGCGCTCAAGCACGCTGATCTTGGCGGGCACGATCATGCCCAGCGATTCCATGCCCGGCGGATTGCCCCAGGCGTCGACCAATACGCGCTCGGCGTCCGTCGGCGACAAATAACGGAAATTGGCGGGCAAATCCAGGGTGGCGATGCCACCGGGCAAAGTGATCTTGCCGCGCTGCAGGTGCAACTGGGCGAGGAATTGCTCGGCCGTCATTTCCGGTGCGGCGGCCTTCTCTTCGGCAGGGGCGGCAGCCGTCAGGCCGGAGAGGGTCAGGCACAGCAGCGCTGTCAGCAGGCGTTTCAACATGATCGGTCCAGGAATTTGCAAAAGGGCAAATATTTTAAACCAGTTGATTGCTTAATGGATAATTATTTCTGTGCGGCATCTTTTTATGAAAAAAGCGCCAGGCGGGTTTCCCCGGCTGGCGCCTGATGCCGTGCATGGCTGGACGATCAGGAGACGCGCACGACCATCAAGCCCGCACGCAAACCCACGCGCACGTCCGGGTTCGGAAACACCACCAGCTCTTCCGCGTGCCGCACCGTGTAGACGTGGTCGCCATCGCTGGCGATCACGGCGTGCTGCGGCAGGGACGTGAAATTCTGCGTGCCGCGGTCAAACGCCATGCGGAATTCATCGCTGTGCTTGATGATTTCCTGCGCCACCTTGAACACGTGCGGCGCTGCCTTGACGGGCTGCGCAGGCAAGCCGCGCAGCAAGCCGTCCAGCGCCCGCGACACGTCGTCGAACAGGGACAAATCGTTCTGCCCCAGGGTGCCCACGCGGCCCAGTTCCACCGTGCTGGCGGCCGCGCCGAAATGCTCGGCCGAATAATAGCTATACGTGCCGGCCGACTGCGGGTTCATGATGATGGCGCCGATGGCGGCCTGGCCCAGCCAGGCTATCAGCTGCGCCTTGGCGTCGTCGGCCACCAGGTCCGGCACGATGGCAAACGTGGGGTACACGGAAGGCCGGATGGCCGTGTGCAAATCCAGGTGCCAGCGCACGGGACCGGCCGCTGCAAAGAACGCTGTTGTCGCGGCGATCATTTCATCGGCGCGCGCGCTTTCCGCCGCTTGCGCCAGGCTGCCCCGCACGGGGCGGAACATGCGATTGAGGTCGGCGTCAATAAAACGCTTGCCGGCCCGGATCGCATCGACATTGCCCACGCAGACAAGCAGGTCGACGGCCAGTGCGGACGCATCGCGCGACAAGGCGTCGAGCAGATGCGCCAGCACTTCGATCGGTCCCGTCTCGTCGCCATGCACGCCCACCGAGACGGCCACGCTGGCGCGGCCGGCTCCCGGTTTGACGACTTGCAGCATGCCGGGCGCCGGCAAGGCCACCGTGAAACCGGCGTCCGAAAACAACTGGGCCACGCCGCTGAAATCGGCCTGCGCCAGCGCCTGCACTACCGGTGTTACTACCTGGGTTACTTCTTGCGTCATTACACCGCCGCTTCCGCTGGGGTTTTCGCCGTGATTTTATTCACGGCTTCCGACAAGGTCCATACGTCCAGCATGGCTTGCTCCAGTTCCGTCGCCGCCACATAGGCCGACAGGCCGAGCGCGCCCGTCACGGCATCGACGGCCTGGCCCGCATTGCCTTGCTCGGCGCGCGCCAGCACTTGCGTCAGCAGACGCTGTTGCGTGCGGCGCAGGGCCTGCTGCGCGTAGTTGCGCAACTGTTCCTGCGATTTGCCTTGCGCGGCCAGCTTCAGGCCACGCTCCAGGGTGTCGATGCCCGCCTGGCTGCGCAGGGCCAGGCCCACTTGCAGGAAGGCGGCCAGGTCCATCGAAGCAGGACGCGGCACGGACAGGGCCGGGAACAGGAAGCCGGCAACGACTTCCAGCGCGTCGACCGCATCCCACGCTTGCACGAAGGCCGGCGTCAAGCCGGCTACCTGCGCCGCTTCCGACTTGATGCCAACGGCTTTGAGCAGCTCGCGCTTCGATTCCGCGCCAAACAGGCGCGTGAGTTCGGCCAGACCGGCGCCGCGTAATTGCTCGGCCGGCACCGACAGCACGCCGGCGATCATGGTTTGCTGCAGCACGCGCGTTTGCGCGTCGACCTTGATCGACACGTCGCGTGGAATCGTCAAGGCATCCGCATCGAGCGCGTCGAACACGGGCGCCAGATTCAGCGCCACCCATGCCTGGCCCCAGGCCAGGATCACGGTCGATTCGTCCACGCCGTGTTCCGCCGCCAGGTTGCGGATCATCAGCGGGCCGCAGCGGTTGATCACTTCATTGGCCAGCACGGTCGCCAGAATGGCGTTGGCCAGCGGATGGTCGAGCGCCGAACGGGTTTCCACCAGCAGGGACGGGAAGTACGGTTTGAGCACCGGCTCGGCCCATGTTTCGCCCGTCAACGGCAAGGCGGACAGGATGCGCTTGAAGCGGTTCTTCACGTTGGCGATCACCACCGCCAGCTCCGGCGTGCTCAAGCCACGACCGTCGCTCTTGCGGCGCGCCAGTTCGGCCACCGACGGCAACTGCTCCAGTTCGCGCGACAGGGCGCCTTCTTCTTCCAGGCTGGCGATCAGGGCGGCATAGCCATCCTGCACGGCGCTTTCGCTTTGCGCCTGCAACTCGCGCACCAGCAAATGCGTCTGCTGCGTGTTGTCGCGCAAGACCAGGCGCTCGACGTCGTCCGTCATCGCATACAGCTCGCGATTGCGTTCGGCTTCCGTCAGCTTGCCCGCATTGACTTCCACGTCCAGCCAGATTTTCACGTTCACTTCATGGTCCGAGCAATCCACGCCGGCCGAGTTGTCGATCGCATCGGTGAAGATGCGGCCACCGGCCAGCGCGAACTCGATACGGCCCGCCTGCGTCGCACCGAGGTTACCGCCTTCGGCAACGACTTTTACGCGCAGCTCATTGCCGCTGACGCGGATGTGGTCATTCGCGCGGTCCTTCACTTGCGCGTGGCTCTCCGTCGACGCCTTGATGTAGGTGCCGATGCCGCCGTTGTAGAACAGGTCCACCGGGGATTTCAGGATGCGATGCATCAGTTCTTCCGGCGCCAGCGAGGTTTCCGCGATATCGAGCGCGGCGCGGATCTGCGGCGACAGTTCGATGCTGCGGGCGGAGCGCGGATACACGCCGCCGCCTGCAGATATCAAGTCCTTGTTGTAGTCGTCCCACGAGGAACGCGGCAAGGCGAACAGGCGCGCGCGTTCCTCGAACGAGACGGCGACGTCCGGTGTCGGGTCGAGGAAGATGTGGCGGTGGTCGAACGCGGCCACCAGTTTCAGCTGGCGCGACAGCAACACGCCATTGCCGAACACGTCGCCCGACATGTCGCCCACGCCGACCATCGTGATCGGGGTGGTATTGAGGTCGTGGTCCATTTCATAGAAGTGGCGCTTCACGGCTTCGAACGCACCCTTGGCGGTGATGCCCAGTTTCTTGTGGTCGTAACCGTTCGAGCCGCCCGAGGCAAACGCGTCGCCGAGCCAGAAACCGCGCTGCACAGCGATGCCGTTGGCGATGTCCGAGAACGTGGCCGTGCCCTTGTCGGCAGCGACCACCAGATACGGGTCGGCTTCATCGAAGCACACGGTGTCGACCGGCGGGACGATATTGCCCAGCGAGCGGTTGTCCGTCACTTCCAGCAGGCTGGAAATGAACAGGCGATACACGGCTTCGCCTTCGGCCGCGATGGTTTCACGCACGGCATCCTTCGGCATCATCTTGCAGACAAAACCACCCTTCGCGCCGGCCGGCACGATGACGGCGTTCTTGACCATCTGCGCCTTCACCAGGCCAAGCACTTCCGTGCGGTAGTCTTCCATGCGGTCCGACCAGCGCAAGCCGCCACGGGCGACAGGGCCGCCGCGCAGGTGCACGCCTTCAAAGCGGCGCGAGAAGACGAAAATCTCGCGGTAAGGACGCGGTTCCGGCACCAGCGCCAGGCTGCTGGTGTCGAACTTGAAGATGATCTTGTCGCCTTGTTGATTGTTCTGGAAGTAGCTGGTGCGCAGGGTGGCGGCCATCAGGTCGGCCAGCGCGCCGAGGATTTCCTCGGTGTCCGCGTGGTTCACGGAAGGCAGGCCAGCCTTGATGGCGGCGATGCTTTCCAGGGCCGTCGCATGCTGCGCGTCGGACAGCGAAGGATCAAAGCGCTGCAGGAAGGCTTCGACCAGGGCTTCGACCTGGGCCGGCTGCTTGCGCAGGCTTTCGGCGATGTAGCGCACCGAGAAGCGGCTGCCCGTCTGGCGCCAGTAGCTGGTGTAGGCGCGCACCAGCTGCACTTCGCGCGTCGACAAACCGCCTTCGATGACGAGGCCATTCAGGCGGCCATCTTCGGCCGTGTCGTTGAACAGGGCGGCAAACAATTCCTGCGCGACGGCGACGACGGATGGCTGCGCCAGTTTCGCCGCGCTGGCCGCATCGACCGTCAGGCTGGTGACGAAATAGCGCGTGCCGTCGGACAGCGAAACGGAATACGCCTGTTCGCGGTCGATGGCCACGCCCGCATTGTGCAGGGCCGGCAGGATGGTCGACAGCGGCGGCACCTTGTTGGCCGAGTACAGGCGAATCGTGGTGACGGCGCCCGTCTCGATGCGCACGGCCACGTGCGCCGGATCCGTGTTGCGCAGGATGGTGTCGAGGTCGCGGAAGGCGACGGCCGGCGCGGTGGCGGCCACGTAATCGAGCGGCAAGGTAGCGCACAGTTTGCGCAGGCTGGTGCGCAGGGCCACGTCAGGCACGGCGTCGGCCACGGCGGCAAAGCCGTTATGCCAGCCATCGAGCACGCTCAGCAGCGGCTGTTCGATATCCGTTTCCAGGTCCAGCGGGTAGCGGGCGGCGTGGGCGATCAGGTAGACGCGCGCCAGGGGGCCGTCGGCCACCAGGGTTTGCATACTCACGTGCGTGGCGCCGGAACTGGCTTGCAGGGCTTTCGCCAGGCTCGATGCCACGCTGGCGCTGTAGCGCTCGCGCGGCAGGTAGACCAGCACGTTCAGGTGGCGCGCATACACGTCGCGGCGCGCGAAGACCTTGGTGCGCGGCTGCTTGTACAGCGAGACGACGGCACCACACACTTGCGCCAGCCAGTCGAGGTCCGCTTCCAGCGCTTCCGTGCGCGGCAGGGATTCAAGGATTTCGCGGAATTTCTCGGCGCGGAAGCCTTGCTGGCGCACGCCGGCCAGGCTCAGTACCTTGGCCACGCGGCCGCGCGCAAACGGCAGCGCCGCCAGCGGGGTGGAGTTGCCGGCACGGGTGAACAGGCCGACGAAGCAATGCTCGCCCAGAATCGCGCCTTGCGCATCCATGTCGCGCACGCCGATGAAGTCGAGCTGCTGGTCGCGGTGCAAAGTGCCCGCCACGTCGGCCTTGACGATGGACAGCGCCGAGTCGCGCTTGGCCAGGGTGTCGAAGTCGCCGGGAATATTCGCCAGGCAGGTGCCGTAGACCGGGTGCGCCGTATCCTGCAGCACGCCAACACGGCTAGGAATGTCGCGTTCGAGTTCGCGCACGCCCGGCTTGACGCGGTAATAGGCGTAGCCGAATACTTCAAAGCCGCCACTGCGGGCCCACTCCAGGAAGGCCGCCACTTCCGCGCCTTCTTCGCCATGCTGCGATGCAGCCGTGGCCACAGTGGCCAGGCGCTCGCTCATGGCGGCGGCATCGCGGCGCACGATGGCGGCGTCGCGCGCGACCGTCTCCAGGGCGGCGACCAGCGCGGTCTGGGCTTGCGGCGCCAGTTCTTCGTCGAGCAGCACCAGCACATACGATTCGAGCGGGTCGCCAGACTGGCGCACCGCTTCAACGCTGCCATCAAGAGCGCGGCGCACGGGCAGCACGGTATTCATCACGCCGCGCACGGCCAGGTGCTGGCGGCGCATGGCCATGACGATGGAGTCGACCAGGTAAGGCATGTCTTCGTTCAGGATCAGCAAGGCGCTCGCCATGCCGCCACG
This sequence comes from Janthinobacterium rivuli, assembly GCF_029690045.1. NCBI lineage: Bacteria > Pseudomonadati > Pseudomonadota > Betaproteobacteria > Burkholderiales > Oxalobacteraceae > Janthinobacterium > Janthinobacterium rivuli. The sequence goes on from NZ_CP121464.1 coordinate 6,236,449, forward strand.
GCCATCCGCATAACGCAGGGTGGCGATCTGGCAGCCGTTGCCGGTGCGCTTGGCCGCTTGCGTGAAGCCGTCGACCAGCACGGGCGCCAGGCTGTCGGGCGCGATGTCGGCCAGGTCTTCGGCGTCGAGCGAGTCGAGCCATGCCTGCACCAGCTGCACGACAGGCGCTGCCGCCTTGCCTGCATTGCCAGCCGCGTTAATCAACTCCAGCGTTTGTGTACGCAAATCTTGTGGCGTGTGATTCATCTTGCATCTCCATTACGGTAATGTGAATGTCCAACGCTGTCGTTCGGGCTTGTGGCTGCGCGGCAGCGGTGTCAAGAGACGGGGGTCGCCCGTCCAATTCTGTCTGTGCTACGGATAGTTGTCTCGGATTTTTTCTGTGTTTTTTCTATCGCCTACAAGTCGTACAATCCCGGTAAGTTGAGGATGATCGTCAATTCTTCAAGCGCCGCATGCACTTCCAGCGCCAGCTGCGGGTCGGCCAGGTCGCCCGGCTCCAGATGGTCGCGGTAGTGTTTTTCCACCCACTGCACCAGACGATGGTACAGCGTTTCCGTCATGATCACGCCCTGATGCATGGCGCGCGCCTCGGTTTGCGTCAGGGCCACGCGCAAACGCAGGCAGGCGGGCCCGCCGCCGTTGCGCATGCTCTGGCGCAGATCGAAATGAATCAGTTCGTCAATCGGACCACCGCTGGCCACCAGGCCTTCCAGGTAGCGCGACACGGCGCGGTTTTCCTGGCACTCCTGCGGGATCACCAGCGCCATCTTGCCGCCCTCTTTCGTCAGCAACTGGCTGTTGAACAGATAGCTGGTCACCGCATCCTGGATCGGCACCTGGCCCGTGTCCACGCGCAGCGCGTCCAGCTGCGCGCCCGTGGCGGCGACGGCGCGATGCAGCTGCGAGAGGCTGGCTTCTTCATCGGCAAACGCCTGCTCGTGATAGAACAGCACATTGCCATTGCCGACGGCGATGACGTCGTTATGGAACACGCCCTGGTCGATCACGTCCGGGTTCTGCTGCACGTACACGGTGCGCTTCGCGTCCAGGCCATGCAGACGCGCCACGGCTTGCGACGCTTCCAGCGTCTGGCGCGCCGGATAGCGCTTCGGCGACGGCGCCGATGGGTCGAACTCCACCCGGCCATACACGAACAGTTCAACGGATGGCGCGCCGTGGCTGGCGCCCAGACGCGTGTGGTTGGCCGCGCCCTCGTCGCCAAAGGCGGGCGTGGGCGGCAGCGCGTCGTGCACGGCGAAGTGCTTGTCGTCGCTGAAAATGGCGCGCAGGCTGCGCGCAGACTGCGCGTGCTCGAAGGCGCGGTGCAGCTTGTTATTCAGGTTGGCGGCCGTGAAATGCACGCGGCCATCCTGCGTATCGGCCGACGGGCTGACCGTGGCGGCGTTCGCCGTCCACATGGGCGAGGCGGAATACGCGCAGGCCAGAATCACCGGGGATTCCTTGTAGGCGCGCGCCAGCACTTCGGCATCCGTGCCCGTGAAGCCGATGGAGCGCAGCAGGCGGAAATTCGGCCGGTCCTGTGGCGGCAGCAAGGCTTGCGCAAAGCCGCGCGCGGCCAGGGCGCGCATCTTGGCCAGGCCCTGCAAGGCGGCCTGCTTCGGATTCGAAGCGCTTTTCACATTGCTGAACGAGGCCACGTTGCCGAATGAGAGTCCGGCATAGTTATGCGATGGCCCGACCAGGCCGTCAAAATTGTATTCGCGCGTGCTGTGCATGGGGAGTTTCCTTAAAAATTCAGGCCAGGCGACAGCTTGGCCGGCATTTCCAGCGCGCCGTTCTCGATCGAGGCGACCGGGTAGGCACAATAGTCAGCCGCGTAATACGCGCTCGGACGGTGGTTGCCCGACTTGCCGATGCCGCCGAACGGTGCCGTGCTGGCCGCGCCCGTGGTCGGACGGTTCCAGTTGATGATGCCGGCGCGCGCGCGTACCTGGAAGGTTTTCCACAGGGCCGGGTCGTCGGATAGGAGCGCCGCGGCCAGGCCGAATTCGGTGGCGTTGGCGACCTTCAGGGCCGCGTTGAAATCGGCCACGCGTATCACTTGCAGCAGTGGGCCGAACCATTCCTCGTCGGGGATGCCGGTGGCGTTGGTGACATCGACGATACCAGCCGTGACAAAACCCGCCTCGGGATTCAACTGGCGCATCTGCAGCAAGGTGGTGCCGCCCTTGGCAACCATGTCCGATTGCGCCTGCACCAGGCGCGCGGCCACGGCGTTTGAAACCACGGGGCCCATGAATGGCTGCGGTTGGGCGTCGGACGCGCCGATGCCCAGTTTCGCGGCCACTTCCACCAGGCGCGCTATAAAAGCCACCCCGGCGGCATTATCTTGTACCACCAAACGGCGCGCGCAGGTGCAGCGCTGGCCGGCCGACACAAAGGCAGAGAAGATCGCGTGGTGCACGGCCGCGTCCACGTCCTTCACATCCCACACCACCAAAGCGTTATTGCCGCCCATTTCCAGCGCCAGCATCTTGCCCGGCTGGCCGCCGAACTGGCGGTGCAGGCTGATGCCCGTCTGGCACGAACCCGTAAACAATACGCCATCGAGGTGTGGATTGGCGCCCAGCGCCACGCCCGTATCGCGCCCGCCGTTGACGAGGTTGACCACGCCATCCGGCAAGCCGGCCTGCTGCCACAGCTGCACGGTTTTGATGGCCGTGCGCGGCGCATATTCGCTGGGCTTGAAGACGATGGTGTTACCGGCGATCAGGGCCGGCACGATGTGGCCGTTCGGCAGGTGACCGGGGAAATTGTACGGGCCGAAAACGCCGAACACGCCATGCGGGCGGTGGCGCAGCACGGCGTCGCCATCGGCGATCTTGCTTTGCGTGATGCCCGTGCGCGCGTTATACGACTGCACCGAGATATCGATCTTGTTGGCCATGGTGGCCACTTCCGTGCGCGACTCCCACAATGGTTTACCCACTTCTTCCGAGATCAGCAGCGCCAGCGCTTCCGCATGCTCCTTGAGCAGTTCGCGAAAGCGCACGCAGATGGCGATGCGCTCTTCGACGGGCGTGTCGGCCCATGCTTCGAAAGCGGCGCGCGCGGCCTGGCACGCCTGTTCGACCTGCGTTGGCGTCGCTTCCAGGCTGGCCCAGGTCTGCTTGCCGGTCGACGGGTCGATGGTGAGCAGTTCGCGGCCCGTGCCCGGCAGCCAGGCGCCGTTGATGAAGTTCGATGCTGCGGTAGATGAATTAAGGTTGGACGATTTAGACATGGGGATGCTTCCTCGGGTTGAGTGACAAGGTGCGCACGGTGTCGCCGTGATGGCAGCGCAGCAGATGCAGTTCATCGTCGTCCAGCGCGATCTTGCCGCTGTGCGGATTGGCGCCGGTGACGATCATGCGGAAATCTTTCAGGTCGGTGTTCGACACCAGGTAAGGTTCGGCCAGGGCCGTGTCGCCGCACACTTCCGGCACAGGCACTGGCACAGTCGCGGCGTCGAGCACGGCCGGCATGCTGTCGCGCATGGCGCGCAACTCGGACACGCGCGCCTGCAGCACGGGACCGGCGTCGAAAATATCGACATAGCCTTCGAAGTGCAAGCCTTCCTGTTCCAGCAGGCGGCGCGCGGGCGCCGTGCTCAGATGCACCTTGCCAATGACTTCCTGCGCCTCGTCGGGCAGGTAGGCCACGTACATCGGTTGGCGCGGCATCAATTCGGCGATGAAGGATTTCTTGCCCAGGCTCGTCAAGTCGTCGACGTGGTGGAAATCCATCTTGAAGAAGTGGCGCCCCAGGCCTTCATAGAACGGCGAGCTGCCGTCCGGCGCCTGGTAGCCGCGCATTTCGGCGATCAGCTTTTCCGTGAACAGGTGCGGGAACTGGGCGATGAACAGGAAGCGGCTTTTCGACAGCAGCTTGCCGTTGTTGCCGCTGCGGTAATCAGGGTGCAGAAACAGCGAGCACAGTTCCGTGCTGCCCGTCAGGTCGTTCGACAGGTACAGCGTTTCCATGCGCGTAAACACATCGAGTTCGCGGCTGGAGTGGACCAGGGTGCCGATGCGGTAGTTATAGAACGGCTCTTCCAGGCCCACGGCGCCCTTGATGGCGCACACGCCGGCCAGGCGGCCCGTATCCGTATCCTCCATGACGAACATGTAGTCGCGCTTTTCGGGCGGGATGGTTTCGGCGAACGAAGCGCAGGCGATGGCCAGGCGGTCGCCCAGCATTTTCATGTCCGGCTTGAGGGTGGTCATGCCGGTGCCGACCTGGCTGGCCAAGCCGTACAGGGCGTCCAGGTCAGAAGCGTTGATGGCGCGTACTACTAGCATAATGTTCTCTCGGTTAAATGCGCACGCAAATGACGCTGTCGCCTTCGGCCACGGCCAGCGCTTCAAGCAGCTCGGGCGGCAAGCCGACGGTGTCCTGCGCTTCGAGCGCATCGCAGGTAAAGGTGACGGCGCGGAAGTTGCGTTCCGCGCCCGATGCGACCGCGTAATGCACTTTCAGGCCCGTGCGGCTGGGCGTGACGCCTGCGACGACGCGGCGCGTGAGCGAGCCCGTAAACGAGCGCAGCGCATGCTTGTGTGCCTGCAGGATCGGACCGCCATCGAAGATGTCGATGTAATCGTCGGCTTCAAAGCCTTCTTCCGTCAGCAAATTGAATGCCAGTTCGCCGCTCGGATGGATCTGGCCCATGGCCGCCTGCGCGTCGCCGGGCAGCAGCGGCACGTACACGGGGTAATGCGGCATCAGTTCCACGATCAGGGTGCGGTTGCGCGCGCCGCCGATGACTTTTTCGGCATCGAGGAAATCCATCTGGAAGAACTTGCGGCCCAGCGCATCCCAGAACGGCGACTGGCCGTTGGCGTCCGTGATGCCGGCCAGCGGCACGAAGAAGCGGTCGCCGAAGCGGTGAGGCGCCAGTACGGCGAACAGCAGCCGCGCGCGCGACAACAGGGCCGCTTCCAGGCCCGCCTGCTCCATGTTGCGCACATAGAAACCGGACAGCTGCGAGTATGCCGTCAACTCCGAGCACAGGGTCAGCGCATGCACGCTGTGGCTGATGTTCAGGTCGCGCGAGACTTGCTGGATGACGTCGTTGCGAAAGGAAAAATAGGTGCCGTTCGAGCCGGCCGAGGCAAAGATGGCGGCCGTGCCGGCAATGCTCTTGTCGAGCAGGGATTCAAGCACGAAGAGATACGACTCTTCGCTGGGGATGTCGACATGGGCGGCAAACGAGGCGATGGAGCGCTCGACGGAGGCGGCGATTTTTTCGCGCGTCTTCGGCAGGGTATGGACACCCGGCATGGTTACCGCGGCCAGCGCTTCGAGGGCTGCGATATCCGCAATTTCTACCGGACGGACAACATACATGGGTACTCCTTCAATGCTGACGATACTTGGGCTAAATACCCGGGTAGAACCAAGCCGGCCCGCAGCAAAGCGGCGGGCCGGTGATCAAACAGGGAGCGGGGCTAGCTTCAGGCTTTCAGCATGCCGTCGATGGCCACGCGCAGCAGACGGCCCGCTTCGGCGATTTGCTCGTCCGAGACGATCAGGGCCGGCGCCAGGCGCACCACGTCCATGCCGGCGATCAGCACCATCAAGCCTTGCGCTTCGGCCGCTTTCTGGATGTCTTTCGCGCGGCCTTTGTAAGCATCGCTGACTACCAGGCCCAGCAGCAAACCGCTGCCGCGCACGATGGAGAACACTTGCGGGTAATCCGTGATCAAGCCTTGCAGCATGGCGATGGTGTTGACGCTCGCTTCTTTCACGCGCGCCAGGAATGCCGGCGTGTTGATCGTCTCCAGCACGGTCAAGGCCACGGTGGCGGCCAACGGGTTACCGCCGTAGGTGGTGCCGTGGGTGCCGACGGCCAGGGTCTGCGCCAGTTCATTCGTGGTCAGCATGGCGCCGATCGGGTAGCCGTTGCCCAGCGCCTTGGCGGCCGTCAGGATGTCCGGCGTGACGCCGTAGCCCATGTAGGCGAACAACGCGCCAGTGCGGCCCATGCCGCTCTGGACTTCGTCGAAAATCAACAGGGCGCCCGTCTTGTCGCACAGGGCGCGCAATTCCTTCAGGAACTCAGGGTTGCCCGGCACCACGCCGCCTTCGCCTTGTACCGGCTCGACGATCACGGCGCACACGTCATCGCCGATGGCGGCGCGCGCCGCTTCGATGTCGTTGTAGGCGATGTGGTCGATCGACGGCGGCAGCGGCTCGAAGCCTTCCGTGTACTTGGCCTGGCCGCCGACGGAGACCGTAAACAGGGTGCGGCCGTGGAAAGAGCTGAAGCACGAGATGATACGCGACTTGTGCGCGCCAAACTTGGTGTGCGCGTACTTGCGCGCCAGTTTCAGGGCCGCTTCGTTGGCTTCCGCGCCCGAGTTGCAGAAGAAGGCGCGGTCGGCGAAGGTCGCTTCCGTCAGGGCCAGCGCCAGGCGCAGGACAGGCTCGTTGGTATAGCCGTTGCCCAAATGCCACAAATTATTGATTTGCTTGGTCAGCACGTCGACCAGGGCCGGATGGCAGTGGCCCAGGCTGTTGACGGCGATGCCGGAGGTGAAATCGAGGTAATGCTTGCCGGTCTGGTCCCACAGATCCAGACCGGAACCGCGCACGGGCACCATGGCTGCAGGGGCGTAGGTAGGAACGAGGACCTGGTCAAAGGTTTCCCGGGTGACTGGACGAGCCGTTACGGTCGAATCAAGCTTGGCATTCATAGCATTTCCCCATCAATATGTTAGGTACTCCGCAGCTACGACAGCTACGTGTGTACTGCATTATAAAAAGCGGGATGCTAAAACTCTTTTGAATCTGCGACAAGGATTTTCACAATTCATCACAGCCGGGCTTGCTTAATTACGCGGGTGGCATGAGCTTGCGCTGCCGCTCTTCCCGCGGCGTATTGCCAAACAGGGTGCCAAAGGCCGTGGAAAAGTGCGAACCGGAGGAAAAGCCGCACATCAGGCCGACTTGCACGATGGAATAATGCGTATCAAGCAACAATTGCCGCGAGCGCTGCAGGCGCAGTTCCAGGTAGTAGCGCGACGGCAAGCTGCCCAGGTATTGCTTGAACAACCGCTCCAGCTGGCGCCGCGACAAGCCCACCAGGCTGGCGATGTCGTCGGTCGACAGCGGCTCCTCGATATTGGCTTCCATCAAGGTCACCGCTTCGGACAATTTCGGCTGCAGCACGCCGAAACGCGCCTGCAGGGCCACCCTCTGGCGCTCTTCCTTGCCGCGCACCTTGTCCACGCACAGCGCTTCCTTGACGAGTGCCTGCACGTCGGCGCCAAAGATCGTTTCGATCAGGGTCAGCGAAAAGTCGATGCTGGCCGCGCCGCCGCAACAGGTGATGTGCGGGCCGTCGATATCGAACAGGTGCGGCGTTAAAATGGCCCGTTCGACCTTCGCTTCCGCATCCGCGTACAGGGCCCACGGCAAGGCGATGCGCACGCCATCCATGACACCCGCGTCGGCCAGCCACAGCACGGCCGCGCCCACGCCGCCCCAGAATGGCGCCGAACGGCAGCGTTCGATCACGGCCCGGCACAGCTCCGCGCGCAGCGGCGCCTCCGTCTCGTCGGCCACCAGCAGCGCGATATGCCAGTTGCCGCCCTGCGCGGCCACCTGTTCCGGCGTGCGCACGTCCAGCCGCAGGGCGTCCGGCCCCAGCGCACGCGCGCACAGGCGCAGCGGCTGCACCAGGCCGGCCCAGGTGATCGACTCGGCATCGCCGGCATGCACCAGCAGCAAACGCAGCGGTTTGTCGAGGCCGATACGGGAAAGATTAGCGAAGGACATCGGCGAGGCGGGCCAGGGGCAAGGGCTGAGTTGCCCACATGATACCGGACTTCCGCCCCATCGAGACCCGCGTGCAAGGGCGCATCCCGGCGCGGCGGAAAAAAGCGGGGCGGAAGGATATAATCACCCCCATGGGTGAACGATATTTAAAAAGTATCCGGCTGCTGGCCGAATGCATGCAAGGCTTCGAGCGGTTTTCTGGCGACTTCGTGCGCCAGTACGGCTTGACGCATGCGCAATTCGACATCATCGCCACGCTCGGCAACACCTCCGGCATGTCCTACAAGGAACTGGGCCAGAAAACCCTGATTACCAAGGGTACCTTGACGGGCGTGGTGGACCGACTGGAACAAAAGGGGCTGGTGATCCGCGAACGTTGTCCGCGCGACAAGCGTTCCTATTACGTGCGCCTGAGCTGCGAGGGAGAACAGGTGTTCCATGACGTGTTCCCCAAGCTGACAAAACAGGGCCAGCGCCTGTTCGACGGCTATACCGAAGACGATTTCATACGCCTGGAAAGCACCCTGGCGGGCTTGAAACAGGCCATCGCCAACGGCTGACCATTCACCAAGCACAGACATTCAAACAAGACAAAGGAAACCAAGTTGAAAACCTCACTGCTCGAAGGCAAAAAGCCTGCTCATTTCGATAAACACATCATCGGCAACCTGCTGCTCAACGCCAGCACGCCGGAACTGGTGCGCCAGGAAAAACTGATCATCGGCGTGCGCAACGAAGACGGCGAAATCTACCGCCTGATCGGCGCCACCAAGCACAACAGCTTCATGAACGCCGTCGAGGAATTGTTCGACCTGGGCTTGACGGATGAACTGGAAGACAGCGATGAGCTCGTTGAAGGCTGCGACGCGATATTTAGCGAAGCAGACTGATAACGCTCGCGTTATCAAAAGAGGCATGCCGCCGATACCGGGGCATGCCTTTTTCCGTTTACGGGGCTTTGCTTGCCTTTTGCTAAGCTGTTTGCGAAAAGATCATGGTTAAAAAGTTCCGTACGGAAATATTGCGAGTATAATTTTTTCAATGAACAGACTCGACGCCTTTAAAAGCATCGCCGCACAAGCCGCTCGTGGCGAGCTGACCTTTCCTGCCAATGTGGACGCTTCGCTCAAGCTGCAAGAGGCGCTGGCCGATCCCGACTGCCATATCGAGGCCGCCGCCAAGCTGGTGCAGGCTGACCCGCTGCTGGCCGCGCGCACGGTGGCCATCGCCAATTCCGTGGCGTTCAACCGTTCCGGCAATGAAATCACCAGCGTGCGCAACGCCGTGCAGCGGCTCGGCGTGCGCACCCTGCAATCGGTGGTGGCATCGCTGATCGTGCGCCAGCTGGGCAGCACCATCACCGATCCCGTGATGCAAGCGAAGGCCAACCAGCTGTGGGAGCATACGGCCCACGTGGCGGCCCTGTCGCAGGTACTGGCCCGCCGCGTCACCAAGGTGGACCCCGATACGGCCCTGTTTGCAGGCATCATGCATGAAGTGGGCGGCTTTTATCTGTTGTCGCGCGCGGCCGAATTCCCCGGCATCCTCGACGGCGAACCAGAAGACTGGGTCGAACATGGCGAACAGGCCATCGGCCACGGCGTCCTGGCCAAACTGAAGGTGCCGGAAGCGGTGATGGGCGCCATCGGTGCGCTGTGGGAAGGCTTGCGCGCCATTCCGCCCGAATCGCTGGGCGACACCCTGCTGCTGGCGAATGACCTGGCGCCCGTCTCGTCGCCCCTCAACGAAAGCCCGGCCGCCATCGCCGTGCGCGCCGCCCGCGCCGCCGGCAGCATCGATTGCGTGATCGGCGACGATGCGACCCTGTCGAGCATCATGGAAGAATCGGACGATGAAGTGCAGTCGCTGCTGAAGGTGCTGGTGCATTAATCCTGTTTTACCGGCACCGGCGGCATGATCGACACGCCTGGCGCCGGCTTTGGCACGTCGACGATCAGCACATGCTTGTCCATGGCCTGCGTTCCCTGCTTTTGCTGGACGACTTGCATGGCGGCCGCCTTGGTACTCAACAGGGGTTTCGGATGGCGTGGCATGAACATGGCGTACCTGCTGGAAGGGAGATGCATCCCATCTGCGCAGCGATTATCAATTTATCAAGCCGCTATTCAAAAAAAACCCGCTCGAAAGCGGGTAAAGTCCAAAGCTAGGGATGTCCTGAAAGAGACAGCCCTATCTTATGCGTTGCTCCGCACCAGCTCCGTGCGCTGGCACACTTAGCGCGCAGATTATCCCGGCAACAGCTCCACATCCGTTTCCTGCCAGGCGCGCAGCTGCCGCACGCGGGCAAACCACGCCTGGATATGCTGGTACTGCGCCAGCGGCAGCCGCACGGCCTCGCTGTACATCAGCGGCGCGGCCACGGCGAAATCGGCCAGGGTCACATCGTCTCCGTGGATCCAGCTGCGCCCCGCCAGATGCGCGTCCAGCACCACGGCACACTCATGCAGGTCGCGCTCGCCGCGCGCCTCTTCCAGCGGATCCGCCGGACCATTACCCGTCATGCCCTTCCAGGCGCGTTCCCAGGCCAGCACGCTGATGGCCGGCGCGAAGTGCTGCGCGGCCCAGAACAGCCAGCGGTTGACGTCGGCGCGGGCTTGCGGCGCCTGCGGATAAAGCGTCTGACCCGGCACCTGCTCGGCCAGGTATTGCATGATGGCGCACGATTCCCACAGCAGGAAATCACCATCGGCCAGCACGGGCACCTTGCCGTTCGGGTTCAGTTCGCCCAGGCGGCGGCGGTCGTCCGCATTCATCAAGTCGACTTCGGCCAGTTCCAGAGGCAGGCCGAGGTGGATCGCCGTCATCAGGGCACGGCGGGCATTCGAGGACATGGGGTGGTGGTACAGGCGCATAGTAGATGGCTCCGGTGAGTGAGGAAGTCACCATCGTAGTCGCCGTCACTGACAGTTTTTGTCAGGAGCGAAATCAGGATTCCGGATCAATCTCGTGCGCCTTGCGCCAGGCATCGAGCAGCACGTGGCGCCGCGTGGGATAGCGTTCCTCGTGCTGCCGCACGCTGGCGATGCGGTCGATGCGAAAATGCCGGTAATCGCCGCGCAGCTCGCACCAGGCGGCCAGCAGGCGCTTGCCTTCGAAAAAGGCCAGCGCGAACGGCCACACCGTGCGCGAGGTGGCGCTGCCATGCTCATCCTGATAGGCGAGCGTGATTTTCTGTTCGTAGCGGATCGCTTCGCGCACGGGCTGCACGTAACGGTCGGCCGCCTGCGTGCCATCGGCGGGGCGCCCCAGCGGCACCCACAAGCTGGTCTCGGCCATGCTGTCGCGCAGGTCGCGCGGCGAGGCGGCCGCGATCTTGGCCAGGGCATTGCTGGCCGCCTGCGCCAGGCCCGCATCGCCCTGCCGGCGCACCCAGCGCGCACCCAGCACCAGCGCTTCCAGTTCATCGGCGCCGAACATCAGCGGCGGCAGGAAGGCGCCACGGCGCAGCACATAGCCGATACCGGCCTCGCCCTGCAGGGGCGCGCCCAGTTCGGCCAGGGTCTGGATATCGCGGTAAATCGTGCGCTCGGACACGCCCAGCTGCTGCGCCAGCTGGGCCGCCGTGACGGGCACGCGCCTGGCGCGCATGGCGTCCATCAGCAGGAACAAACGGCCGCTGCGGCTCATGGACAGCCCTGCAAGGCCTGGTCGCCCATGACGAGGGCCGACAGGGCCGGCACGTACAGATAGCCATCGGGCGCCAGGCGCGCCGCGCGCGTGCCCTCGTCCACGTCGCCGATGCCGTAGCAGCGCTGCAGGCGGGCGGCGGCCGGCCACCAGTAGACGGCCGCCTCCTGGTCGGGAAAGCGCTGACGCACGCTCTCGGCCTGCGCCGCCACTTGCCGGAAGTCGCGGTAAAAGGCGGGGGCTATGCGCAGCTGCGCGGCAAACGCCGCTTCCAGCGCCGCCGTCTCTGCCAACTGGGCTGCCAGCGCTTGCGTTTCACTGTCCAGGTCCTCGGCCGCCACGCCCGCTTCGACCAGGGTGCGCCGCAGCTGCGCCCGGTCCGCCTGCGCGCGCAAAAAGGCCGATTCCTGTAGCGCCAGCACGGCGTCCATCGGAATGCTCTTGCCGCGAGCAGCGGGAAAAACGTACAGGGCGCAACTGCCTGCGCACACGGTGTCGATGGCGATATCGAGCCGCAGCTGGCGCACCAGGCGGCCCAGCTGCATCGCCGCCTGCGCGTCGCCAGCATCGCTATTGACGCGCAACAGCGCGGTGCCCGGCGTGGCCAGCAGCCGCAGCTTGTCCACGTCGCCCTCGGCAACCGGGCCGCGCATGGCAATGCTGTCGTTGCCAGTGCGGCTGAAATCGGCGGCGCCGGCCAATGCCGTCACGCCCGCCATCATACCTACGCATAAAAAACGCTTCATCGTCATCCACCACAAAAAAAAACGACCACCGCAAACGGTGATCGTTCTTCATTCAAGCTGCAAAAAACCCTGCGCTTACACCACGGCGCCGTCGGTTTCGTCTTTTTCCTTGACCGGCTTGATCAAGTCTTCGCGCTTGACGCCCAGCCACATGGCGATCGAGGCCGCGACGAACACGGACGAGTAAATACCGAAGCAGATACCGATGGTCAGCGCCAGTGCGAAGTGGTGCAGGGTCTGCCCGCCGAAGACCAGCATCGACAGCACCATCATCTGGGTGGAACCGTGGGTGATGATGGTACGCGAAATGGTGCTGGTGATCGCACTGTCGATCACTTCATGCACGGTTGCCTTGCGCTGCTTGCGGAAGTTTTCGCGGATACGGTCAAAGATCACCACCGATTCGTTGACGGAATAGCCGAGCACCGCCAGGATCGCCGCCAGTACCGTCAGCGAGAATTCCCACTGGAAGAAAGCGAAGAAGCCCAGGATGATGACCACGTCATGCAAGTTGGCGATAATCGCCGAGACAGCGTATTTCCATTCGAAGCGCACGGCCAGATAAGCCATCACGCCCAGAATCACCATCACCAGCGCGTTCAAGCCATTCTGCTTCAGTTCCTCGCCCACTTGCGGACCGACGAATTCGACCTTCTGCAGTACCACCGCTTCATTGCCGGCGGCATCCATGCAGGCGTTCTTGAGCACATGCTCGCCCTTGTCGGTGACGGTATCGATGCCCTTGGTCGTGCCCTGCTCGGCCTTGCACAGCGCGTCAAACACGCGCTGCGAGGTATTCGCGGCGCTGACGCCATTTTCCACCGGCAGGCGGATCATCACATCGCGCGCCGTATCGAAGCTGGTCACGCCCGGCTCTTCGTAGCCCATCTTGATCAGGGTGCCGCGTATGCCTTCGAGGTTGGCCGCTTTCGGGTACTTCACCTCCATCAGGGTGCCGCCCTTGAATTCCACGGACAGGTGCAAGCCCTTGTGGAACAGGAAGAAGACGGCGGCAAGGAAGGTCACGGCCGAGATGACGTTGAAAATCAACGCATGGCGCATGAAGGGAATATCTTTTTTGATCCGGAAAAATTCCATGAAATCCTCTGAGTTCTATTCTGTGCGTCCGGTGGCTGTGCCTCCGGACGCTATCGCTGTTGACGCTATTCGGTAAGTCGGGCCGTCGCTTATTTGCTCGCGCCCGGCACCCACACCGTGCCGATCGACAAGGTCGTCAGCTTTTTCTTGCGGCCATACCAGAGGTTGACCACGCCGCGCGAAACGAACACGGAGGAGAACATCGAGGTCAGAATACCCAGGCAATGCACGACAGCGAAGCCGCGCACAGGACCGCTGCCGAAGGCCAGCAATGCCAGGCCGACGATCAGGGTGGTCACGTTCGAGTCCAGAATCGTGGCCCAGGCGCGGTCGAAGCCGGCGGCGATCGCCGCTTGCGGCGTATTGCCGGCGCGCAGCTCTTCGCGGATACGTTCATTGATCAGCACGTTGGCGTCAATCGCCATGCCCAGCGCCAGCGCGATAGCGGCGATACCGGGCAAGGTCAACGTCACCTGGATCATCGACAGCAAGGCGATCAGCAACAGCAGGTTGGCCGCCAGGGCCAGCACGCTGAAGGCGCCGAACAGCATGTAATAGGCGATCATGAAGATGGCGATGGCGATGAAACCGTACAGGGTCGAGTGGAAGCCCTTGGCGATGTTTTCCGCGCCCAGTTGCGGTCCGATCGTGCGTTCTTCGATGACGGTCATCGGTGCGGACAGGGCGCCCGAGCGCAGCAGCAGCGCCAGTTCGTTGGCGTTTTCCGCGCCGCCCATGCCGGTGATCTGGAAGCGCGAACCGAGTTCCTGCTGGATGGTGGCAACCGACAGCACTTCCGGCTTGCCCTTTTCAAACAGCACGATGGCCATGCGCTTGCCCACGCGCTCGCGCGTCGCTTCGCGCATCTTGCGTCCGCCGTCGCCGTTCAGGTCGATCGATACGGCCGCCTGCTGGTTCTGGTCGAAGCTGGCCGTGGCGCTGGAGATATAGTCGCCCGTCAGGATCACGTCTTTCGCCAGCACGACAGGCACGCCCTTGCCGACGGTGAACAGTTCCGAGTTGAATGGAATGGCGCTCGACAGTTCGGTGCCAGGCACGATGCTTTCATCGACCAGGCGCACTTCCAGGGTCGCCGTGCGGCCGATGATGGCTTTCGCGCGGGCCACGTCCTGCACGCCAGGCAATTGCACCACGATGCGGTCAGGACCTTGCTGCTGGATCAGCGGCTCGGCCACGCCCAGCTCGTTGACGCGCTTGGACAGGGTGGAGATATTCTGTTTCACGCCTTCGTCGATGGTCGCCTTCAGGGCGGCCGGTTTCAGCGTGATGTTCAGTTTCAGGTCGCTGCCTTCGCCCGCATCGGCGAACGCCAGTTCCGTCATCTGGTCGGACAAGACATTCTTTGCCTTCAGGCGCGTTTCCGCGTCACGGAAGTTGATCTGCACGCTGTCACCCACGCGCTCGATGCCGGCGTGGCGGATATTCTTGTCGCGCAACACGCTACGCGAAGCGGACTGGACGCCTTGGACTTTCTTGTTCAGTACGGCTTTCGCATCGACCTGCATCAGGAAGTGCACGCCACCGCGCAAGTCCAGGCCCAGGAACATGGGCAAGGCATGCAGCTTTTGCATCCACATCGGGGTATTGGCTTGCAGGTTGACCGTCACGATGTACGCGGGATCGGTGGAATCGGGATTGAGGTCCTTTTCCAACACCAGTTTCGCCTTGAACTGGGTATCGGGATCGGCGAAACGCACGCGCACGGAGGCGAGGTTGCCGGCGCCATCCATGGTGACACCTTCCGACTTGACGTTTTCTTTCGTCAATATTTGCTCGACTTGCGTCATCAGATCGCCCGTCACTTTGACGGTCGACTTGCCGCTGGTTACTTGCAGCGCCGGTGATTCACCGAAATAATTGGGCGCCGTATAAAGTGCGCCCAGCAATAAGGCGACGACGATGATGATGTATTTCCAGGCAGGATAGCGATTCATAGTGATTCAGCGTTCAGTGTTGAGCGTCGGAGGCGTCCCGAGGGGCGGCGGATAGCCGCCCCGGGTCTATCATTGCCGAGGCAATGACAGCGAGGAATTACAGTGCCTTCAGGGTGCCTTTAGGCAGCAAGGTGGTAATGGAGCTCTTTTGCACCGTGATTTCGGTGCCGGCCGCCACTTCGATGGTGACGTAAGCGTCCACTACCTTGACAACACGGCCCAGCATGCCGCCGGCGGTGACGACTTCGTCACCCTTGGCCAGCGCGTCCATCATCGCCCGTTGTTCTTTGGCGCGTTTTTGCTGTGGGCGGATCATCAGGAAATACATGACCACGAACATCAATACCAGCGGCAGGAAGCTGGTCAGGTTGCCGCCGAGGCCCAGGGCTTCGGTTGGGGCTTGCGCATAAGCGTTGGAAATGAAAAACACGGTGACTCCAGTTCTAATCAGTTTGAAAAAATAGCGCTGTATTCTAGCATTGGCTATACGTCATAACCCGAATTGCAGCCATGGCAACTTTAAATGGGGCTAAAAAAGCATTATGCAATGCTTTATCGCCCCAGTCCAAGCACCAATACACAAAACTTCCGGCCATGCTGCCGCCAGGGTGCAAGCTAAGGATTTCTTAAGTTCCGCGTGCGCGTTCCGCGTGGAATTGCAGCGTAAACGCGTGGAAACGGTCTTCGTCCAGTGCCTCGCGCATCTGGCGCATCAAGTCCAGGTAGTAATGCAGGTTGTGGATGGTATTGAGGCGCGCGCCGAGAATTTCCTTGGAGCGGTGCAGATGGTGCAGGTAGGCGCGCGAGAAATTGCGGCAGGCATAGCAGCTGCAGGTCTCGTCGAGCGGCGCCTGGTCTTCCTTGTACTTGGCGTTCTTGATCTTGATGTCGCCAAAACGGGTAAACAGCCAGCCATTGCGGGCGTTTCGCGTCGGCATGACGCAATCGAACATGTCGATACCGTTCGAGACACCGGCCACCAGATCTTCCGGCGTGCCCACGCCCATCAGGTAATGGGGCTTGTTGGCCGGCAGGCGCGGGCCCACGTGGGCCAGCATGCGCATCATGTCTTCCTTCGGTTCGCCGACGGACAGGCCGCCGATGGCGATGCCGGGAAAATCGATCTCTTCGAGCTTGGCCAGGGACTCGTCGCGCAGCATTTCGAACATGCCGCCCTGCACGATGCCGAACAGCGCATTCGGGTTTTCACCGCGGTGGAACTCGTCCTTCGAGCGCTGCGCCCAGCGCAAGGACATGCGCATGGACTTGGCCGCTTCCTCGATGGTGGCCGGACGGCCCTGGATTTCGTACGGCGTGCATTCGTCGAACTGCATGACGATGTCGGAATTCAAGACGCGCTGCACCTGCATCGACACTTCCGGCGAGAGGAACAATTTATCACCGTTGATCGGCGAATTGAAATGCACACCCTCTTCCGTGATCTTGCGCATGGCACCCAGCGAAAACACCTGGAAACCGCCCGAATCCGTCAAAATCGGCTTGTTCCAGCCCATAAAGCCATGCAAGCCGCCGAATTTTTCCATGACGGTGTTGCCAGGACGCAACCAC
Source organism: Janthinobacterium rivuli (assembly GCF_029690045.1). Taxonomy (NCBI): domain Bacteria; kingdom Pseudomonadati; phylum Pseudomonadota; class Betaproteobacteria; order Burkholderiales; family Oxalobacteraceae; genus Janthinobacterium; species Janthinobacterium rivuli. The sequence goes on from NZ_CP121464.1 coordinate 6,253,247, forward strand.
AGGTGAAAGGTGTTGCCCAGAATGATCTGCGCGTCGATCTCGTTGAGTTCCAGCGGCGACATGGCTTTCACGGAGCCGTAAGTGCCCACTGGCATGAAGATCGGCGTCTGCACGACACCATGGTTGAGTTTCAAGGTGCCGCGGCGTGCCTTGGTCAGGCCGCTCGTGTCGGTCTTGAGTAGTTTAAATTCCAGCATGTCAGTCTTTCACGGGAGTATCAAGGTTCAACGGAGCGCGCGATTGCGTGGTGAGCAGCATCGCGTCGCCATAGCTGAAGAAACGGTAATTCTGCGCGATCGCATGCGCGTAGGCGCTGCGGATCGGCTCATAGCCGGCAAAGGCCGACACCAGCATCAGCAGGGTCGACTTCGGCAAATGGAAGTTGGTGATCAAACGCGTCACCGTTTTAAACGCATAGCCGGGTGTGATGAACAGGGCCGTGTCGGCGCTGCCGGCCACCAGCTGGCCGCTTTGCGAGGCCGATTCCAGCGCGCGCAAGCTGGTCGTGCCGACGGCCACCACGTCGCGCCCGGCAAGTTGGGCGGCGCGCACGGCGTCGACGGTTTCCTGCGGCATGGTGTACCACTCGGTGTGCATCTTGTGTTCGGCCAGCACCTCCGTGCGCACGGGCTGGAAGGTACCCGCGCCCACGTGCAGGGTCACATAGGCAAAGTTGACGCCCTTGGCCTTCAACTGGTCGAGCAGGGCCTGGTCGAAATGCAGGCCGGCCGTCGGCGCGGCGACAGCGCCGGGCACCTTGTTGAAGACGGTCTGATAGCGCGTTTCGTCGAATTCGTCCGCATCGTGCTCGATGTACGGCGGCAGCGGCAAGCGGCCATGCGCCTCGATCAGCTCGAACACGTCGGCCTCGAAGTGCAAGGTAAAGAATTCGCCGGCGCGCTGACCGACCGTCACATCGAAGGCATCGGCCAGGCGGATGCGGCAGCCGGGCGGCGGCGACTTCGACGCGCGCACCTGGGCCAGCACGGTGCGCTCATCGAGTACGCGCTCGACGAGCGCCTCGATCTTGCCGCCGCTTTCCTTGACGCCGAAGAAACGCGCTTTCAGTACGCGGGTATCGTTCATCACCAGCAGGTCGCCCGCCTGCAACAGCCCGACGATGTCGGCAAAGCTGCGGTCAACCAGGGTGTCGCCGTCCAGATGCAACAGGCGCGAGGCGCTGCGCTCGGCCAACGGAGTTTGCGCAATGTTTTCTTGCGGCAAATTAAAATCGAAATCGGAAAGCGAATACATGCGTTTTGCTTCAAAAGTACGTCAAAAATGATTAGGAGTGCGCAATGGAACATCTGGCACTATACTGTGCGCCTATACAGGCATTACAATAATCCGCCGCAACAATTTACAACCGCGGTACGCACAGGGTGTGCCGGACAACCCTCTATTTTACGCTAGCGGCACAAAAATCTCCGATATGTCCGAACCCAAGCCCGATCTTCCTCCCGCAGCCAAGCCGGCCGCGAAGCCGAAAGCCGTCAAAAAAGTGGTCAGCACGGAAAGCCGGCTGGCCAAACTGGGCTTGCGCACGGATATGGACCTGGTGCTGCACCTGCCGATGCGCTACGAGGACGAGACCAAGGTCTACACCATACGCGACGCCTGCCTGCGCGGTGGCGAGTCGTGGCAAGTCGAGGGTATCGTCACCAAGTGCGAAGTCAATTTCAAGCCGCGCAAGCAATTGCTGGTGACGATCGCCGACGAAACGGGCAATTTGCTGCTGCGCTTCATGAATTTTTATGGCAGCCAGGTCAAGCAGCTGGCCGAAGGCACGCGCGTGCGTGCGCGCGCCGAACTCAAACACGGCTTTTTCGGCGCCGAGATGGTGCACCCGACGTATAAGGTGGTCAACGAAGGCGCGCCGCTACCGACGGCCCTGACGCCCGTGTACCCGTCCGGCGAAGGCCTGTCGCAGCACGTGCTGCGGCGCGAGATCGCCGACGCCATGCGTCGCATCGACTGGCAAGACACCTTGCCGGACGAGCTGTTGCAGCAGATGCAGCTGTCGCCGTTCCGCGCCGCCGTGCACCTGCTGCACTACCCGCCGCAGGACATCGATGAAAGCGCGCTGATGGACCGCTCGCACCCGGCCTGGGTGCGCATGAAGTTCGATGAACTGCTGGCGCAGCAGCTGTCGCTGAAACGCGCCCAGCGCGCGCGCCGCTCGAAAGGCGCGGCCTGCCTGCCCATCGTCGGCAATTTATCGAATGCCTTCGGCGCCGCCCTGCCCTTCAAGCTGACGGGTGCGCAGGCGCGCGTGCTCGAGGAAATCCGCGCCGATCTGCACCAGCCGTATCCGATGCAGCGTCTGCTGCAGGGCGACGTCGGCAGCGGCAAGACGGTCGTCGCCGCGTTGTCGGCCACGCAAGCGATCGACAGCGGCTACCAGGCCGCGCTGATGGCGCCCACGGAGATCCTGGCGGAGCAGCACTTCCGCAAGATCGCCGCCTGGATGGAGCCGCTGGGCGTCAAGGTGGCGTGGCTGACGGGCAGCCTGAAGAAAAAGGAAAAGACGGCGGCGCTGGCCCTGATCGAATCGGGCGAAGCGCAACTGGTGATCGGCACGCATGCGCTGATCCAGGACAACGTGCTGTTTGCCAAACTGGGCCTGGTCATCGTCGACGAGCAGCACCGCTTCGGCGTGGGTCAGCGCCTGACCCTGCGCAACAAGGGCGACAGCGCGGCCGTGCCGCACCAGCTGATGATGTCGGCCACGCCGATCCCGCGCACCCTGGCCATGACGTATTACGCCGACCTGGAAGTGTCCGTGATCGACGAGCTGCCGCCCGGACGCAGCCCCATCGTCACGCGCGCCATCGACCAGAACCGGCGCGACGAAGTCATCGCCCGCGTGTATGCGGCCGCGCTGGAAGGCCGGCAGGTGTACTGGGTCTGCCCGCTGATCGAGGAGTCGGAAGCGCTGCAGCTGCAGACGGCCACCGACACCTGCATGATGCTGGCCGAAGCCCTGCCCGCGCTGCAGGTGGGCCTCGTGCACGGCCGTTTGAAACCGGCGGAAAAGCAGGAAGTGATGGATGCCTTCATCGCCGGCCATATCCACGTGCTGGTGGCCACCACCGTCATCGAGGTGGGCGTCGACGTGCCGAACGCCTCGCTGATGGTGATCGAGCACGCCGAGCGTTTTGGCTTGTCGCAGCTGCACCAGCTGCGTGGCCGCGTGGGCCGCGGCACGGCGGCCAGCGTCTGCCTGCTGCTGTACCAGGGCCCCCTGGGTGGCGTGGCGCGCCAGCGTTTGATGACCATGCGCGAAACGACGGACGGTTTTGAAATCGCCCGCCGCGACCTGGAAATCCGCGGCCCCGGCGAATTCCTCGGCGCGCGCCAGTCCGGCCAGGCCATGCTGCGCTTCGCCGACCTGGAAACGGATCAATGGCTGGTAGACCAGGCCCGCGACGTGGCGCACGATCTGCTGCATGCCACCACGGCCGCCGCAGCGGCCACCGTGGAAGCGCATCTGGCGCGCTGGCTGGGTGGGAAAGAGGAATTTTTGAAGGTGTAGGACCGGATGCCTGCTACATGCACATCCAGAAGCGGTTCGCCAGGTCGAGCATGAAGTCGGGGCGCAGATAGGCCAGGAAGACGAGGGCCAGCAGCGCGGCGCCGGCCAGGCGCCACAGCCATGTGCGCCAACTGGCCATTACGCGGCCACCGCCACGCGCTTGACGGCGCGCTCGTCGATGGGCAGGTTGATCAGCGCGGCCAGCAAGCCCAGGCCGATGGTGATCATCCACACGATGTGGTAACTGCCCTGGTGCTCGTACAGATAGCCGCCCAGCCACGCCCCGAGGAAACTGCCCACCTGGTGCGAGAAGAACACCATCCCGGCCAGCATCGACAAATGCTTCACGCCGAAGATGCCGGCGATGATGCCGTTCGTCAGCGGCACGGTCGACAGCCACAGCACGCCCATGCCGGCGGCGAACAGGTACACGGACCACGCCGACAATGGCGCCAGCAGAAACACGGTGATGACCACGGCGCGCGTCACGTAGATGGCTGACAATAAGTAGCGCTTGGCGATCTTGCCACCGAGTTTGCCCGCGTAGTAGGAGCCGACGATGTTGAACAGGCCGATCAGCGCCAGCGCCGTGACGGCGATGTTCGGGTTCATCAGGCCCTGGTCCTTCAGGTAGGCCGGCAAGTGCACGCCGATGAAGACCAGCTGGAAACCGCAGACAAAATACCCTGCCAGCAGCAGCCAGAACGAACGGCTGGCGATGGCTTCGCTGAAGGCGGCGCCAACGCTTTGCTGCGGGCCGCTGGCGTGCGAGACGGGCGGCTCGCGCAGGTAGAAGGCCATCGGGATCATGGCCAGCAGCACCAGCGCTGCCAGCACATAAAAGGCATTTTGCCAGCCCACGGCTGAAATCAGCTGCTGCTCCACCGGCATCATGAGGAACTGGCCGAACGAGCCGGCCGCCGACGAGATGCCGAAGGCCCACGAGCGCTGCTCGGGCGGCGCGCTGCGGCCGATGATGCCGCTGATGGCGCCGAACGCCGTGCAGGCCAGCGCCAGGCCGATGAAGATACCGGAGCCGACGATGAACAGGGTCGGCTGCGTCACGAGCGCCATCCACACGAGGCCCGCCATGTAGCTGATGGCGCCGACGATGACGACGCGCATGGTGCCGAAACGGTCGGCCGCCATGCCGGCGAACGGGCCGAAGACGCCCCACATCAGGTTTTGCATGGCCAGCGCCAGCGAATACGTTTCGCGCGTCCAGCCATTGGCTTGCGAGATTGGCTGCATCCAGAAGCCCAGGCCGTGGCGCACGCCCATCGCCAGGGTCAGGACGACGCCGCTGGCGATGAGAACAGTTTTCAGGCTGGGACGGGATGAGTGCAATGTCATGGGGTTCCTGTGTACGCCTGGTCGGCTTGGTAGACGAGGCCGATCTGGCCGCGCATGGTGTCAAGGTTGCGCATCAGCGCCACGCTGTCGGCGTGCGGCATGAGGGGGCTTTCCAGCAGGCCGGCGCGGATGCAGCGCATCGCTTCGATGGCCTCGTGCGCGTAGCCATTGCCCAGGTGCGGCGCGGCAACGACGCGGCGTGCGCCATCCATCGCTTCGACGGTCAAGTGATCGGGCTTGTAAAAGCGGCTGGGCAGGCGGATGCGTCCCAGGCTGCCGGAAATGGTCATTTCCGTCGGCGTCTGCGCGCGCAGGCTGCAGGCGCAGGACGAGGTACCGCCGCCCGCGTGCAGCAGCGAGAACACGACCTGCTCATCGACGCCCGTGACGCCCATCTCGGCCAGCGCCTGCACCTGCGATACGGGGCCGAGGAAGAAGGCCGCCATCGACAGCGGATAGATGCCCACGTCGAGCAACGCACCGCCGCCCAGTTCCGGGTTGAACATGCGGTGTTCGGGCGGGAAATTGGCGACGAAGCCGATATCAGCCTGCACCTGCCGCGGCACGCCGATCTCGCCGCTGGCGATGATGCGCTGCGCTTCCTGCACGGCGGGCAGGAAACGGCTCCACATGGCTTCCATCAAAAACAGCTTTTTCTCGCGCGCCATGTCAACCACGGCCTGCGCTTCGCGCGCATTCATGGTGAACGGTTTTTCGCACACGACGTGCTTGCCGGCGGCCAGGCACAGCAAGGCGTTTTCCGCATGCAGGGTGTGCGGCGTGGCGATGTAGATCACGTCCACGTCAGGGTCCATGGCCAGCCCCTCGTAGGAACCGTGGCAACGCCCGATGCCGAATTCGGCGCCGAAAGCCTGTGCGCCAGCCTCGCTGCGCGAGGCGACCGCCACCAGTTGCGCACCGGGCGCGTCACGCAAGCCATTGGCCATCGCGCGGGCGATCTTGCCGGTGCCGAGGATGCCCCAGCGGACGGTATTTTCCATACTATTGATCTCTTTCTGCGCCAGCCGCCTTGCGCTTCGGGCGGAACACCGCCGCGTCATTGTAAAAATCGTCGTCCTGGCCTTCACACCAGCCGGGCAAACCCAGTACGGGCAGCGGCGTGAAGTCCGCCGTGGTGAGGCCTTGCTGCGCCAGGTCTTGCGCCACCCGCTCGTCGAGCCAGGCGCGGCGTGCCGCATCGTCGAGCGCAAAGTAGGCGTCGCCGGCGAAGATCACGCGCGTGTGCGCCGTGATGGCCTTGCGCGGCGCTACCAGTTTTTCCATCAGCGCGTGGCCGAACAACCAGACATCGGCGTCGCCGCCCGCGCCAAATTTGTCGCGCTGCGCGATGAACGCGCTGCGCCAGTCGTGCCCGCGCAAGGCCGCGTCCAGCGCGCGCCCTGCGTCGCTGTCGCGCAGCACCAGCAAGGCGGAATTCTCGTCAAAAATCGTCGCGCCATCGCGCGCGGGACCGCGCGATTTTCCGACGCCGGACAGGGCGATCTGCGCCGCCTGCAGCGCATTCAGCTGCCGCTTGATGCGGGGGAAGGTCAGCCACACGAGGGCGTTGAAAAAATCGTGCAGATTGTCGCGCGTGGGCACGCCGCCCGTCGCACCGATGAACTCTTCGTAGGCCACGCCTTCGGGCAGGTCCGCTTGCGGCACGAAAGCCAGCGGCAAGCCGGTGGGATTGCGCAAGTCCAGCGCCCGCGCCCGTGCGTTCAGCGCGGCAATCACCGTGTCGCGCTGCAGATCCAGCTGCCGTCGCGCCGGCAGCACCGTGGCAAACCAGGGGCGGGTCCAGTCTATCGATGGCAGCATGAACGCTTAGACCATTTTCCAGTTGATCTGCTCGCCCGCGTTGAGCGGAATGACATGGCTGTCGCCCAGCGGCAGCGAGGCCGGCAAGGTCCAGCTTTCGCGCTTCAAGGTGATGGTGTCCGTGTTGCGCGGCACGCCGTAGAAAGCCGGACCGTGGAAGCTGGCAAACGCTTCCAGTTTATCGAGCGCGCCGGCCCGTTCGAACGCTTCCGCATACATTTCCATCGCGTGCAGGGCCGTGTAGCAACCGGCGCAGCCGCAGGCCATTTCCTTGGCGCCTTGCGCGTGCGGCGCAGAATCGGTGCCGAGGAAGAAACGCTCGTCGCCGCTGGCGGCGGCCGTCATCAGGGCCAGGCGGTGCTCTTCGCGTTTCAGGATGGGCAGGCAGTAGTAATGGGGGCGGATGCCGCCCTTGAAAATCTCGTTGCGGTTGTACAGCAGATGATGCGCCGTGATGGTGGCGGCGATCGGGCCTTCCGCTTCGGCCACGTACTGCGCCGCATCCTTGGTGGTGATGTGCTCGAACACGACGGACAGGGCCGGGAAGGCGCTGCGCAGCGGACGCATCACGCGCTCGATGAAGACGGCTTCGCGGTCGAAAATGTCGATTTCCGGGTCCGTCACTTCACCGTGCACAAGGAAGGGCATGCCCACTTCCTGCATCACTTCGAGCACCTTGTAGCAATTCTTCAAGTCCGTCACGCCCAGGTCGGAATTCGTCGTCGCGCCAGCCGGATACAGTTTCACAGCCTGCACAATGCCGCTATCTTGCGCGCGGCGAATTTCGTCGGGCGAGGTGTTGTTCGTCAGGTACAGCACCATCAGCGGATCGAAGTTTACGCCTTGCGGCACGGCGGCCAGGATGCGCTCGCGGTAGGCGCTGGCATCGGCCGTGGTGGTGACAGGCGGTTTCAGGTTCGGCATGACGATGGCGCGGCCGAACTGGCGCGCGCTGTGCGGCAGCACGCTGGCCATGACGGCGCCGTCGCGCAGGTGCAGATGCCAGTCATCCGGACGGGTGATGGTGATGGAAGATGGAACGGCGACTGGGGTGTGATCGAGTGTGGACATGGCGGCTGCTCTCAGGCGGTCATTGCGAATAGCGCCATTTTACCAGTCGCGGGGCAGCAGCACAGGCGGAGGAAGCCGGTGAGGAATGCTCAGGCGACAGCCAGTTTCAGGTGGCCGATGGCGTTGGCTGCCGGCTTGACGCTGATCTCGATGTCGTAACCTAGGCGGTTCAGGCAATCCATCAGCTTGCGTTCGGACAGGCCGGAAAAATCGCCGCGCAGCATGCCCGACACCTTGGGCTGGGCGATGCCCATGCGCCGTGCCGCTTCTTCCTGCGTCAATTCCAGCTTGCGCATGGCATTGCGGATCTCGCCCACCAGGCCGGACTTGATTTGCAGCTTGTCGGCGCCGGACAGGCCCAGGTCGGCAAAGACGTTACCGCTGGACAGTTCAAACTCGGTCTCATCGATGGTACGTTTTTTCATGACGTAACTCCTCTATCCATTGTTGTGCACTGTGCAGGCGGGCGCGCACCAGATCCATTTCCTGCTTCGGCGTCGCGATACCGATCTTGCTCTTCTTTTGGAAGCAGTGCTGCACGAACACCGCCTCCTCGAACTTCACCGTGTAGACGGCGCGATATGTGCCACCCGCATCATCGTCGACAATTTCCAGCACGCCCGCACAACCAAAGCCGTGCAACACCTTGGCGCTGTCGTGCCGGTCGCCGCGCTGCGCCAGATCCAGCGCATGGCCAAAAAACGAGCGGATGCCCACAGGCAGGGCCATCAATTCTTTCTTGGTGGAAGCAACCCACACCAGCGGCTTGTGCGGCTTTGCAATGATCTTCATAAATTATACCTTTATTGGTATAAATTGGAAGGATTTGACTGGAAAAGAATCAGCCTACGGCGGATTGAATAACGATCGTTTGCGGCAAGCCAAGCCCGGCCGCCTGACGGACGGCAAAACGGCCGGTATCAACCGGCCGCTTGTGGCATGAGAACGAAGAAAATCAGAGCGATGTCAACGGCGATCTTGTCATGCCCAGCGCCAGCATGGCACCGGCAATTTGTTTCATGACCGGCATCCGCCCCCCAGCTTCAAAGCGAAGAAAGATCAATGGATGATCTTGGCCAGGAAATCGCGCGCGCGGTCCGAGCGCGTCGTGTTGAAGAAGTCGTCCTTGCTGCAATCTTCGATGATCTTGCCCTGGTCCATGAAGACGATGCGGTTGGCCACGCGCTTGGCAAAGCCCATTTCGTGCGTGACGACCATCATGGTCATGCCTTCCTGCGCCAGGCCCACCATCACGTCGAGCACTTCGTTGATCATTTCAGGGTCGAGCGCCGATGTCGGCTCGTCGAACAGCATGGCGATCGGATCCATCGACAGCGCGCGGGCGATCGCCACGCGCTGCTGCTGGCCGCCCGACAGTTGGCCCGGGAATTTGTCCTGCTGCGACAGCAGTCCCACGCGGTCCAGGTATTTCAAACCCTTGGCATTGGCTTCGTCGGCGCTGCGGCCCAGCACCTTGATCTGGCCGATGGTGAGGTTTTCGCGGATCGACAGGTGCGGAAACAGCTCGAAATTCTGGAACACCATGCCGATGCGCGCGCGCAGTTTCGATAAATTCGTTTTCGGATCGTTGACGCTGATGCCGTCGACGAAGATCTGCCCCTGCTGGATCGGCTCGAGGCCGTTGACGGTCTTGATCAGGGTCGACTTGCCGGAGCCGGACGGGCCGCAAATGACCATCACGTCGCCCTTGGCGACATTGGTGGTGCAGTCGGTCAGTACCTGGAACTGGCCATACCATTTGCTGACGTTATTGAGTTCAATCATCTTGTTCTTTCTTTTACGGTTAGCGAATGATGGCGACGCGTTTCTGCAGGCGTTTTACCAGGAACGACAAGGCATAGCACAGCACGAAATACACGACGGCGACAAACACGTACATCTCCACCAGGCGGCCGTCGCGCTGGGCGATCTTCGAGGCGGCGCCGACGAAATCGGGGATCGACAGCACGTACACGAGCGACACGTCCTGGAACAGCACGATGGTTTGCGTCAGCAGCACGGGGATCATGTTGCGGAACGCTTGCGGCAGCACGATGAAGGCCATGGTCTGCGAGTAGTTCATGCCCAGCGCCTGGCCGGCCCAGACCTGGCCGCGCGGGATCGACTGTATGCCGCTGCGCATGATCTCGCAATAGTATGCCGCCTCGAACATGATGAAGGTGATCAGCGCGGAGGAGAACGCGCCCACTTTCACGGGCTCTTCCGCGCCGATGATCCAGGCGGCGATGTACGGCACCAGGAAGTAGAACCAGAAGATCACCAGCACCAGCGGGATCGAGCGTATCAAGTTGACGTAGCTCGACGCCACGCCCGAGATGAGGCGGCTGCCGGACAAGCGCATCAGCGCCAGCAGGGTGCCCAGCACGATGCCGCCCACCATGGACAGCGCCGTCAGTTTCAAGGTGAAGATCATACCGGTCTGGAACAGGTAGACCCACGAGCGGGAGATGACATCGAAGTCGAAATTACCGAACATATCAATGTCCTCCCGTCTTGGCGCCGGCGACGATGAAGCCCGGAATGGCGACTTTTTTCTCGATCAGGTGCATCAGCACCACCACCAGCAGATTGACGACGACGTAGATGATGGTGGCGGCCGAAAACGCCTCGAATACCTGGAACGAGAATTCCTGGATGGCGCGCGCGCTGGCCGTCAGTTCGATCAGGCCGATGGTCAGCGCCACGGAACTGTTCTTGATGATGTTCAAAAATTCGCTGGTCAGCGGCGGCATGATGACGCGCGCGGCCATCGGCAGCAAAATGAAGCGGTAGGTTTGCGGCAGGGTCAGGCCCAGCGCCGTGCCGGCCAGTTTCTGTCCGCGCGGCAGCGCCTCGATACCCGTCGTGACCTGCACGGCCACGCGCGAGGAGGTAAAGAATCCCAGGCACAGCACGGCCGTGACGAACGGCGCATTGGGCAGCGACTTGACCCAGGCGCCCAGGTCAGGCGGCAGCAGTTCCGGCATGACGAAATACCAGAGGAACATCTGCACCAGCAGCGGCACGTTGCGGAACAATTCGACGTAGGCATTGGCCACGCCCACCAGCCATTTGTTCGGCAAGGTGCGGATGGTGCCGATCACCAGGCCCAATATCAGCGCCATGATCCAGGCCGTACCGGCCGTGGCCAGGGTCCAGATCAGGCCGGACCACAGGGTGTCCATATACGTGCCCACGCCATCGGGAGAAATCTCCCAGAAAATGCGCCAATTCCAGTTGTAATTCATGATCATCCTTCGCATGCAGCCCGAGGACAGCGGCCAGCCGGCCGCCCGCCCCGCAAATAAAACGGGAGGCTTGCGCCCCCCGATTTGTTACGCAATCTTTACTTTTTCCGTTTGTCCGACGTCTTCTGCGCTTCCGGTACGGCCGCATAGGCCGCCGGGTCACCGGAGTCGGTCGGGTTGGTAAACACGGCCTTCAATTGCGGCGGCATGGGGAATTTCAGGTTGATGTTTTTCGGCGGGATCGGCGAGGTAAACCATTTCGCGTAAATGCGGTTGATGTCGTCGCTCTTGTACAAGCGGATCAGCGCATCGTCGACCACTTTCTTGAAAGCGGGATCGCCCTTGCGCAGCATGATGCCGTACGGCTCGACCGACAGCGCTTCCTTGGTGATTTCGTAGTCGTTCGGGTTTTTCGAATTGGCCACTTGCGACGCCAGCAAAATGTCGTCGTTGGCTTCGGCCACCGCGCGGCCCGTTTCCAGCATCAGGAACGATTCAGGATGGTCCTTGCCGACGGCGATATTCATGCCCAGGTTTTTTTCCTTGTTCAGGATCGTCATCTGCTTGATGGTCGAGGTGCCGGCGGTAGCGACCAGGGTCTTGCCGCGCAAGTCTTCCAGTGTCTTGATGTTCGAGGATTTTTTCGACAGCACGCGGTTGCCGATGACGAACATGGTGGGGGCGAACGCCACCTGCTGCTGGCGCTCCAGGTTGTTCGTCGTCGAGCCGCATTCGAGGTCGATGGTGCCGTTGGCCATCAGCGGAATGCGGTTGGCCGACGTGACGGGGCTCATCACCACTTTCAGTTCGCTCAGGCCCAGATGCTTTTGCAGGGCCGTGACGACTTTCATGCACAGGTCGATCGAATAACCCTGATATTGCTGCTTGTCATCGAGATAGGAGAAGGGCACGGAGCCGTCGCGCACGCCGAGGGTGACGGAACCGGCTTTCTTGATCTTGGCCAAGGTGCCGGTCAATTCCTGAGCCTGGACTGGCGACATGCTGCTGATGACACCAACGCTGAGCAGCGTGGCGATGATTTTGGTCAATTTCATAAATTCTCCTGGGCGGACAAACCGGATGGACTCCGAACGAAACAACTGTGGTGCAGACGCCACCAATGGAATTAATTTTATTTCATTTTCAGCACCCGACCAGCCATTTTCTGCGATTGCCCGCAAATAGGCGCTATACGCGCGCCGGAATCAGCGCGGCTGTAGCATTTTTCCTACTGATTTCCCCTTCCCGATTTATTTTGCCGGCGCCAGACCCGCCAACTCGTCCTCTTGCGCCTCATCATCCATATTCGCCTGCTGGCGTTGCCACATCTGCGCGTACAGGCCGTTCGCGGCCAGCAATTGTGGATGCGTGCCCCGCTCGACGATGCGGCCATGGTCGAGCACCAGGATTTGCTGGGCGTCGGCCACCGTCGACAAACGGTGCGCAATCACCAGGGTGGTGCGGTTTTTGGCGATCTCTTTCAGCTGCGACTGAATCGCCTGCTCGGCCTTTGAATCGAGCGCAGACGTGGCTTCGTCGAAGATCAATATCGCCGGGTCTTTCAGCAGGGTGCGGGCGATGGCCACGCGCTGCTTTTCGCCACCCGACAGTTTCAAACCCCGCTCGCCCACCATGGAGTTGTAGCCATCTGGCAAGCTTTCAATAAAATCATGGATCGATGCCGCTTTGGCGGCCGCCACGATGGCTTCCTTGCTGGCGCCCGGCTTGCCATAGGCGATGTTGTATTCGATGGTGTCGTTGAACAGCACCGTGTCTTGCGGCACGATGCCGATGGCCGCGCGCAGGGAGTCCTGCGTGATGCCGCGCAAGTCCTGGCCATCGATGGTGATGCCGCCGCCATCGACTTCATAGAAGCGGAACAGCAAGCGCGACAAGGTCGACTTGCCCGAGCCGCTGTGGCCCACCACGGCCGTCGTCGTGCCGGCAGGAATCTGGAAATCCACGTCGAACAGGATTTGCCGCTTGGCTTCATAGCTGAAATTCACGTGGTCAAAACGCACGGCTGCGCCCCGCGTGACGAGCGGCTTGGCTTCCGGCGTATCGGCGATTTCACGGTTTTCGTTCAGCAAGGAAAACAGGCGCTCCATGTCGGCCAGGCTTTGCTTGATTTCGCGGTAAATGACGCCCAGGAAATTGAGGGGAATATACAGCTGGATCATGAAGGCATTCACCAGCACCAGGTCGCCCAGGGTCATCGTGCCGGCGATCACGCCCACCGTGGCGCGCCACAGGATCAGGGTGACGGCCGTGGCGATGATCAGGGACTGGCCCGTATTGAGCAGGGAGAGGGAAGTCTGCGATTTCACGGCCGCCGATTCATAGCGCTGCAAGCCTTCATCGTAGCGCTTCGCCTCGTAATCCTCGTTGCCGAAATATTTCACGGTTTCATAGTTGATCAGCGAATCGATGGCCTTGGTATTGGCTTTCGAGTCGAGGTCGTTCATGGTGCGGCGGAAATGCGTGCGCCAGTTCGTCACCAGCACGGTAAACGCGATGTAGGACACGAGCGCCACGGCCGTGATCACGGTGAACCAGATGTCGTAATGCAAGACCAGGTAACCGAGCACGAGGGTGATTTCCACCAGGGTCGGCAAGATGTTGAACAGGGTATAGGAAATGAGCGAACCGACGCTGCGCGTGCCCCGTTCGATGTCGCGCGTCATGCCGCCCGTCTGGCGGTTCAAATGAAAGCGCAGGGACAGCGCATGCAGGTGGCGGAACACTTGCAGGGCGATGGTGCGCACGGCCCGCTGCGTGACCCGGGCGAACAGGAATTCGCGCAGTTCCGTAAACAAGGTGGTCGACAGACGCAGCAAGCCGTAGGCCACCAGCAAGCCGACGGGCAGCACCAGCAGCGCTTGCGGATGGGCCGCTGTGATCGTCATGGCGTCGACGAGTTTTTTCAGGATCAGGGGCACGCCCACGTTGGCCAGCTTGGCGCCCACCAGGCATAGCAGCGCCAGCAATACTCTCCATTTGTAGACCCAGAGATACGGCAACAAGGTCTTGATGGTGGCGAAATCGCTGTGGCTGGCGGAGGCTGGCGAGCGGGGCGGAGGGGGAGTCTGGGAACGGCGCATGGCGAATGTCGGCTTTTTATGGTTCAATCGGGGCAATTGTAGCCTTTCATGAGAATAAAAGATGAGCACCTCCCCCGACCGCCCCGACAACTGCCTCGCCTCCGGCCTGCCCGCCGGAAAAATGCCGGAATTGCGCATGATGCCCGCGCCGTCCGACGCCAATGTGTACGGCGACGTCTTCGGCGGCTGGATCATGGCGCAGGTCGATATCGCCGGTTCCCTGCCGGCCACGCGGCGCGCCAACGGCCGCGTCGCCACCATTGCCGTCAATTCCTTCGTCTTCAAAAACCCCGTCTTCGTCGGCGATCTGCTCTCCTTCTACGCCGACATCGTCAAGGTCGGCAATACCTCGATCACCGTCAATGTCGAGGTATATGCCGAGCGCAACCGCCTGCAGGCGTGCATCGTGAAAGTCACGGAAGCAACCCTGATCTATGTGGCGACGGACTCCGACCGCAAGCCGCGCAAGGTGCCGCCGATCGAGACCTTGCTGTCGTCTTGATTGTCGCAATAATTCCACACCATGGATAGCCAGCGCCGCATCTTCCTGCAGAGCGCTGCGCGCATCACGGCGCTGGCCGGCGCCGGCAGCGTGCTGTCCGGTTCCAGCGCCAGCGCCGCCACGCGCATGAATGGCTCGGGCTATCCGTTTGCGCTCGGTGTCGCTTCCGGCTCACCGTTACCTGATGCGGTGGTGCTGTGGACGCGCATCTGCTACGACCCGCTGCACGCAGCCGCCACGCCCGCCATCGCCCTGAATGTGCGCTGGGAAGTGGCCGAAGACGAGGCGTTTCGCAGCATCGCCGCCAAGGGCCAGGCCACGGCCATGCCCGCTCTCGCGCACAGCGTGCACGTCGACGCGGGCGGCCTGGCGCCCGGACGCTGGTACTGGTACCGGTTTATCTTTGGCGACGCCGTCAGTCCCGTGGGCCGCACGCGCACGGCGCCCGAGCCCGGCGCCATGCCTGCCTCGCTGAAACTGGCCGTCGCTTCGTGCCAGCACTGGGAATTCGGCGCGTATGCGGCGCACCGGCACATCGCCGCAGCCGCGCCCGACCTGGTGGCCTTCCTCGGCGATTACATCTATGAATGGGGGCCGTACCAGCTCCAGCATCCAAGCCGGGCCGTGCGTACGCATGAAAGTTTCAGCCTGGACGACTACCGCGCCCGTTACGCGCAATACAAGAGCGACCGCGACTTGCAGGGCGCGCACCTGGCCGCGCCGTGGATCGTCACCTGGGATGACCATGAAGTGGCCAACGATTACGGCAATGACCGCGACGAGTTGCTCACGCCCACCTTTTTGCAGCGCCGCGCGGCCGCCTACCAGGCGTTTTATGAACACATGCCGCTACGCCTGCTGCCGCTGGGACGGCGGGGATTTGTCGACATGCGTATCTACCAGCGCTACGACTGGGGCCGGCTGGCGCGCTTTCACATGCTGGATGACCGGCAATACCGCGCCCACCACGCGTGCGCCAAACCGGGCCGCGGCGGCTCCAATTCCGTCACCACGCGCAATTGCCCCGACCTGCTGAAACCGCAACGCACGATGCTGGGCGAAGAACAGCAGCGCTGGCTGCAAGCCGGTCTCGATGATTCTCCCGCGCGCTGGAATATTCTGGCCCAGCAAACCCTGATGGCGCAATCGAGCCAGGTGCCGATTTTGCGGCCCGGCGACGAACGCGTCTGGACCGATGGCTGGGATGGCTATCCGATGGCGCGCCAGCACCTGCTCGACGCCTTGCAAAGCAGCAAGGCCAGCAACCCGCTGGTGCTGTCTGGCGACGTGCACACCTTTTATGCCACCGAACTGAGCCGCAACGCCATGCGGCCCACCGGCAAGAACAATCCCGTGCTGGCCACCGAGTTTTGCGGTACCTCCATCACCTCGAGTTCCCGCCCGCAGGCGCGCACGGAACAGTACGTGGCGATGAACCCGCACATCCGCTACGGGCGCAGCGACAAGCGCGGCTATATGTTGATGGAGATCACGCCGGAGAAAACCACGACCCTGTTCCAGGGCCTGGACAACGTGCGCGACAACTCGTCGAGCATCGCGACACTGGCCAGCTTTGTCGTGCGCGACGGCAAGGCGGGCTTGCAACGCATCTAGCACATGCTTTTCAAGGCATCGCGGTAGCGCCGGCTGACGGGCACTTCACCGCCCGTGGACAGCACGGCGCGCGCATCGCCCGATTCCAGCGGCACGATGCTCTGTACAAATGCAAGGTTGACGATATAGCTGCGGTGCACGCGCACAAAGCGTTTACCATCCAGGCGGCGCTCGATGGCGGCCATGGTCGAGCGCAGCGGGTAATCGTGGCCGCGCACGTGCAAATTCACATAATTGCCCCAGGCCTGTATCCATTCGATGTCAACGGCGGGCAACAGAAAATCCTTACCCAGCTTGCGTACCAGGAAACGTTCCGGCTGCTGCACCGGCTCCACGGCCGGGCCTTCATCGGGCTCGCCCAGCAGGGTCGCCTCGCCTTGCCAGCGCATCAGCAGCAACTGGTAAAAGCCCGTGAACAACAAGATGGAGAAGTAAGTACGCACATCCTTGACGTATTCGTACGGCAATTCACGCCACCAGTTACCGAAATCGTAATCGCTGCCGGCGCTCCAGTAGGCCAGCTTGCGCAAGGCCACCATGGCCAGCACATGCACGAGGCTGTAGACCAGCGAGGCGGCCAGGTGCCAGCGCAGGTTCTGGCGCTGGAACACCAGATGCAGCGGCCGCAGCTGGTTGGCCAGGATCACCAGCGGTACCAGCGCCAGCAACACCAGGTTGCTGCTCCACTCCCACACGGCCACTTCCCAGAAAGGCGTAGCGAGCCCCGCGCGCTGACGGTCGATCCAGCTGATCCAGCAGTTGAGCGACGTTTGCAGCAGATACAGGACGATCCAGAAAACTGGTTCGGCGATCTGGCGCCAGCGTTGATATCGTTGCAACAAATCGGTGGAAGACAGGCGCATGGTGTCGGACGGTGGATGAGTTGCATGATTGTAAGGTCCCAAAGCCGTCCCAGCATCACCGCTCGTCACAAACAGCCCGCAATTGGTCACTTTTCGCTGGTTCGCCCTGCGCGGCCTGCCTATGCTGGGGCCTTCCCTTACCAATGGATCCCGCGACCATGACCACCAATTCTCGCCGTTACGATATCGATGCCTTGCGCTTTCTTGTCTTCAGCCTGCTGATCGTCTACCACACGGCCATGCTGTACCTGGACGGCGCCGCTTTCCACATGAAGAGCAGCTACCTGACGGAAACGTTGAACTATCCCATGGTCTTTATCAACCGTTGGCGCATGGAAATCGTGTTCCTCATTTCCGGCGTGTCCTGCGCCATGATGACGCAAACGTCCAGGCAGGCCTTCCTCTGGCGCAGGGTCAAGCGCCTTTTGCTGCCCCTGCTGTTTGGCGTGCTCGTGGTGATACCCGTGCAGCCGTATTGCGAAGGCGTCACGAACGGCTTGGTCGAGCCTGGCTATGGACAATTTCTGCTGGATTACTTTGGCGGCCATGCCTGGCCGGCCGGCGCATTTACGGGCTGGAAGACCAGTTTTACCTGGAATCATCTGTGGTATCTCGTGTATTTGTTGCTGTACACCATCGTGCTGGTGGCGCTGCAGCCCCTGCTGGCCAAGGCAAGGCCGCTGTTTACGGGGTTGCGCGGCTGGCGCCTGTTGATCCTGCCAGCCCTGCCGGCGCTGGCGGCAACGGCCTTCCTGAAACTGCGCTATCCGGAAAACCACGCGCTGGTGAAGGACTGGTACGCGCACGCCATCTATTTCACCATGTATCTGTATGGCTGGTGGCTGGGCAATGACAAGGGAGTGTGGCAAGAGCTGGCGCGCTTGCGCTGGCATGCGCTGCTGCTGGCGCCCTGCGCGTTTGCCGTGTATCTGGGCTTTGACCTGGTGTATTCGGAGAACCTGCTGACCTGGGCCTCGTTCGGCTCCTGGCCCATGCGCAACCTGTACATGTGGCTGGCCATCTGCGCCATCCTGGGCTGGTCGCACACCTTGCTCAATACACCGTTTGCCTGGCTGCCATGGGCGCGCCAGGCCGTCTTTCCCTGGTACATATTGCACCAGAGCGCGATCATCGTGCTGGCCTACTGGCTCGTGCCGCTGAAGCTTGGGCCAGTGGCAGAACCGCTGCTGATACTGGCCGGCACGGTGGCGACTTGCTGGCTGGGGACGTCGCTGCTGATCAGCAAGGTGAACTGGTTGCGCCCCTGCTTCGGCTTGCCCGCCCGCCCAGGCCAAAACCTGGCGGCGGACACGGCCCTGGCAGCGAATTAGGCAACCTTCTTTTCGTCGCGCAATTGACGGCGCAAGATTTTGCCGACGTTGGTCTTCGGCAATTCATCGCGGAACTCGATGTATTTCGGTTTCTTGTAGGCCGTCAATTCATGCTTGCAATGCTCGCGGATCTGTTCCACCGTCAGGTTCGGATCCTTGCGCACGACAAACACTTTCACGGCTTCGCCCGCGTTGGCGTCCGGCACGCCGATGCAGGCGCATTCCAGCACGCCCGGGCACGACGCAACCACGTCTTCCACTTCGTTCGGATACACATTGAAGCCGGACACAATGATCATGTCTTTCTTGCGGTCCACGATTTTTACGTAGCCGCGTTCATCCATGACGCCCACGTCGCCCGTCTTGAAGTAACCGTCGGCCGTCATCGATTTGGCCGTCTCGTCCGGACGCTGCCAGTAACCGGCCATCACTTGCGGGCCGCGCACGGCGATCTCGCCCGGCTCGCCCAGCGGCACTTCCACGCCATCGTCGTTGAGAATCGCCACTTCCGTCGAAGGGAAAGGCAAGCCGATGGTGCCCGTAAATTCCGTGATATCGACGCGGTTGCCCGTCACCACGGGCGACGTTTCCGACATGCCATAGCCTTCGATCAGCGGGCAGCCCGTCAGTTTCAGCCAGCGCTCGGCCACGTTGCGCTGCAAGGCCATGCCGCCGCCATTGCACACTTTGTAGCTGGAAAAATCGAGCTTGGCGAAGTCGGCATTGTTCAGCAGCGCGTTGTACAAGGTGTTGACGGCCGGGAAGACGACGATCTTGTGCTTGGACAATTCCTTGACGAAACCGGGAATGTCGCGCGGGTTGGGAATCAGCACGCTCATGCCGCCCAGGCGCATACCCATCAGGGCGCTGACCGTCAGCGAATAGATGTGATACAGGGGCAAGGCGCACATGAATCCCATCGAGGTGGCGCGCATTTCAGGCGTCATCACGGGCGACATCCACGCCTCGTTTTGCAGCACGTTGGCGATCACGTTACGGTGCAACAACATCGCGCCCTTCGACACGCCCGTCGTGCCGCCCGTGTATTGCAGGAAGACGATGTCGTCATGGCCCTGCTGCACCGGCGTCAGGCTCAGACGTGCGCCTTCGGCCAGCATCTTGTTGAAACTGATGGCGCCCGGCAAAGAAAACGCGGGCACCATTTTCTTGATCTTGCGCACGACGAAGTTGACGATGGTACCCTTCAGTCCACCGAGCATGTCGCCCATGGTGGCGACGATCACGTGCTTGACCTGGGTATGCGGCAATACCTGCTCGACCGTGGTGGCGAAGTTTTCCAGCACGATGATCGCTTCGCTGCCCGAATCGGTCAGCTGATGCTGCAATTCTCGGGGCGTGTACAGCGGATTGACGTTCACCACCGTATAGCCGGCGCGCAAAATCGCCGCCATGGCCACCGGATACTGCAGCACGTTCGGCAGCATGATCGCCACGCGCGCGCCCGTCTTCAGGCCCTTGCTTTGCAGCCATGCGCCCATCTGCAGCGACAGCTTGTCCAGCTCGCGGTAGGTCAGGAATTTATCCATGCACACGAACGCGTTGCGGTCCGCATATTTCTGGAACGACTCTTCCAGCAAATGCGTGACGGAACGGTATTGCGTGCAATCAATCTCTGCGGGAACGCTGTCCGGGTACGAATTCAACCAAATCTTGTCCATCTCGCCTCATCTTTATCTGTAAAAGGGACGCGCCTCCTGGCGCATCCCACACTGTTTATGCTGCTGTCTTCGTTTCGTCACGCAGGGCGCGACGCAAAATCTTGCCGACGTTGGTCTTCGGCAGTTCATCGCGGAACTCGATGTATTTCGGCCGCTTGTAGCCTGTAAATTGTTCCTTGCAGTACGCGGCCAGCACGGCCTGGGTCAGGTTCGGATCCTTGCGCACGACAAACACTTTCACGGCCTCGCCCGAGTGCTCATCTGGCACGCCCACGCAAGCGCACTCGAGCACGCCCGGATGGGCCGCGATGACGGCCTCGACTTCGTTTGGATACACATTGAAGCCGGAGACGAGAATCATGTCTTTCTTGCGGTCGACAATCTTCACGTAGCCACGCTCGTCCATGATGCCCACGTCGCCGGATTTGAAGTATCCATCGGGCGTCATGACCTTGGCCGTCTCATCGGGACGGTTCCAGTAGCCGCTCATCACTTGCGGACCGCGGATGGCGATTTCGCCCGTCTGGCCCAGCGGCACTTCCTTGCCGTCATCGTCGAGGATGGCGATCTCGGTCGACGGAATCGGCAAGCCGATGGTGCCGGAAAACGCCGTGCTGTCGGCGCGGTTGCAAGTGGCGACGGGCGACGTTTCCGACAAGCCATAGCCTTCGATGATGGACACGCCCGTCACTTGCAGCCACTTGTCGTTGACGGCTTGCTGCACCGCCATGCCGCCGCCATTGGCGATCTTCAGGCCCGAGAAATCGAGCTTGGCAAAGTCGGGGTGATTCACCAGCGCGTTATACAGGGTATTGACCGCTGGCAGCAGATTGAATTTGTACTTGCCCAGCTCCTTGATCAGGCCCGGTATATCGCGCGGATTCGGGATCAGGATATTCAGGGCGCCCACGCGCGTGCCCCACATGGCGCACGCCGTCAGGGCAAAGATATGGTACAGCGGCAAGGCGCAGACGACGATCATCTGTTCCGTGCTGTTCTGGTCGAGCGCCGCGCCCGACCACGCTTCGCTTTGCAGCACATTGGCGATCACATTGCGGTGGCTCAAGGTCGCGCCTTTCGACACGCCCGTCGTGCCGCCCGTGTATTGCAGGAAAGCGGCGTCATTGATGCTCAGCTCGACAGGCGTGAGTTTCATGCGGCTGCCCAGCGCCAGCGCCTGCTTGAAACGCATGGCGTTCGGCAAAGAATACGCGGGCACCATCTTCTTGACGTTGCGCACGACAAAATTGACGATCATGCCTTTCAAACCGCCCAGCATCTCGCCCATGCTGGCGACGACGATGTGCTTGACGGCCGTCTTGCCCAGCACTTGCTCCAAGGTATGGGCAAAGTTTTCCAGCACGATGATCGCTTCGCTGCCCGAATCGTTGAGTTGATGCTCGAGTTCGCGCGGCGTATAAAGAGGATTGACGTTGACCACCGTGTAGCCGGCGCGCAGGACGGCGGCGATGGCCACCGGATATTGCAGCACGTTCGGCATCATCAGGGCGACACGCGCCCCCTTCTTCAGGCCACGGCTTTGCAGCCAGGCACCGAGCTGGCGCGAATAAGTGTCGAGTTCGGCATAGGTGAGAAATTTGTCCATGCAGACATAGGCATTGCGATCCGCATATTTTTGAAACGCTTCTTCCAGCACATGCACCAGCGAACGATATTGATCAGGATCGATGTCGGCAGGAACGCCGGGAGGATACGACTTCAGCCAAATTTTTTCCATCCTGTGCCTCTTGTCTCGAATAATCGTGGGGGAGCCGGCGCATCTTGCCGACGCGGATCATTGCTGCGGATTCTGTCGTCCTGCAGTCAGTTTGAGCATTCTGACGAGCAATTGCTCTATGCTACTAATGCGATGCTATCGGGCGCCGGGCTTCCATGCAAGCGCTTTCAACAGTATTCGAGCGGCAACTCTAGGGGTATTTTATGCTGCAGTGCAACATGATAAATACACTGTTGCAGGATCGTCCGGCTCGGCATACTGGACAATCTTTACGGGTCACGGGCTGGACAATTGTTCCAGCGCACGCCTGCGCTCAGGCTTCTTGATCTGGGCCATTGTGTGCACTGCAGCATAAAAAGCACGAAAGTTCTTTTTTTCTTCCAGCAATTTTTTGAAGGCAGGCAAAAATTCATTGTAGGTCGACACGGAAGCGAGGTGCGCATTGCTCAATGGCTGCTCGAACCAGCGGTCGTAACCGGCAAAACCACCCCAGTTTTGCTTCAGTACCTGATACGCGTTTTGCAATGCCGCAAACACCTGCGCCTTGCGCGCGCGCTTTTCCGCATCGCCGGCGCCGCTCGCATACACGGCTTCCAGTTCGCCCCGGTATGTCAGCAGCAAGGCGAGGAAATCCTGGCGCCGCGCCGCATACTGGGCGTACGCGGCGCGCATCGCGTCATTGCCCTCGCGCGCCAGCCAGCGCTGCACGCCCGCCTCTTCCACGGCGCTGGCAAACGACTCGTTGAAGGCCGAATCGCCGGGCACGTACACCACCTGGTGCGCCAGTTCATGGAAGATCAGGCGCGCCAGTTCCGCATCGTTGTAATTGATAAAGGTCGACAGCAAGGGATCGTCGAACCAGCCCAGCGTGGAATACGCGGGCACGCCGCCCACCTGCACGTCGTAATGCTGGGCGCGCAACTCGTCGGCATACGCGAGCGCCTCTTCCTTGCTGTAGTAACCACGGTAATTCACGCAGCCAGCGATGGGGAAACACCATTGCAGCGGCTGCAACGACAGTTCCGGCGTGGCCACCACGTTCCACAGCACGAAGGGGCGCCGCAGGGAGGCGTAGTTCTTGTAGCTGCCATTGTCCGGTAAATCCAGCTCGCTGACGGCAAAGCGGCGAATCTGCTGCGCCTTGGCCAGGCGCACTTTCAGGCGCGGCTCGGTGGCCGGGTCGTCGAGCCAGTCACCGATGGGGCGCGCGCCCGACCACAGCGCATACTGCCCCTGCGCCGCCTGCGTATAGTAGCGCAGCTGCGTGCAGCCGCTCAGCGGCAGGCACAGCATGCCGACAAGCAAGCGGGCCGGCCAGCGGGCCATGCTCAGCCAGCCTTTTCCACTTCGACCAGCGTATCGTAGAAGGTCGGCGCGCGGCCCATGTCCGTCAGGCGCTGGCTCGTCACTTCATTGGCGTTCTTGCCGTCGCTGGCGAGTTTCTTCCACCACACGGACAAGCCCACCACCAGGCCGCGTCTCGCCTTGTCCGTCACCCTGGCCTTGGCAACAAAGCTGCCACGGTCATTGAAGATGCGCACCATGTCGCCGGCGGCGATGCCGCGCGTGGCGCAATCGTCGGGATGGATGTCCAGATGCGGCTCGCCTTCGGCCGCGCGCAGGCTTTTCACGTTCACGAACGTGGAATTGAGGAAATTGCGTGCCGGCGGAGAAATCATGGCCAGCGGATAGCGGGCCGCCAGCGCGGGATTGCTGGCCAGCGATTCGTGCGGCGCGATATACGTCGGCAAGGGATCGAGTCCCGCCTGCGCCATGGCGCTGGAATACAACTCGCACTTGCCCGATGGCGTGGGGAAACCGCCTTCGGCAAATGGCGCTTCGGCCATGGCCAGCTTTTGCCAGCCCGTGCGTTTCAGCGATTCCCAGTCGAAATGCACGGCACGCGCATCCGTCGTATCGAAGGCCTTGGCCGCCAGCGCATCGTCGCTTTCCTGGAAGCACGGGTCATCAAAGCCCATGTGCTGCGCCAGCAAACGAAAAATTTCCGTATTCGCCTTCGCTTCGCCCAGCGGCGCCACGGCCGCATTGTTCGCCATCATGTACAGATGGCCGTAGGTGGAATGCGCATCGACGTGTTCCAGCTGCGTGGTGGCGGGCAACACGATGTCGGCGTAATCGACGGTATCGGTCTGGAAGTGTTCGAGCACGACCGTAAACAAATCCTCGCGGGCGAAACCCTGCGCCACTTTCGAGGAATCGGGCGCCACGGCCAGCGGGTTCGAGTTGTAGACGATCACGGCTTCGACTTGCGGGCCGAACTCGGGAGACGTGGTTTTCAGCAGATCGTCGCCGATGGTGCTCATGTTGATGGTGCGCGGCGTGCCTTTCAGCAAATCCGGGCGCTGCAGGGCCTTGCGGTTGACAGGGAAGGAACCCGAGCTCGACAGCTGCATGCCGCCGGCAGGATGGCGCCAGGCGCCCGTCAGGGCCGGCAGGCAGGCAATATTGCGCACGGCCATGCCACCGCCATGCACGCGCTGCACGCCGTAGTTGGTGCGGATGGCGGCGCCGTCACCAGAGCGGCAAGCCTGGCCGTACAGGCGCGCCAGTTCCACCACTTCCGTGGCCGTGATGCCGCACACCTCGGCCACGCGCTCGGGTGGCCATTCCAGGGCCCGCTGTTTCAGTTCAGCATAGCCGATGGTGTACTGGGCGATATAGTCATGGTCGAGCAAATCTTCCGTGATCAGCACATGCATCAAGCCCAGCGCCAGGGCCGCATCGGTACCCGGCAGCAAGGCGATATGCTGGTGGCACTTTTCGGCCGTCAGCGAACGGTAGGGGTCGATGGCGATCAAGGTGGCGCCATTGCGCTTGGCTTCTTGCGCGCGCATCCAGAAATGCAGGTTCGAGGCGATCGGGTTGCCGCCCCAGATGATGATCAATTTCGCGTTCTGGAACTGCTCCATGTCCGTGCCGATGCTGGCGCCCACCGTGTAGCGGTAGCCGGTGGCGCCGGCCGAGGCGCAGATGGTGCGGTCCAGCAGGGAAGCGCCGAGCTGGTTGAAGAAGCGCGAGGACATCGATTCGCCCTGCACCAGGCCCATGGTGCCGCAGTAGCTGTACGGCAAGATCGCCTGCGGATCGCGCGCGGCGATCGGCTTCAAGCGGGCCGCGATGGTCTGCAATGCCTCTTCCCAGCTGATGCGCTCGAACTTGCCTTCGCCCTTCTTGCCCACGCGGCGCAGCGGATGCAGCAGCCGGTCCGCATGGTAGGTGCGCTCCGTGAAGCGCGACACCTTCGTGCACAGCACGCCAGCCGTGGTCGGGTGGTCGGGATCGCCCTTGACGGCGGTGGCCACGCCATCGGTCACGGTGACCAGCAAGGCGCAGGTATCGGGGCAATCGAGCGGGCAGGCGGCGCGCACTTGGGTGGTGGTCATGGGGCAATCCAAAAACGTTGGGGGAAGGCGATACTGTAAACCATTCCGCGCGCTTGCTGTTGGCGCCGTGGCAAGCACGTCCGTGCGCTGGATTTACCCGGCAAACAAGGGCTACAATGCACTATTAGCCGCGTCTGTTTTCGATCAAACAAGCACGGTACGGCGCGCCATACATTGCTGCGTGCCAGCATCCACAGGAGAGTCCCATGAAACTAGTTGATCCGATCTTGGCGTTTCAATCCGAGCTGCAAGGTATTCGCCGCGACCTGCACGCGCATCCCGAGCTGTGCTACGAAGAACAGCGCACCTCGGACGTGGTCGCCGCCAAACTGACGCAATGGGGCATCCCCGTGGTACGCGGCCTGGGCCGCACTGGCGTGGTCGGCATCATCCAGAATGGTACCTCCAAGCGCGCCATCGGCCTGCGCGCCGACATGGATGCCTTGCCGATGCAGGAAATGAATACCTTCGAGCATGCTTCACGCCACCCGGGCAAGATGCACGCCTGCGGCCACGATGGCCACACGGCCATGCTGCTGGGCGCGGCCCATTATCTGGCGCAGCACCGCCATTTCGACGGCACCGTGTACCTGGTCTTCCAGCCGGCCGAGGAAGGCGGCGCCGGCGCGCGCGAAATGATAGCAGACGGCTTGTTTACGCGCTTTCCCATGGATGCCATCTACGGCATGCACAACTGGCCGGGCGCCGAAACTGGCACCCTGAGCGTGGTGGAAGGGCCGATGATGGCGTCCAGCAATGAATTCCACGTCACCGTCAAAGGCAAGGGCGCGCACGCGGCCCAGCCCCACAAGGGCATCGACCCCGTCATCGTGGCCGTGCAAATCGCGCAAAGCTGGCAAACCGTCATCACGCGCAACAAGAGTCCGCTCGACACTGCCGTGCTGTCGATCACGCAAATCCATGCCGGCAGCGCCACCAATGTGATTCCCGATGACGCCAGCCTGGTCGGCACCGTGCGGACCTTCACCACGCCCGTGCTGGACTTGATCGAAGAGCGCATGCGCGACATCGCCGTGCACACGGCCGCCGCCTTTGGCGCCGAAGTCGATTTCCACTTCAAGCGCAACTATCCGCCACTGGTCAATCACGCGAAAGAAACGGCGTTTGCCGTCGAAGTCATGAAAAGCGTGGTCGGTGCGGACAAGGTCAACGCGAATGTCGAGCCGACCATGGGCGCGGAAGATTTTTCTTTCTTCCTGCAGGAAAAAGCCGGCTGCTACATCTTCATCGGCAATGGCGATGGCGAGCACCGCGATGGCGGCCACGGCCTGGGTCCGTGCGTCTTGCACAATGGCAGCTACGACTTCAACGACAATCTGCTGCCCATCGGCGCCAGTTTCTGGGTCAAGCTGGCCGAAGCGAGCCTGCCCATCGCTTGAATCAGCTCAGTTGATCCGGACCGGCGCCCAGGCGCTGGCCCGGATTCAACGCTTCCAGTGCCAGCAAGGCGGCCGCGTGATCGGCTGTTGGGTGCGTGGTAGCGAGGCTTTCATAGCGCTGCGTCACCAGTTGTGTCACCGGCAAGGTAACGTGGGCCGCCTCGGCTGCCGCGAGGATATTGTGCATATCCTTGATCTGGCTTTTCACCTGGCCACCGGCAACAAAATTGCGCTCCAGCATACGCTCACCATGCACCTCCAAAATCTTGCTTTCGGCAAAACCGCCGCGGATGGCTGTCCGTACGGCGGCGGCATCGGCGCCGGCCGCCTGGGCCAGCAGCAAGGCTTCGGCGACGATATTCAGGGTGGCTCCCACGATCAGCTGATTGCACAGCTTGGCGACCTGGCCGCTGCCGGCCGGCCCCACCAGCGTCGGGCGGCCCATTGCCGACAGAATCGTTTCAACCCGTGCGTAATCGCCGGCGCTGGCGCCAGCCATGATGGCCAGGCTACCCGCCTGCGCCCCGCCGACGCCCCCCGACACGGGTGCATCGATGAAGCCATGGCCTGCCGCATGTAAGGTGGCGTGAAATTGCCGGGCTTCTGCTTGCTTGGTGGAACTCATGTCGATCCAGATCGCGCCGGCTGCCAGGGCCGGTAACGCCTGTTGCAGCACTGTTGCCACGATGGGACCAGCTTCCAGCATCGAGATGACCACGTCCGCGCCGCTAACTGCCTCAGCCACGGAAACGGCGGGCAGCGCCCCTGCCGCACGCAGGAGTTGGGCCTTGCTGTGCGTGCGATTCCAAATTGTGACAGAATATCCAGCGCGTAGCAGGCACCGGACCATCGGATCCCCCATCAGACCGATACCGAGAAATGCGATTTTTGTAGAGAATGTCAATTGAACCCCTGAAATCAACAAGTGGCGAGAGCGGCATCAAAGCAAGGTGCCTGTACAACAATAGCCTATCGGCCAATTTTACGATGAAAGCCTCTATGTTCTTCAAGAAGAATCTCCTCAAATCCATCGCCGCCGTTGCCGCGCTGATGGCGGCCAACGCCGGCTTTGCCGCCGACGACAAACTGATCGACTCCGTCTACGGCGAATATGCCAAAGGGGTCAAAGTGCAAATGGTACGCGCCGGCGTAACCTCGAACTGGGATAAGGCCTGGTTTGTATCGAATGGCACACAGCTGAGCGGTTACTGGGATGCCAGCATCGGCGGCTGGGATGGCAAGAGCTATCGCAATGTCCCGGGCCAGCATCAAAAACTGTGGGACCTGGGCTTTACACCCGTGTTCCGCTTTGAAAACACGAACAAGCTGGGCTTCTATGCGGAAGGCGGCATTGGCGTGCACATGCTGTCCAAGCTATACGATAACGACGATAACCGCCTGTCGACCCACTTTCAGTTCGGCGACCATATCGGCGTTGGCTACATCTTCAATAACAAATGGGAAGTCGCTGCGAAGATCCAGCATTTCTCGAACGGCGGCTACAAGAAACCAAATAGCGGCGTCAATTACATGAACGTCAAAGTCGCTTATCACTTTTAATGGTGGCGATACATGACAAAGGCAGCGCGTAGCGCTGCCTTTTTTTCGTCTGTTGCATTGGCGATTATTTTTACGTTGGCGGTATGGAGGGTCTGACCGTAGGTCGGCTTAGCGCGCAGCGCGTAAGCCGACACCACCCGCGGCGTATCAAACCACCAGACGAAAAAAAACCCGACCATTTCTGATCGGGTTTTTCTCTACTGCGAATAACAAGCCTGACGATAACCTACTTTCACACTGGTTGCAGCACTATCATCGGCGCAAAGTTGTTTCACGGTCCTGTTCGGGATGGGAAGGGGTGGGACCAACTTGCTATGGTCATCAGGCATAACTTGTACTGGCATTTGTCTCCTGTAGGACGACAAAGCCTGAATCTGGAAGAAGCAAAGATTGGGGTAATGACTGGTAGTATCAACACACACGCAACGTTGTACCGTCTTATCCTCTGTACCTGCTAAGGTTATAGGGACAAGCCGTACGGGCAATTAGTACTGGTTAGCTTAATGCATTACTGCACTTCCACACCCAGCCTATCAACGTCCTGGTCTCGAACGACCCTTCAAAGAGCTCAAGGCTCTGGGAAATCTCATCTCAAGGCAAGTTTCCCGCTTAGATGCTTTCAGCGGTTATCTCTTCCGAACTTAGCTACCCGGCAATGCCACTGGCGTGACAACCGGTACACCAGAGGTTCGTCCACTCCGGTCCTCTCGTACTAGGAGCAGCCCCCTTCAAATTTCCAACGCCCACGGCAGATAGGGACCAAACTGTCTCACGACGTTTTAAACCCAGCTCACGTACCACTTTAAATGGCGAACAGCCATACCCTTGGGACCGGCTACAGCCCCAGGATGTGATGAGCCGACATCGAGGTGCCAAACTCCCCCGTCGATATGAACTCTTGGGAGGAATCAGCCTGTTATCCCCAGAGTACCTTTTATCCGTTGAGCGATGGCCCTTCCATACAGAACCACCGGATCACTATGTCCTACTTTCGTACCTGCTCGACTTGTCAGTCTCGCAGTTAAGCACGCTTATGCCATTGCACTATCAACACGATGTCCGACCGTATCTAGCGTACCTTCGAACTCCTCCGTTACACTTTAGGAGGAGACCGCCCCAGTCAAACTGCCTACCATGCACTGTCCCCGATCCGGATAACGGACCAAGGTTAGAACCTCAAACAAACCAGGGTGGTATTTCAAGGTTGGCTCCACGAGAACTAGCGTCCCCGCTTCAAAGCCTCCCACCTATCCTACACAGATTGGTTCAAAGTCCAATGCAAAGCTACAGTAAAGGTTCATGGGGTCTTTCCGTCTAGCCGCGGGTAGATTGCATCATCACAAACATTTCAACTTCGCTGAGTCTCGGGAGGAGACAGTGTGGCCATCGTTACGCCATTCGTGCAGGTCGGAACTTACCCGACAAGGAATTTCGCTACCTTAGGACCGTTATAGTTACGGCCGCCGTTTACTGGGACTTCAATCAAGAGCTTGCACCCCATCATTTAATCTTCCAGCACCGGGCAGGCGTCACACCCTATACGTCCACTTTCGTGTTTGCAGAGTGCTGTGTTTTTATTAAACAGTCGCAGCCACCAGTTTATTGCAACCCTTTCACCCTCATGGAGTAAACCAATCAAGCTACCGGGGCGTACCTTTTCCCGAAGTTACGGTACCAATTTGCCGAGTTCCTTCTCCCGAGTTCTCTCAAGCGCCTTAGAATACTCATCTCGCCCACCTGTGTCGGTTTGCGGTACGGTCTCGTATGACTGAAGCTTAGAGGCTTTTCTTGGAACCACTTCCGATTGCTTCGTGAATAAATTCACTCGTCCCATCCCCTTGAATTCCGCGCCCGGATTTGCCTAAGCGCCTTCTAT
Source organism: Janthinobacterium rivuli (assembly GCF_029690045.1). NCBI lineage: Bacteria > Pseudomonadati > Pseudomonadota > Betaproteobacteria > Burkholderiales > Oxalobacteraceae > Janthinobacterium > Janthinobacterium rivuli. Next base: position 6,283,343 of record NZ_CP121464.1, read on the forward strand.
GAGACAGAAACTGACTATTCCAACAGTCAGACAACCTTCCGCGATCCGTCCCCCCATCGCATCATACGACGGTGCAGGAATATTAACCTGCTTCCCATCAGCTACGCATCTCTGCCTCGCCTTAGGGGCCGACTCACCCTGCTCCGATGAACGTTGAACAGGAAACCTTGGGCTTACGGCGTGGAGGCTTTTCACCCCCATTATCGCTACTCATGTCAGCATTCGCACTTCTGATACCTCCAGCATCCTTTACAAGACACCTTCGCAGGCTTACAGAACGCTCTCCTACCATATCCAATAAAGGATATCCGCAGCTTCGGTGACTGGCTTAGCCCCGTTACATCTTCCGCGCAGGACGACTCGATCAGTGAGCTATTACGCTTTCTTTAAATGATGGCTGCTTCTAAGCCAACATCCTGACTGTTTTAGCCTTCCCACTTCGTTTTCCACTTAGCCAATCTTTGGGACCTTAGCTGGCGGTCTGGGTTGTTTCCCTCTTGACGCCGGACGTTAGCACCCGACGTCTGTCTCCCAAGCTCGCACTCATCGGTATTCGGAGTTTGCAATGGTTTGGTAAGTCGCAATGACCCCCTAGCCATAACAGTGCTCTACCCCCGATGGTGATACTTGAGGCACTACCTAAATAGTTTTCGGAGAGAACCAGCTATTTCCAAGTTTGTTTAGCCTTTCACCCCTACCCACAGCTCATCCCCTAATTTTTCAACATTAGTGGGTTCGGACCTCCAGGGCGTGTTACCGCACCTTCATCCTGGCCATGAGTAGATCACTTGGTTTCGGGTCTACACCCAGCGACTGATCGCCCTATTCGGACTCGATTTCTCTACGGCTTCCCTATATGGTTAACCTTGCCACTGAATGTAAGTCGCTGACCCATTATACAAAAGGTACGCAGTCACGGAACAAGTCCGCTCCTACTGTTTGTATGCACACGGTTTCAGGATCTATTTCACTCCCCTTCCGGGGTTCTTTTCGCCTTTCCCTCACGGTACTGGTTCACTATCGGTCGATTACGAGTATTTAGCCTTGGAGGATGGTCCCCCCATATTCAGACAGGATGTCACGTGTCCCGCCCTACTTGTCGTACGCTTAGTATCACCGGTCCGATTTCACATACGGGGCTATCACCCACTATGGCTCCTATTTCCAGAGGATTCTGTTATCGGTCCGACTATCACGTACAGGCTCTTCCCATTTCGCTCGCCGCTACTTTGGGAATCTCGGTTGATTTCTTTTCCTGCAGCTACTTAGATGTTTCAGTTCGCCGCGTTCGCCTTGCATACCTATGTATTCAGTATGCAATACCCTAAAAGGGTGGGTTGCCCCATTCGGAAATCTGCGGATCAAAGTGTGTTTGCTCACTCCCCGCAGCTTATCGCAAGCTACTACGTCCTTCATCGCCTGTAATCGCCAAGGCATCCACCATGTGCACTTATTCGCTTGTCCCTATAACGTTAGCCTCTCATCATTTGCATAATGAAAGAGCGCTACAGGGATAAGAAAGTACAACGTTGTTGCTTGTTTGTTGATACATACAATCATTACCCATCGATTTACTTTTTACGGCAAACCGATCAATAAATAATCTTTACTTCTTCCAGATTGTTAAAGAACATACAGCACTTGATCTCGAAAAGACCAAACCTAAATCCCGGTGTTGAATTCAACACTGATTTACGTTTGAACTTTTGGTGGAGGATGACGGGATCGAACCGACGACCCCCTGCTTGCAAAGCAGGTGCTCTCCCAGCTGAGCTAATCCCCCTATGGGTATTTCCAGACTACAGAAACTGGTAGGGCTGGTTGGACTCGAACCAACGACCCCCGCGTTATCAACACGGTGCTCTAACCAGCTGAGCTACAGCCCCAAATGCTGTTCTTTATATTAACAGCCGATAAGTGTGAACATTTGATGCGTGAACCAGTTACCTGATTCGTGCAAACTCTAGAAAGGAGGTGATCCAGCCGCACCTTCCGATACGGCTACCTTGTTACGACTTCACCCCAGTCACGAATCCTACCGTGGTAAGCGCCCTCCTTACGGTTAAGCTACCTACTTCTGGTAAAACCCGCTCCCATGGTGTGACGGGCGGTGTGTACAAGACCCGGGAACGTATTCACCGCGACATGCTGATCCGCGATTACTAGCGATTCCAACTTCATGCAGTCGAGTTGCAGACTACAATCCGGACTACGATACACTTTCTGCGATTAGCTCCCCCTCGCGGGTTGGCGGCGCTCTGTATGTACCATTGTATGACGTGTGAAGCCCTACCCATAAGGGCCATGAGGACTTGACGTCATCCCCACCTTCCTCCGGTTTGTCACCGGCAGTCTCATTAGAGTGCCCTTTCGTAGCAACTAATGACAAGGGTTGCGCTCGTTGCGGGACTTAACCCAACATCTCACGACACGAGCTGACGACAGCCATGCAGCACCTGTGTACTGGTTCTCTTTCGAGCACTCCCCAATCTCTCGGGGATTCCAGCCATGTCAAGGGTAGGTAAGGTTTTTCGCGTTGCATCGAATTAATCCACATCATCCACCGCTTGTGCGGGTCCCCGTCAATTCCTTTGAGTTTTAATCTTGCGACCGTACTCCCCAGGCGGTCTACTTCACGCGTTAGCTGCGTTACCAAGTCAATTAAGACCCGACAACTAGTAGACATCGTTTAGGGCGTGGACTACCAGGGTATCTAATCCTGTTTGCTCCCCACGCTTTCGTGCATGAGCGTCAATCTTGACCCAGGGGGCTGCCTTCGCCATCGGTGTTCCTCCACATATCTACGCATTTCACTGCTACACGTGGAATTCTACCCCCCTCTGCCAGATTCTAGCCTTGCAGTCTCCAATGCAATTCCCAGGTTGAGCCCGGGGATTTCACATCAGACTTACAAAACCGCCTGCGCACGCTTTACGCCCAGTAATTCCGATTAACGCTTGCACCCTACGTATTACCGCGGCTGCTGGCACGTAGTTAGCCGGTGCTTATTCTTCAGGTACCGTCATTAGCAAGAGATATTAGCTCTCACCGTTTCTTCCCTGACAAAAGAGCTTTACAACCCGAAGGCCTTCTTCACTCACGCGGCATTGCTGGATCAGGCTTTCGCCCATTGTCCAAAATTCCCCACTGCTGCCTCCCGTAGGAGTCTGGACCGTGTCTCAGTTCCAGTGTGGCTGGTCGTCCTCTCAGACCAGCTACTGATCGATGCCTTGGTAGGCTTTTACCCTACCAACTAGCTAATCAGATATCGGCCGCTCCACGAGCATGAGGTCTTGCGATCCCCCACTTTCATCCTTAGATCGTATGCGGTATTAGCGTAACTTTCGCTACGTTATCCCCCACTCTAGGGTACGTTCCGATATATTACTCACCCGTTCGCCACTCGCCACCAGAGCAAGCTCCGTGCTGCCGTTCGACTTGCATGTGTAAGGCATGCCGCCAGCGTTCAATCTGAGCCAGGATCAAACTCTTCAGTTTAATCTCTGTTACTTTGCCATTTTATTGGCACCGTCTTGCGACGGGTCGCTCACTCAAAAAACTGACAGGCCACTACTTTCGTAGCGCCTATTTCATTATTTCTTGTGAACATTTGATATTTTAAGTTAGACGCCAATCCGAAGATTGACGCTGCACTTGCATCAAATGCCCACACTTATCGACTGTTAATTGTTAAAGAACTGTATTCGGTGCTACTTTCGCGCTATCGACAAAGCGTTGTGTTTGTCAGCTGCGAAGAATGAAGAGTATGAAGCATTTCGCTAAATCCGTCAACTCCTTCTTTACTACTCATCGCCGTTTCCGGTGATCCTCAACTGCCGCAGTGACTGCATCTCATTGGGGAGGCGAACTATAGCAAAGCCGCCCATGGGCGGCAAGCTTTATTTGAGTAATTCGGCAACCGCCATGCCGACATCGGTCGTACTGGCGCTGCCGCCCATATCCGGTGTGCGCGGACCATGCTCGAGCACCTGCTCGATGGCGCGCACAATCGCGTCATGCGCCGCCGTGTAATTGGCGTCGCCATTGCCGAGGAAGTCCAGCATCATGGCACCCGACCAGATCATGCCGATCGGGTTGGCGATATTCTGGCCGTAGATATCAGGTGCGGAACCGTGTACCGGCTCAAAGACAGAAGGGAACGTGCGCTCCGGATTGATATTGGCCGATGGTGCGATGGCAATCGTTCCCGTGCAGGCGGGCCCCAGGTCCGACAGGATATCGCCAAACAGATTTGAAGCGACCACCACATCGAAGCGCTCGGGACTCAATACAAAGCGGGCCGCCAGAATGTCGATATGGTATTTATCCCAGCGCACATCGGGAAAGCTCGGACCCATCGCCTCCACCCGCTCATCCCAATATGGCATGCTGATGGCAATGCCATTCGACTTGGTCGCCGATGTCAGGTGTTTTTTAGGCCGGCTTTGCACCAGCTCAAACGCATACTTCAGGATACGGTCGACGCCCTTGCGCGTAAAGACAGATTCCTGCAGCACGGTCTCGCGCTCCGTCCCCTCGAACATGCGCCCGCCCACGGATGAATACTCTCCTTCCGTATTTTCACGCACCACATAAAAATCGATATCGCCAGGCTTCTTATTCGCCAGCGGGCACGGTACGCCCGGCATCAGGCGCACAGGCCGCAAGTTGACGTATTCGTCGAACTCGCGCCGGAATTTCAATAACGAACCCCACAGCGAGATATGGTCGGGCACCTTGTCCGGCCAGCCCACGGCGCCAAAATAGATGGCGTCGAAATCCTTGAGCTGAGCGAACCAATCCGAGGGCATCATTTGCCCATGTTCCAGGTAATAATCGCAATTGGCCCAAGCCATTGTCGTGAACTGCAAGTCGATATTGAAACGGCGGGCGGCCGCCTCGATGACACGCAAGCCCTCCGGCATGACTTCATTGCCGATGCCGTCACCGGCGATGACGGCGATTTTATGTGTGCACATGGGAAACCCTGTTGGAAATAGGCGATGGAAGCCCGTATTTACATCGGCTGCGCCACGTCCGGGTACAGACGCGCCAGTACATCGGCAGTGATCGCCGCGATGATGGGCTGCACACGCTCGGCCGCCAGTTCAGTTGATTTCTCGCGGCGCACCTCTTTCCACAACTCGGCCAATGCGCCTTCATGGCGCGCCACCGCCTGCTCGACTTCATCTTGCCAGAAGGCCGGCGCTTCGCTTTCCACGAAGTTACCGCGGCCACGGCCAAAGTGCGCCACCGCCAGGTAACGCAGCACGCCCGCCACTACCAGGGTACGCAGGAAAGCATCGGTAAATTGCATCGTGGGCTCATTGCGGTCCGTGCCGGAATTAAAACCCCAGGCTGCGCCTGCAAACGTCAGCGCACCGACCACGCCGCCAAGCAAAGCGCCAGTGCCCAAGGTCAGGCCGCCGGAAATCAGGTCGGCCGACAGGCCCGTCGCCGCGCCGGAAATCATGGCACCCAATAACCCCGCTTGCGCCTTGTCGATAGGCGCGCGCACGGCGAAATTTTCCCGTATCCGGCTATTGATCTTATGCGCATCGGTCGGGTCGAGTTTGTGCAATATCAAAAGCTCACGCGTGGTGGTACCGCTATGCGTATTGAGTCGCGCCACCAGGCTGGCCATGGCCTTTTCCTGGCGTTGCTGCTCTGCATTCTTGCCGATACCCACCACCTGCAAGGCCGATTTCAACAAGCCCCTGGACGCCGGATCAATGGCTTCGCGATCCTGTCCGGCCACCGCCAGTTGCGTGGCCAGCAAATGCATGGCCTGCCGGAAACGCGCCGAATTCTGCTCTTGCCAGGCAGCAAACAGACGCGCATAACCGGCTTGCTGTGACTGCGGCAACAATTTACCCACGGCTTCGTAAAATACGCGCTCATGTACCCAGCAGCGGGCAAAGGCATCGAGCGCCAGGACATCGCGCACGATCGGATACTGCTGCAGGTGCTCGCGCCAGCGTGCCTGCTCGCCGTGCTCCTCCTTACCAGGACGCGGCGGCCCCATCTGGTTGAGCAAGACCACCACGGGCTTATCCAGCCAGGCGAGGATTTTCATTTCCGCCGGCAAGTAGCCAGCATCCTTGGGGTGTTCCGAGGAGTTGACCAGGTACAGCACCACGTCGGCGGAGTCCTTGGCCGTGCGCAGCGCTTGCTGGCTGAGCCAGAACGGGCGGTCGCGATAACGGTCCAGCACTTCGCGCAGGAACCAGCCGATGGGATTACCCGACTGCCCCAGGCGCTTGAGCAGGCGCACGGAATCGCCAAAGCCTGGCGTATCCCACAATTGCAAGGCATCGCCCTGCGGCGTGGCCAGCAAGGTATGCGATTCGGCAAACACCGTCACGTGAGCGGCATCGCGCACTTCGCCAATGTCCACACCGACCAAAGTGCGCGCCAGGGTAGTCTTGCCATTATTCGTATGCGAAATCAGCGCGAACTGAATCTGCACCGCATCATCCTGCACATCTTTATTCACATTCACGCTCATGCTGCTGCCGATACTTTCAGCCCGACACCGGCATCGAGCGGGTGCAAGGCAGGATTAAGCAAATTGACCACGGTGGCCGTGGTTTTGTGGAACTGGCAGAACTGTTGCCATAAGGCGACTCGTTCCGCCAGGCGCGCGCCGTTATCCACCTGTTCACCCGCGCGCTCCAGGTAGCTGGACTCGTCGATCAGCACGGCAATGCCGCGTGCCGACGATTGCGCCAGATAATCGAGGAAGGCGCCGTGATTTTCCTTCTCCGGTGTCGCCGTCAGATTGAACAGCACGGCCGTGATATTGACTTGCGGATCATTCAAGTCCGTGTCGCGCAAGACGTCCTGCGGTTCTTCGCCATACGACGTCGATGGACGCAGCATCATGCGGCCCTGCTCGCCGAACAGCATGAGGGAAATTTGCCCCAGACCCTTGTGACGTGCCTCATCGACAGTAAAGCTGTATGGCAAGACGCGCAGCATGCCGCCCGTGGCCACGCCGATGCTTTCATTGAGCTTGCGGAAATACGGTTGATCTAGATCCAGCGGAAAGTTCCTGGCCAGGCGCGCGGCGCGCCAGTTGTTGACGAGGGCCAGGATCAGGCGGGGAACGACGACCAGCAGGAAAATCGTTGCCGCATACAAATGCACCCAGCGCGCGCCGCCTTCGACGGTCGTCGTTTGCGGGAAGCGCAGCGCTTCGATTTCCGCCAGCGAAAAGCCTTGCAAATGAAACAGAGCAATAGCCGGCGCAAACAAGGTCGAAAGCAGGCTGTGCACTTGGCCGGCATTCAAAAAGGTGCTTTCCCAGCCGGCTGCGTATTGCGACAGGAAACCGCGCGCATACAGTGAAGCGACGGCGCCGATGGCAAACATGGCGCCGCTCAGGTGGATGGTACGACTGAGGCGCGCGGCCGTCAGTTTGGCACTCAAGTGCGCCCATTCCCCCATGAAACTGAGCAAGCCCGAGGACAAGGTATGCGGCAGCTTGCGCGGCAGGGCCAGGCGGCCCACGCTCAGGTGGCGCACCAGTCCCGCCTTCGGCCAGCCGAGGGAACGCGAAGGGATGCATAGCCAGATCAGCAAGCCCAGGTAGACCAGCACATTCCAGGCGATGATCAGCAGCAAGGGTGCCGACAGCAAGTCGACACGATGGGGATCCGTGATGCGGTCCAGCCCGGCGCCCAGCAGCAAAGCCAGCAAGGGCAGGGTCAGCGCCAGGGTTTTCATGCCATTACGGCGTTTCGCGAAAGCGGCGAAGGCGGGCGTGCGCTCGGTGATGCGCTTGAGGATCAGTTCCGAGCGCTGCTGCAGGAAATCGTCACCTGTCACTTCGGCCTGCTTGCCCGAAGCTTGCCACTGCGCAAGCTCACGCGCGCTGCGGCTGGCATACATGCGGTCATCCTCGCTGAGGACTTCTTTTTTCTGGTCGGCCGTCTCGATAGCACGGACCAATACCACTTCTCTCGCAATCTGCTCGTTCATGGTGCTCCTGTTTTTGTATGAAACGACAACTACACAGGCAGATTGTGACGTACTTTTGTGTTTCAGGCCAACGCGTCCTCGGCCAGGAGCAGCTTATGCAGCAGATATATCAGGAAAGAAGCAATCCAGGCAGACCACAAGGTGTGCGTGAAAAATTGCGTACCTTGCAACTGTTTCTGCCAACCTGCGGCCAAACCGCACAGCAATATGACCCCGACGAGCAGAAACGCCGTGCGCGGCCGTCCGGGCAGGCAGAACAATGGCAAGGCCAGCATCCACCAAGCGGTATTCGTCTGTGTAGCGGGCAGGCAGACCATGGCAGATGCGCTGGCCGGTAATGTTTCCAGCAGGCGCGTGTACGGCGCCATTCCGCCGTAGCGCAACAAATCCGTGGGGCAAGGCACATCACTGAATGAGGATAGCAAATAAATACTTAATGGCACCAGGACAGCCGACAGCGCCACGACTTGCAAGGCACTGCGGCGTGAGGCCGGCCAGGCCAGTGGACGCTGCGTGTCCCAGACCGCCAGAGCAATCGCAGCTGCGGCCAGCAAGGTCATGCAGAACTGGAAACCGCGCGTCCACGCACTGCCAGCGCCGACAAATTGCCCGCGCATTCCGTCGAACATACTGTCGGCGATCATGAGGTCGAGGTTGCTGTAATTGCCGATCCAAATTATCAGCATGGCCGACAGCATCAAGGCGCTATCGATGCCTTTGGGAGTTTTGACGAGTTTAAGCTTGAGCAACATGGGTGCACACACTACTTGATGAGAATGGAGGTCATCGTACAGTGTCAATATGAAGAGAACATGACGATGCCCGCCGTGCACAACATGTGGTGAAAATGACAAAGGCAGACGTAGGTCGGCTTAGCGCGCAGCGCGTAAGCCGACACCACCAGCGTCAAACAAAACCACCAGACGAAAAAAAACCCGACCATTTCTGATCGGGTTTTTCTCTACTGCGAATAACAAGCCTGACGATAACCTACTTTCACACTGGTTGCAGCACTATCATCGGCGCAAAGTTGTTTCACGGTCCTGTTCGGGATGGGAAGGGGTGGGACCAACTTGCTATGGTCATCAGGCATAACTTGTACTGGCATTTGTCCTCAATGGAGCGACAAAGCCTGAATCTGGAAGAAGCAAAGATTGGGGTAATGACTGGTAGTATCAACACACACGCAACGTTGTACCGTCTTATCCTCTGTACCTGCTAAGGTTATAGGGACAAGCCGTACGGGCAATTAGTACTGGTTAGCTTAATGCATTACTGCACTTCCACACCCAGCCTATCAACGTCCTGGTCTCGAACGACCCTTCAAAGAGCTCAAGGCTCTGGGAAATCTCATCTCAAGGCAAGTTTCCCGCTTAGATGCTTTCAGCGGTTATCTCTTCCGAACTTAGCTACCCGGCAATGCCACTGGCGTGACAACCGGTACACCAGAGGTTCGTCCACTCCGGTCCTCTCGTACTAGGAGCAGCCCCCTTCAAATTTCCAACGCCCACGGCAGATAGGGACCAAACTGTCTCACGACGTTTTAAACCCAGCTCACGTACCACTTTAAATGGCGAACAGCCATACCCTTGGGACCGGCTACAGCCCCAGGATGTGATGAGCCGACATCGAGGTGCCAAACTCCCCCGTCGATATGAACTCTTGGGAGGAATCAGCCTGTTATCCCCAGAGTACCTTTTATCCGTTGAGCGATGGCCCTTCCATACAGAACCACCGGATCACTATGTCCTACTTTCGTACCTGCTCGACTTGTCAGTCTCGCAGTTAAGCACGCTTATGCCATTGCACTATCAACACGATGTCCGACCGTATCTAGCGTACCTTCGAACTCCTCCGTTACACTTTAGGAGGAGACCGCCCCAGTCAAACTGCCTACCATGCACTGTCCCCGATCCGGATAACGGACCAAGGTTAGAACCTCAAACAAACCAGGGTGGTATTTCAAGGTTGGCTCCACGAGAACTAGCGTCCCCGCTTCAAAGCCTCCCACCTATCCTACACAGATTGGTTCAAAGTCCAATGCAAAGCTACAGTAAAGGTTCATGGGGTCTTTCCGTCTAGCCGCGGGTAGATTGCATCATCACAAACATTTCAACTTCGCTGAGTCTCGGGAGGAGACAGTGTGGCCATCGTTACGCCATTCGTGCAGGTCGGAACTTACCCGACAAGGAATTTCGCTACCTTAGGACCGTTATAGTTACGGCCGCCGTTTACTGGGACTTCAATCAAGAGCTTGCACCCCATCATTTAATCTTCCAGCACCGGGCAGGCGTCACACCCTATACGTCCACTTTCGTGTTTGCAGAGTGCTGTGTTTTTATTAAACAGTCGCAGCCACCAGTTTATTGCAACCCTTTCACCCTCATGGAGTAAACCAATCAAGCTACCGGGGCGTACCTTTTCCCGAAGTTACGGTACCAATTTGCCGAGTTCCTTCTCCCGAGTTCTCTCAAGCGCCTTAGAATACTCATCTCGCCCACCTGTGTCGGTTTGCGGTACGGTCTCGTATGACTGAAGCTTAGAGGCTTTTCTTGGAACCACTTCCGATTGCTTCGTGAATAAATTCACTCGTCCCATCCCCTTGAATTCCGCGCCCGGATTTGCCTAAGCGCCTTCTATGAGACAGAAACTGACTATTCCAACAGTCAGACAACCTTCCGCGATCCGTCCCCCCATCGCATCATACGACGGTGCAGGAATATTAACCTGCTTCCCATCAGCTACGCATCTCTGCCTCGCCTTAGGGGCCGACTCACCCTGCTCCGATGAACGTTGAACAGGAAACCTTGGGCTTACGGCGTGGAGGCTTTTCACCCCCATTATCGCTACTCATGTCAGCATTCGCACTTCTGATACCTCCAGCATCCTTTACAAGACACCTTCGCAGGCTTACAGAACGCTCTCCTACCATATCCAATAAAGGATATCCGCAGCTTCGGTGACTGGCTTAGCCCCGTTACATCTTCCGCGCAGGACGACTCGATCAGTGAGCTATTACGCTTTCTTTAAATGATGGCTGCTTCTAAGCCAACATCCTGACTGTTTTAGCCTTCCCACTTCGTTTTCCACTTAGCCAATCTTTGGGACCTTAGCTGGCGGTCTGGGTTGTTTCCCTCTTGACGCCGGACGTTAGCACCCGACGTCTGTCTCCCAAGCTCGCACTCATCGGTATTCGGAGTTTGCAATGGTTTGGTAAGTCGCAATGACCCCCTAGCCATAACAGTGCTCTACCCCCGATGGTGATACTTGAGGCACTACCTAAATAGTTTTCGGAGAGAACCAGCTATTTCCAAGTTTGTTTAGCCTTTCACCCCTACCCACAGCTCATCCCCTAATTTTTCAACATTAGTGGGTTCGGACCTCCAGGGCGTGTTACCGCACCTTCATCCTGGCCATGAGTAGATCACTTGGTTTCGGGTCTACACCCAGCGACTGATCGCCCTATTCGGACTCGATTTCTCTACGGCTTCCCTATATGGTTAACCTTGCCACTGAATGTAAGTCGCTGACCCATTATACAAAAGGTACGCAGTCACGGAACAAGTCCGCTCCTACTGTTTGTATGCACACGGTTTCAGGATCTATTTCACTCCCCTTCCGGGGTTCTTTTCGCCTTTCCCTCACGGTACTGGTTCACTATCGGTCGATTACGAGTATTTAGCCTTGGAGGATGGTCCCCCCATATTCAGACAGGATGTCACGTGTCCCGCCCTACTTGTCGTACGCTTAGTACCACCGGTCCGATTTCACATACGGGGCTATCACCCACTATGGCTCCTATTTCCAGAGGATTCTGTTATCGGTCCGACTATCACGTACAGGCTCTTCCCATTTCGCTCGCCGCTACTTTGGGAATCTCGGTTGATTTCTTTTCCTGCAGCTACTTAGATGTTTCAGTTCGCCGCGTTCGCCTTGCATACCTATGTATTCAGTATGCAATACCCTAAAAGGGTGGGTTGCCCCATTCGGAAATCTGCGGATCAAAGTGTGTTTGCTCACTCCCCGCAGCTTATCGCAAGCTACTACGTCCTTCATCGCCTGTAATCGCCAAGGCATCCACCATGTGCACTTATTCGCTTGTCCCTATAACGTTAGCCTCTGATTACCTAAATAATCAAAGAGCGCTACAGGGATAAGAAAGTACAACGTTGTTGCTTGTTTGTTGATACATACAATCATTACCCATCGATTCGCTTTTTACGGCAAACCGATCAATAAATAATCTTTACTTCTTCCAGATTGTTAAAGAACGAAACAGCTTTGATCGCTAAAAGATCAAATCTAAACCCAGAGGCTTACATTTGCACTTTCGAGTAAAACTTTGGTGGAGGATGACGGGATCGAACCGACGACCCCCTGCTTGCAAAGCAGGTGCTCTCCCAGCTGAGCTAATCCCCCTGAGATTTTACTAATTAGCTGGTAGGGCTGGTTGGACTCGAACCAACGACCCCCGCGTTATCAACACGGTGCTCTAACCAGCTGAGCTACAGCCCCAACGCGGAACTACTACGACTACTGTTTCTTCTTCATTTAACAGCCGATAAGTGTGAACATTTGATGCGTGAATCATTTCTGATTCGTGCAAACTCTAGAAAGGAGGTGATCCAGCCGCACCTTCCGATACGGCTACCTTGTTACGACTTCACCCCAGTCACGAATCCTACCGTGGTAAGCGCCCTCCTTACGGTTAAGCTACCTACTTCTGGTAAAACCCGCTCCCATGGTGTGACGGGCGGTGTGTACAAGACCCGGGAACGTATTCACCGCGACATGCTGATCCGCGATTACTAGCGATTCCAACTTCATGCAGTCGAGTTGCAGACTACAATCCGGACTACGATACACTTTCTGCGATTAGCTCCCCCTCGCGGGTTGGCGGCGCTCTGTATGTACCATTGTATGACGTGTGAAGCCCTACCCATAAGGGCCATGAGGACTTGACGTCATCCCCACCTTCCTCCGGTTTGTCACCGGCAGTCTCATTAGAGTGCCCTTTCGTAGCAACTAATGACAAGGGTTGCGCTCGTTGCGGGACTTAACCCAACATCTCACGACACGAGCTGACGACAGCCATGCAGCACCTGTGTACTGGTTCTCTTTCGAGCACTCCTCAATCTCTCGAGGATTCCAGCCATGTCAAGGGTAGGTAAGGTTTTTCGCGTTGCATCGAATTAATCCACATCATCCACCGCTTGTGCGGGTCCCCGTCAATTCCTTTGAGTTTTAATCTTGCGACCGTACTCCCCAGGCGGTCTACTTCACGCGTTAGCTGCGTTACCAAGTCAATTAAGACCCGACAACTAGTAGACATCGTTTAGGGCGTGGACTACCAGGGTATCTAATCCTGTTTGCTCCCCACGCTTTCGTGCATGAGCGTCAATCTTGACCCAGGGGGCTGCCTTCGCCATCGGTGTTCCTCCACATATCTACGCATTTCACTGCTACACGTGGAATTCTACCCCCCTCTGCCAGATTCTAGCCTTGCAGTCTCCAATGCAATTCCCAGGTTGAGCCCGGGGATTTCACATCAGACTTACAAAACCGCCTGCGCACGCTTTACGCCCAGTAATTCCGATTAACGCTTGCACCCTACGTATTACCGCGGCTGCTGGCACGTAGTTAGCCGGTGCTTATTCTTCAGGTACCGTCATTAGCAAGAGATATTAGCTCTCACCGTTTCTTCCCTGACAAAAGAGCTTTACAACCCGAAGGCCTTCTTCACTCACGCGGCATTGCTGGATCAGGCTTTCGCCCATTGTCCAAAATTCCCCACTGCTGCCTCCCGTAGGAGTCTGGACCGTGTCTCAGTTCCAGTGTGGCTGGTCGTCCTCTCAGACCAGCTACTGATCGATGCCTTGGTAGGCTTTTACCCTACCAACTAGCTAATCAGATATCGGCCGCTCCACGAGCATGAGGTCTTGCGATCCCCCACTTTCATCCTTAGATCGTATGCGGTATTAGCGTAACTTTCGCTACGTTATCCCCCACTCTAGGGTACGTTCCGATATATTACTCACCCGTTCGCCACTCGCCACCAGAGCAAGCTCCGTGCTGCCGTTCGACTTGCATGTGTAAGGCATGCCGCCAGCGTTCAATCTGAGCCAGGATCAAACTCTTCAGTTTAATCTCTGTTACTTTGCCATTTTATTGGCACCGTCTTGCGACGGGTCGCTCACTCAAAAAACTGACAGGCCACTACTTTCGTAGCGCCTATTTCATTATTTCTTGTGAACATTTGATATTTTAAGTTAGACGCCAATCCGAAGATTGACGCTGCACTTGCATCAAATGCCCACACTTATCGACTGTTAATTGTTAAAGAACTGTATTCGGTGCTGCTTTCGCGCTATCGACAAAGCGTTGTGTTTGTCAGCTGCGAAGAAGGAAGAGTATGAAGCATTTCGCTAAATCCGTCAACTCCTTCTTTTTCTCTACTTTACTCAGCATTTGCATGCGTCGTTCAGCGAGGGGGCGAATTATAGCCAAGGTGCCGCGGCTCCGCAAGAGCCATTTATGGCAACACGAATGACTTCACCAGGGTCAGCTCGCCGGCGGCCCGCATCGGCACCTGGAAGCTCTGCAGCTTTTCACGCGGCGTGCCTTCGTTGGTAATGACCGATATGCGGGCGACGGTCAGCATGGCTGTGTTCTCGCCGCTGCCGTAGTAATTGACGTAGACGTGATAATTGCCCTTCAGGGGCGCCGCGCTGGAAAAGATCTCCGGGCCATACCCGGTGGTTACGTCCACATCCAGCGCGCCGCCATCTTTCAAGACGCGATTGCCGTACCAGGCGTGACCACCGTCCGGCGTGACCACGTGCATATCGAGGTCGGTGCCGGCGCTGTCCCACGACAGCACGACGCGCAAGCGCGCCTGGGTCTTGCCCTGGTAGCTGTCGACGAACTGGGTGCGCGCGCGGCTCCTGCCATCGGGCGAGCGCACTTCCACGCTGTTCGAGCCGCTGCCGAAGCCATAGGGACGGCCGTAGCTGCCATCCTCACCCACTTCCATCGGCATCGCCACGCCATTGACCACCAACGTAGCGGGCTTGCCCTTGACGGCGCCGGCGATGCGCCCCCGTATCTGCGCCGTTTCGGCCTGGCCCGGCTGCAGGTTGACCGACGCGGCGGGGTAGTTGACCGCTTGCGTGTATTCCTCGCTAGCGCCGGCCGAATTGCGCCAGCCACTCTTGGGGGCGTCAATGGTGACCTGGGCCTGCGCCCAGAGTGGCAATAGCATCAGGGGAATCGCGCAACGGATATAAAAACTCACAGGGCCTCCAGGTTAAGGTCGACGAGCCGGCGGGCCAGCCGCTCGACATATTCTTCGTCCTGGCCGCGCGGATGGTTGCGCAGGCCAAGATGCAGGTATTCATGGGCCAGGGTGATGCGGTCTTCGCGCGTGGCCAGCGGCCGCATGTAGATACGGTTGCGCGACTGCTCCGAATACGGCGCGCCGCTCTGCAAGGCGCAGACCAGCGGCGCTTGCGGCGGCGCCTCGTAGCCGGCCTCGCGCAGCAGCACGCGCTGCCAGCGCGGCACGGACCGCGCCAGCCAATCCTCGTTCTGCGCCAGGCGCCGGCAACGCGCGCCGGTATTGCCAAAGGTGCTCAGCGCACCCCCAGGATAGGCCGTCGCCAGCAATTCATCATAGTGCTTGCCTTGTTTCGCCTGGCGCACCGCCTCGCTCCACGCCATGGTCCCCTCGGACGCCTGGTTGCTGTGATAGCGCACGGTGACGCCATCGACGATCAATTGGTCGGTCCAGCGCGCAATGGCCAGCGCCGCCGGCGTGGCCGGGCTGGGACTGACGCGCTGGGTCGCGCTGCTGTCTGCGATCTGCTGGCAGCCCGCCACCGTCACCGCGTTCTGCTGCAGATACGTGCGCGCGGCGATTGCCAGCGCCTTGGCCGCTTCCGGCTCACTAGTACTCGCTTCGCGATCGAGCACGCGCGCCACATATTCATTGACGCCGAAGCGACCGCGCAGTTGCGGGCGGCCGCCCTTCTCTTGTAGCAGCATCAGTTCACCGCTGCTGCGCAAGGCGAGGTTCTGGCCATTGTCGAACTGCACATGGTAGCGGCCATTCAGCGGCCCAACCGCAGCCACGCCACGCTCGCCGCGCACGGCACGGATCGGATAGCGCTTGAAGTAATCGACCACCACACAGCCGCCATCGTCGGCCGCGCCCACTTTCGGCAAGCTGGCGGCCAGCCTGGGCGCCCACTGTTCAAAGACATTGCTGCTGCCGCCCGCGCCGCCAAACCAGATCGGCCTGCCGTCGGCCAGCCAGCCAGCCGCGCCGCCGATACGTTCATCCGCCCGGCGCTGCTCGTGCCAGGAATACGTTTTGACGCGCAACTGGCTGCCGAACCATCGGGCAGTACCAGCGCCGCGCCCATCGAGCACCACGCGCAGCAGCGCCGCTTCCGCGTCCACGCGGCTGGCGGCCGGGATGCTGTCGAGCGCGCGCAGCAGGCTGTCCAGGCGCACCAGGCGCTTTGATGCCAGCTGCGCGGGATCCGCCAGCCAGGCAAAGTCCCCTGCCGGCGCACTACCCAGGCGGCCGGTCCAGTATTTGCGCCACGGGATGGCCGTGATCATCAGCCGCCCAGGCGAGAAAAATGGGCCGCACGATTGCGCCAGCGCCGCGTCGTGGCCGATGCTCTGGCCCGCATCGCAGCAATACACTTCTTCCGGATCGCGTCCCCCGCAGCGGTAATCGGGCATCGCCACCTTGTTATCACTCGCATACACATATACGAACAGCTTCCACAGGCTGGCCAGCGGCACTTGCCGCGCGCCGTCAAACGGCGGCGGCGCTGTGCCGCCCTGGCGCAGCTGCCGCACTTCGATTTTGCCGTCACGCCACCAGGCCACATCCAGCGAGGCCGAAAAAGCGGGCGTCGCCAGCAGCGTGGCAAGCATCAAGGCCGGACATACAAAGCCCATCACTCGACCTTCAATGCGCGCGTGGTCTTGCCGCCGCCTTCGAAGGCTTTCTGCTCCGGCTGGTACATGCGGAAAAAGCGCGCCGGCGGCAGCACATAATTGCCCTTCTGCGCAAAGCGCAGCAAGTGGCGCACGGTCACGTCACCTTCCAGCGGTTCGACCGGCACGGCGTAGCCGTCGCGGCGCTCGGTGTGACGCGCGCGTTCCAGCGCCGCCGGCTTGTCGCCCGCCATGACCATGCCCCAGGTGGTCGATTCGACCATGGCGCCCGGCGGCAGCGCCACTTCCAGCAAGCCAAAACGGTGCTTCGCGCCCGGCGCCGCTTTCAAGGTGATTTCATCGAGGTAGAGCGCGTCCGTGCTGAGCGCCTCGCCCGGCTTGACCAGCTCCGTCGTGTAGCCGCCCTTGCCCGCCTTCATGCGCAGGATGCGCCGTTCGACGGCAACCGGCAAGGTCGGTGCTTCGGCCGCGTGACTGTCATACTGCAGCACGGCCACCGTGCCGGCCGGCGCCGCGGTCGATGCGGCGAGACGCAATTTATCGGGAATACTCTTGGTATCGCTCCAGCGCCAGACCGGCTGGCCGCTGCGGCTGTCGCGTTTTTGCCAGGCGCCGTCCAGCGTGACGACCGGCCCCTTGCCGAACGATGCACCGCCCAGCTTCTTTTGCACCCACATCAAGGTCATCGCGCGGTCCAGTGTCGGCATCTCGGCGCGCACGCCGGCCAGCACCACCTCGGCCTGGGTAGCCGGCACTTCACCGGCCAGCATCAGCAAGGCCTGCGCCACCGGCGCTTTGGACTCGCGCAGCACCTGCCACGAGCTGGCCACTTGCAGCTGCAGCGAATGCGGCAGGGCGATGCCATTCTGGCTGGCGACCACCGCCACCAGGCCCAACGACATCGCTTGCGCTTCGCGGTCAGAGGCTCCGCCCAGCAGCAGGCTGCCCGTGTCGCCAGGCTGGCGCGGCTTGCCACCCAGGACGGCGATGGCGCTGTCGTCCACGAGTCCCGCCGCCAGGGTCTGCGTCGGTAACCCCATCTCGCGCGCCATCCACAACACCAGTGCGCGGTCGCCCATCGCATCCTTCAAGCCATGTTCGCTGTAGACGGCCAGCAGCTTGTTCCAGTGCTCGGGCGGCAGCTCGATGCGCAGCGCGCGCGCCGCGTACCAGTCGGCGTAATAGGCGTAGGCAGTCATCAGGGCATTGCCGGCCGTGGCATTACCCCACCAGCCGAAGACGGCGTTCGGACCGGCCATGGACACCAGGCGCAGGCGCTGCGCAGTCAGCAGCGTTTGCAGGCGCTCGCTTGCAGCACCCGCGTCCGGCCCCAGGCTTTGCGTGGCCAGCGCCAGCGGAATCAAACGGCTCGCCGTCTGCTCCACGCAGCCATATGGATAGTCGATCAGATCGTCGGCGATGCGCGCGAACTGGCTGGCCGCGCCTTGCGCGAACGAGACGCGGATATTGCGCGCGTCCGCCGGCAGCTTGAGTGGAATATCACCCGTGGCGCCATCGAGCGGCAGCACCAAGGAGCGCGGGCTGCTCCAGGTCGCGGGCAGGGTTTGCATGGCCGTGTCCAAGGCGTCGACCAGTTTGCCATTCTGTTTTACTTCCAGGCGCAGCGGCCCACCGCCAGCCGTCAACGGAAATTCGACGTAATTGACACCCGGTTTGGCGGTCAGTTTTTCCGTCTTCGCTTGCGTGCCGCCTGCACCGCCGGAGAGAACAACGTCGAGCGCCTGCTCCTTGCCCGTCTGGTTGAATACGGCCACCGAAGCGCGCGGCGCATCGCCAGCACGCATCCAGTCGGGCGCCGTCCACTTGGCATAGAAGTTTTTATCGGAACGCAGATAGGCCGTGCGCTGGCCGACGCGCCCCTGTTCATCCATCGCGCGGCCCGTGATCCTCCAGCGGGTCAGCGCGTCGGGCATGGTAAAACTCACGCGCGCATTGCCATTCGCGTCGGTCTTCAGCGATGGCGCCCAGTAGGCCGTGTCGATATTGTCGCGGCGTGGACGCTCGAGCACCTTGACGCCGCGCTCGTTGTAATTGTGGCGCGCGGGCGCACCCGCCGTGCGGCCCTGCGCCATATCGTAGCTGATGAAGGACAGGCTGGCCGTGGTGCGCACGTTGTTGCGGCGCGGGTGATAGAAAAAGTCGCCGATGTCCGGCGCGATTTCCGGCTGCAGCACATAGATCATTTCATCGACCACGCCCAGCGCCACCATCGTGCTCAAAGGCTTGCCGTCCAGCGTCGCCTTCACATCGAGCGTGACCTTCTCGCCCGGCTGGTAGACCTCTTTGTCCGCCTTGAACTGCAGCGCGATGCGCGGCTCGATCACTTGCAAGCCGGCGTTCTCGAAGACGAAGTCGCCATTGCGCGTGTACGCCACCGAGAACGTCATGTTCGGGCCATGCTCTTCTTTTACCGGAATGCGCACTCGCCACTGGCGCGGCGCCACGCGCTTCGCCTGGTACCAGTCAGCGCCGCCGGCCATCAAACCATGGTGCTCCACCTTGTCGCGCTCTAACGTGAACAGCGCCTGCTCGACCTTGTCGGAGAAGGTGATCAGGGCTTCGGCCGTGTCGCCCGGACGATAGCGGGCGCGGTCCAATACGATCTCGATGCTGCCCGGCGTCGTCTGCACGCCATCGCCCGACACCCAGTGGCTGGCGGCGGCCAGCAAGTTGCCACGCTCGTCGCGCAGCGCCAGCTGATACGAGCCCGAGGCGGGGAACGTCACGTCCCAGCCCTTGGCGTTTGGGTCGAACGCGCCGTCGGTCTTGCTCTGTTTTTCCAGCTGCACCATCTCCCAGCGCACGGGCTTGGCCGCGCCCTGGCCGTCGGCCAGCAAGTCAAAATGCACGTTTTGTCCCGGATCGGAAAACTGGCGCGTGGCTTTCAGCTGGTAGCTGCTGCTCGAACGTTCTATCATCAACTCGCGCGTCGCCTTGACGCGGTAGGCCGCGCCATCGGTCGCCAGCACGGTCAAGATGTAGCGCGAGGGATCGGCGGCGGGCGGCAAGCTGAAGTCCACATTGCCGCTGCCGTCGCTCGTCACTTCCTCGGTCTTCAGGGCCACGGGGAACAGGCCGCTGTAACGCAGCTCGCCTTCGACCATGGTGTTTTGCTGGCCACGCAAGGACAGGGTCATCTTCGCGTTTTTCACCGGTTTGCCGTCGGGGTAGCGCAGCGCGATGCTGCCTTTGACGGCCTCGCCCGTCTTGAATTCCGGTTTCGATGGCTGGACGTTGATTTCAAAGTGCGGCTTGACGTATTCGGCCACGCGGAAGGCCGCGCCATACACGCCATCCTTGTAGTTGAAGCGCAGTTCATAGCCGCCGGCGGTCGCTTCCGTGGGCAAGCGGAAGCGCGTGTCCGCGCCCGTGTCGCCGGACAGCTGCAGCGTTTGCGTCAGCAGCGGCGTGCCGTTCGGATTGAGCACGCTCAAGCTGATCGGCGCAGCGGCGGCTGCCTGCGAGTTGCGCGCGGAGGTGAATTCGCGGCCCAAAAACTTGACGTTGACCTCGTCGCCGGGGCGGTACAGGGGCCGGTCCGTCACCGCATAAATCTTGGTGTTATAGATTTCGCTGTCATAGTAAAAATTCTCGGATACGAACACGCCGCCGTCGCGATCCTGGCCCAGCACATACGTGTGTTCCGGGCTGCCGCGCTCGAGCGAGGCGACGCCATCGACACCCGTGGTGGCCGACTGCAGCACGCCGGTGCCGTCCGTCCACGCCACATTGGCGCCGGCCACGGCGGCGCTGTTGTCGCGCCGTGCCGTCCACACCAGCATCTGGCCGGACGATACCTTGGTCACAGCCACCGTGTCCGACACGAACACCAGCGTGGTGGCGCGGTGTTCGCCGATGATCGCTTCGATCAGGTACAGGCCCGGCTTGCGTTTGCCCAGCGGTATCATCACGTTGCCGGCGCCGGCGACGATGAAGTCGCTGCTCGACCCATCGAGCTTGACGCCTTTGGGCGGGGCGATGGCCTTGGCTTGCCAGATCGGATAGCGGAAGCTGTCGACCAGCTCCATGCCCTTGATCGGCTTGTACTGCGGATGGTTGGCGAACACGGTGCGCCGGCGGATGGCGTCATTCGTCGCCAGCTGCGGCTGCTCTTTGGTAACGGCCAGGCGCGCATCGCCGGAAAACAGCTTGCGCCAGGCCAGGCGCGACTGCTTCCACCAGCGATCCCACAAAAAGCTCAAGGTGTTGGCCAGGCCTTCGCCCTGGTAATTGCCCTCGACCTGGATGCGGTGCAGATTGCGCTGCTTTTTCAGGAATTCCATCGGTTCGGGCACGCGATAGACGACGATGTCGGCACCCGAATACGCTTCCAGGTTCATGCGCCCCATGTCGCGGCCCGGCACTTCCAGGCGCACGCGCGCTTCATCAACACTGCCGTAGCTGGCGTCCGACAGCAGGAAGAAGGGTTCACCCTTGAAGGTGGCGTAGTTGCTAGACTCGTTGCTCGGTTCGCGTTCCTGCGCGGAGACGCTGCCCAGCGTGAGCAGCGCGAGAAGGCCCATAAATAGCAGCTTCATGATAAAAACGCCAGCCGGAACACCCCGGCGAAATTGGGATTGTTGACCACAGGTTGCCACCGCGTGTCCTTCCAGCTCGTAAGTTCTTTGATATCGACGGTCCGCAGACCATTGTCGTCGGGGGTGACGGTGCCGGTGTGGTAGGCGATGCGCGCCCCCATCCAGACCATCAAATGCTGTTCGTCGCCCTGGTCAAAAAACAGCAGGTCGCCGGGCAGCGCCTGGCTGATTTCGCGGGCGATGAAACGGCTGTTGTGCTGCACCAGCGCCAGCGCCGTGACGAAGTGGCCGATGCTGCCGCCCGTCTGCACCCAGCGGTTGCGCAGAGCAGCCTGGGACGCGCTCAATTCCAGCTCGGGCGGCAGGCGCCGGTCGCTGGCGATGCCATTCGCATGCAGCCACTTCGCGTCATGCACGGTGAGCGCTTCATTGACGGCAAAGCGCACCAGGCCGGCGCAATCGCGGTGCGTCCAGCGCGGCGACGGCCCGCGTTCGATCTGCGCGTTGACGATGCGCAGCATCCACGCCTGGAAGGCGCGGCTCTGCGCCTGCGACAGCTGCACCTGAGGGTCGGCAGCCGCACGCAAGGCCCAGGCAGGCATTGCCACGGTGGCGGCGCAAGCCGCCAGCGATCGCAAGGCGGCACGGCGCGCATGCCGCCCATGCCACAGCGTCATCGCCCGGCCTCCTGCCATTCCAGCGTTTCCCATGACGTGCCGCTGGCTGGCTGCCGCTTGAGCATCATGCGCAGCGGCGGATATTTTTTCAAGGCGTTCAGGCGCGGCACCAAGTGTTCGTTGGCGGCCGCGCGCAAGACCGGTTCGTTATTCGCCGGCAGGGTGTCGAAGGCTTCCAGCTGGATCAGCCGGGCCAGCGACGCCGGCGCGATCAGGCCGATCGTGCGCGCGCCATCGGGCAGCAGGTCGCTGGCGGCCGGCGCTTGCTTGCGGCGCACGGCCAGCACCTGGTCCACCAGCTTGCCGTCGGCCGAGAAGACTACGGTATTGCCGGCCACGGCCAGCGCCGGCGTGGACTGGCCCAGGGCAGTGGCGACATTGCGTTCCCAACGCGTGGCACCATCTTTACCTGTCGTTTTGCGCACGGGGTCCTTGCCGCCGATGGCCGCCTCGAACAGTCTGCCATAGACGGCGTCATCACCGGCCTGCGCACTGCGCGTGGCGACAAACACCGGCGTATGCAGGCGCGAATTGCCGTACCAGCACGCGGCGGCAGGCCCTTGCAAGTGCCCGGCCAGCGGCACCACGGGCTCCGACGTCTTGCTGCCCAGGCGCTTGAGCACGGGCTGCAGCGCGGTCCAGTCCACCGGCACGCTGAAGCAGGCGCTCGGGTTGTGCGGCAACTGCGGCCACAGGGCGCTGCTGTCATAGCCGCCGTTTTTCAGTTTATCGGCATTGAGCAGCACCTTCGATTGCCAGGCGCCCTGTTGAAAATCGAAGCGCAGCGCCTCTAACGCGCCAAAGAAAGGCTGGTAGCCGAAGGACAGGAAATCGGCCTTGACGGCGATGCTGTGGCCCTCGGGCGCGGCGCCGTCGAGATGGAACTGCGGATGAAAAACGTTTTGTTTGGCCGGCTCTGGCGCCAGCAGGCTGGCCACGGTTTTCTCGGCCGTGCCATCGCCATGCTTGCCGTCGCTGCCGCCATACAGCATGCCGGGATGGGACAGGATGACCAGGCGCTGGCCGTGCGCGGCAAACAGCAAGGTGCGCTGGTAGGCATAGTTCAGCGCGTAGACGGGCACGCTGGCGCCATCGACGCGCAAGCTGCCGGCCACGCGCATCTGCGTATCCTTCAGTGCGATCTTGCCCGCTTCCTCGAGCAGGCGCGTGAGCTGGCTGCGCGACACGGCAATGGCAAAGTGCTTGAGCGAGCCGTCGGCATCGCGCCACAAGGCCACTTCCGCCGGCTGGTCCAGCACCATGCGCAGCAGCTGGTCGCCCCAGCCCAGTTCATGCTCATAAGCAATGCGGCGCAAGCTGCCCTTCAGGCCCAGCCGGTCTTCGCTTTGCTCGTAATAGAACAGGAAATCCTCGCGCAGCACGTCGCGCGCCAGCGGCACCGTCAGCAAGTCGCGCGGCAAGGCCGACAGGCTTTTCGTGCGGACCAGCGCGTCGGGCCGCGACAAATCGAGCTTCAAGCCGTTGACCGGCCCCATCGCGCCCCAGCCGAAGACCCGGTAGCCGACCAGTGCGGCGGCTACCACGGCCACTGCGGCCAGCGTCCCGACCAGGACTTTTTTCTTGAGTACGTTTTTCGCCAGCACCGTATATCCCTTTACCCTGCCGTAGCATTGACAAGTTAGTAATTATTGACAAATGGTAACATGGCATTTGTGGCCGCAGCGCACAGCTGACGCGACAGCGTAAAATAGCGGTTTCGCCGTTTCCATCGCCGCCATGACCATCCTGCTCTCCACCCTGAACGCCCGCTACACCCACGCCTCGCTGGGATTGCGCTATTTGCTGGCCAATATGGGGCCGCTGCAAGCGCAGACGCGGCTGCAGGAATTCGTCATCGGCACGAAAACCACGGAACTGGTCGAGCGCATCCTCGTCAACAAGCCGCGCATCATCGGCTTTGGCGTATACATATGGAACGTCGAGGAAACGACGAAACTGGTGGCCATGCTCAAGCGCGTGGCGCCCGAGATCATCATCGTGCTGGGCGGGCCGGAAGTGTCGCATGAGGCGGGCGAGCAGGAAATCGTCAAACTGGCCGATTATCTGATCACGGGCTGGGGCGACGTCACCTTCCCCAAACTCTGCGGCGAGATCCTCAACGGACCAAAACCGCTGATGAAGATCCACGCGGGCGTGCAAGCGCCGCTGGCGGAACTGCAGCTGCCCTACTCCTTGTATACAGACGACGATATCCGCCACCGCACGATTTACGTGGAAGCGTCGCGCGGCTGCCCGTTCAAGTGCGAGTTCTGCCTGTCGGCGCTGGACAAGACGGCCTGGCCCTTCGCGCTGGAGAACTTCCTGGCCGAGATGGAATCCCTGCATGCGCGCGGCGCGCGCCTGTTCAAGTTCGTCGACCGCACCTTCAACCTGAATATCAAGACCAGCTTGAAGATCATGCAGTTCTTCCTGGACAAGATCGAGGCGAATCCGGACGATCCCATCTACGCCCACTTCGAACTGGTGCCCGACCATTTGCCCGACGCCTTGAAAGAAGGCATCAGCAAGTTCCCGCCCGGCGCGCTGCAGTTCGAGATCGGCATCCAGAGTTTCAATCCGGACGTGCAATCGCTGGTCAGCCGCAAGCAGGATAATCAAAAAGCGGCCGACAATATCCGCTGGCTGTGCGAAAAATCAAACGCCCACTTGCACGTGGACTTGATCGCCGGCTTGCCGGGCGAGGATGAAGCGAGCTTCGCGGCCGGTTTCAACAAGCTGGTGGCCTTGAAACCGCATGAAATTCAGTTCGGCATCTTAAAGCGGCTGCGCGGCACGCCCATCATCCGCCATACGGAAAACTATGGCATGGTATTCGACCCGCACCCGCCGTACACCATCCTGGCGAATAAACAGCTCGACTTCATGAGCATGCAGCGCCTGGTGCGCTTCGCCCGCTACTGGGACCTGGTGGCCAACTCGGGCCGCTTCGCCAATACGGTGCAATGGATGCTGGGCGATGCGCCGTTTGAAAACTTCATGGATTTTTCGAACTGGCTGTACGCCCACACGGACGCCACCCACCGCATCGCCATGGAACGCCTGGCCAAGCTGGTAGCGCAATGGCTGCAGACGCGCGGCATGAGCGCGGTCGAGGCCAACGCCCTCGTGGCCAGCGACTATGCGGGCGGCGCGCAGGCAGCCGCACATGCCAAGCCAGCCGAAGTGAGTACTGGCAGCGCCAAGCTGCGCCCGGACGTCGCCTTGCCGCAGCGGCAAGCGCGCCACCTGGCGTCCTGAGGGGCCGGCGATTGAACAGCGGTGGCGGTCTGCGCCATTCTCCCTTAAACTGGCACGATGCCGACTGTACAATCGCCGAAACTGACCCTCTCCCAGACCAGCTCCCAACAGGGAGCCCTTGTCACTGCCAGCGGCACCTGGCAGGTGCACGCGCTGGCGCATGAGAATGCCATCAAGGCCATCGATGCCCAGCTCAAGCCCTTGCAGGGCGATGCCAAGGTGCAATGGGACCTGTCGGCCATCGACAGCATGGACCATATTGGCGCCCAGCTGTTCTGGAATGCCTGGGGCAAGCAGCGCCCCGCGCAACTGACCCTGGCGCCGTCGCAGGAAGAGTTTTTCCGGCGCATCGAAGAAACGGGACCGTTGGAAACGCCGCCCTCGCGCGCCAACCGCCTCACGCCCGTGATGAAGCTGGGCATGGCCATCCTGCTGTTTTTCGAACATTTGAAGGGTTTTATTGCCCTGGTGGGCCAGGTGACGCAGGATATCGGCCGCTTCGCGCGCCATCCCATGCGCGGGCCATGGCGTGAAATTTCCGCCAATATCTTCCATGCGGGCTTCCAGGCGCTGGGCATCACGGCCCTGGTCGGCTTTCTGATCGGCGTCGTGCTGTCCTATCTGTCGGCGCAGCAACTGCGCGCCTTTGGCGGCGACATTTACCTGGTCAACCTGCTGGGCATGAGCGTCATCCGCGAACTGGGGCCGCTCTTGGCCGCCATCCTCGTGGCCGGCCGCTCCGGTTCATCCATCACGGCGCAGCTGGGCGTCATGCGCGTCACGGAAGAGCTCGACGCCATGCTGGTGATGGGCATTTCGCACGGTTTCCGCCTGATCATGCCAAAAGTGCTGGCCCTGGCCATTTCCATGCCCCTGCTCGTCATCTGGACGGATACGGCCGCGCTGATCGGCGGCATGGTGGCGGCCAAGGTGGAACTGAACCTGTCGGCGCGCTATTTCATCCAGAAGCTGCCGGACGCCGTGCCGCTGGCCAACTACATGATCGGCCTGGGCAAGGGCGTGATTTTTGGCATGCTGATCGCGCTGGTCTCGTGCCATTTCGGCCTGCGCATCAAGGCCAACACGGAAAGCCTGGGACGCGGCACCACCACCGCCGTCGTCACGGCCATCACCGTGGTGATCCTGGCCGACGCCGTGTTCGCCATCGTCTTCAATGGAGTGGGCTACTGATGACGGACGATACCGAAATCGCTTGCAAGGTGAGCGAAGGCAACGGGGGCCAGTTCAACCTGCATGGCAGCGCGCCCGTGGTGGAAATCACCAATCTGTGGACCAAGTTCGGCCGTACCGTCGTACACCAGGACTTGAACCTGGAAATCGAACGGGGTGAAATCCTTTCCATCGTGGGCGGCTCCGGCACGGGCAAGACGGTGCTGCTGCGCCAGATGCTGGGCCTGGAACATCCGGCACGCGGCTGCGTCAAAGTGTTTGGCGAAGATATCAACCAGGCAAGTTCCGACCAGTTGCAACAGTTGCGCAACCACTGGGGCATGCTGTTCCAGCAAGGCGCCCTGTATTCGGCCCTGACCGTGTTCGACAATGTGGCCCAGCCGATGCGCGAATTGCGCGTACTGCCCGAAGCGCTGGTACACGACGCGGTACTATTAAAAATGAATATGGTGGGACTGGGCCCGGAACATGCGCTCAAAATGCCGTCGGACTTGTCGGGCGGCATGATCAAGCGCGTGGCCCTGGCGCGCGCCCTGGCGCTGGAGCCGAAGCTGCTGTTCCTCGACGAACCCACGGCGGGCCTGGACCCGGACCTGTCGGAAAGTTTTGTCGCCCTGATCCAGTCGCTGCACCGCGAGCTGGGCTTGACGGTGGTGATGGTCACGCATGACCTCGACACTTTGTTCGCCCTGTCCACGCGCATCGCCGTGCTGGCGGAAAAACACGTGATCGCCATCGGCCCCACGCGCGAGGTGATCGAAGTCGACCACCCGTTCATCAAGCAATTTTTCCTCGGCGACCGCGGCAAGCGCGCGCTGGCCGTCCTCGATGAGAAACAGGCGGCGGTGGCGGGCAAGGCCGCGCAGCCAGGCGACGACGCCGGCACAGACAAGAAAGCGGAGAAGTAATGGAAAACAGATCACATGCCCTGATGACGGGATTTTTTACACTCACCTTGCTGGTGGCCGCGATTCTGTTCGGCGTCTGGTTCAACCGCGACCGCGTGGAACGGGTGCCTTACCTGCTCGCCACCACCCTGTCCGTGCCGGGCCTGAACCCGCAGGCGACCGTGCGCTACCGGGGCCTGGAAGTGGGCAAGGTCGACGCCATCGACTTCGACACGCAAAAGGCGGGGCAAATCCTCGTGCACATCAGCGTGGCGCCCGACACGCCCGTCACGAATACCACTTTTGCCACCCTCGGCTACCAGGGCGTGACGGGCATCGCCTACATCCAGCTCGACGATGAACACGTGGGCTCGAAACTGCTGGGCACCAGCAAGGACAAGCCGTCGCAGATTCCCCTGCGCGCGGGCTTGCTCGACCAGCTGGAAAAGCGCGGCAAGCGCATTCTCGACCAAGCCGAGCAGATCACCAACAAAGTCAACAACCTGCTCAGCCCTGACAACCAGGCGGCCATGCTGGGCGCCTTCACGGAAGTGGGCAAGGCGGCCAAGGCCTTTGGCGCCATTCCGCAGCAGCTGGAGCCGACCTTGACGCAATTGCCGCAACTGACGGAACAGACGCGGCAAACCTTGACGGCCGTCAGTACGGCCAGCAAGAACGTGTCGGACTTGACGGCCACGTGGAAAAAGCTGGGCAACGACATCCAGGCGCCCGGCGGCGTGCTCGACAAGGTCAATGGCACGGTCGACCGGGTCGGCACTTCCGTGGAAACGGTGGCCAATGGCGTGTCGCTGGAAGTGCTGCCGCAAGTAATCGAGCTGAGCGGCGAAGCGCGTTCCTCGATGCGCGCCCTGAAAACCACCATGAGCACGCTCAATGAACAGCCGCAGAGCATCTTGTTCGGCGCCCCAGACATCCCGCCCGGCCCGGGCGAGCCCGGTTTTTCGGCACCGGGCAAATAAGGAGAACACCGCATGCCTATCCCACGCCATTTCAGCGCACTCATCCTGGCCGCCGCATTCCTGCTGGGCGGTTGCGCCAGCCGCGGTCCCGTCCCCACGTTTTACGATTTCGGCCCGGCAGCACCGCAGGCGGCAACGCAAGCAGCTGCGCCAGCCGTGCCCGTGCTGGTGATCGCCGACGCCAACGGTCCGTCCTGGCTGGACAGCCAGCGCATGTATTACCGCTTGCTGTACGCCGATGCGCAGCAATCGCGGCCGTACGCCTACAACCGCTGGAACACGCCGCCGCTGCAACTATTAAGCCAGCGCCTGAAAACCCGCATCGCGCAAAGCGGCGTGAAAGTGCTGTCGACCACGGACGCGGCCGCCGGCATGCCGCTGCTGCGCATCGACGTCGATGATTTTTCGCAAAACTTCGACACGCAGACGCACAGCAGCGGCCACGTGTCGCTGCGCGCCTCGGTCTTTCGCGGCCACCGCCTGATCGACCAGAAAACCTTCAGCCGCAGCGGCCCGGCCGGCAGCGCCGACGCGCAAGGCGGCGCGCAGGCGCTGGCCGCGGCATCGGACGCCATCGCCACCGACCTGCTGACCTGGCTGGGCACGCTGAATATCACGAAAGAATGACCGAGCCCGCATCCCCAGCCAGTCCGGCGGCGCCGCTGCCGCCCGTCCGTTCCTCGCCCGTGTCGCGCGCGACCCTGCTCGCCTACGTCTTCCTGATCGTGTACGCCAGCTGGTTTCCGTTCACGGGTTGGCACAGCAATGGTTTATCGCCGCTGACGTTCCTGGAAAACACGCGCATCCCCCGTTACTGGACGGGCTTCGATGTCGGCGTGAATATCGTCGGCTACATCCCGCTGGGCGCCTTGATCGTGTATTCGCTGTTTCCCAGGATCACGGGATTCTTTGCCGTCATCGTCGCCAGCCTGTGCGGCATGTTGATTTCCGGCAGCATGGAAGCCGTGCAAACCTATTTGCCCAGCCGCGTCTCGTCAAACCTCGATTTTTATACGAATGCGGCCGGCTGCTGCATCGGTTCCATCATCGGCGCCCTGACGGCGCGCAAGCTGCTCGACCACAGCCATTTGTACCGCTTGCGCCAGCGCTGGTTTGCCCAGCACGCCAGCCAGGGCCTGGTGCTGGTGGCCCTGTGGCCGCTGGCGCAGATCTATCCGCAAGGCTATCTGTTCGGCCTGGGCCAGCTGCTGCCCATCCTGTCGGACTGGCTGTCGCGCCTGGCGGGCATGGAGATCGACCTGGCCGCGTATCTGCGCCCCGACGTGATATTGACCGTCGAGCAATATTGGCTTTCGGAAACCATAATCACGGCTTGCGGCATGACGGGCGCCGTGCTGACCTTGCTGTGCCTGCTGCGCCGCGCCGCGCCGCGTACGATATTAATGCTGGCCCTCATCGCCGCCGCCCTGACCGTGCGCTCGATGGCCAGCGCGCTGCTGTTTTCGCCGGAAAATGCTTTCGTCTGGATCACGCCGGGCGCCCAGGGTGGCTTTTTGATCGGCCTGATCATGCTGGGCGGCCTGGCGTTCGCGCCGCACGTGGCGCAGCGCCGCATCGCGACCGCCACCTTGCTGCTGAGCCTGGTGATGGTGAATACGACGCCGATCAACCCCTACTTCATGTCGACCTTGCAAGGCTGGTTTCAAGGCAAGTTCCTCAACTTCAATGGCGCGGCGCAATTCCTCGCCTTGCTGTGGCCCTTCATGGCCCTGTGGTTCCTGTGCCTGCCCTCGCACCGCCTGAACCGACAGGATGACGCGCAGCGCCAGCGTCGCGAAGACCACCCATAAGCGTTATCATGTCGCATTGATGAATCAGCGGGAGAATAGTATGAGCGACGTACCGTATTTTGAACGCCACGTTTTTTTCTGCATGAATAAACGTGAAGACGGCCGCAACAGTTGCGGCGACCATGGCGCGGAAGCGGCGCAAAAGCATTGCAAGCGCCGCATCAAGGAACTCGACATGAATGGCGCGGGCAAGATCCGCATCAACCAGGCCGGCTGCATGGACCGCTGCGAGGAAGGACCGCTGCTGGTCATCTATCCGGAAGCGACCTGGTACACCTACGTCGACACCAGCGATATCGATGAAATCATCGATACGCACCTGGTGGGCGGCAAGATCGTCGAACGCCTGAAAATCTGAGCCGCATATTTAATTTCAACGTTTTAACTTCAAATTAAGCCTACGCCACCAGTATGAGCATCATGAACAGAAACTCGGAAAAATTTACCCTCGCCGGCCATGCAGGCAGCATGGAAGGCTTGCTCGATTTCCCGGCAGACACCCCGCGCGGCATCGCCCTCGTGGCCCATCCGCACCCGCTGTACGGCGGCACGATGGATAACAAGGTCACGCAAACCCTGGCGCGCGCGTTTGTCGCCCTCGGTTACGTGGTGGCGCGCATCAACTTCCGCGGCGTCGGTGCTTCCGAAGGCGTGCACGACCATGGCGCGGGCGAGACGGACGACATGCAATTGCTGTATGAACACATGCGCGGCCTGTATCCAGGCTTGCCCGTGGCCTTGTCCGGTTTCTCGTTCGGCACCTTCGTGCAGTCGAAACTGCAGGAACGCCTGGCCGCCGCCGGCACGCCCGTCGAGCGCCTGGCGCTGATCGGCAGCGCGGCCGGCAAATGGGCCATGGCCGATATTCCCGCCGACACCATCCTGATCCACGGCGAACTGGACGACACGATCCCCCTGTCCGCCGTCTTCGACTGGGCGCGTCCACAAGACATTCCCGTGATCGTGATCCCCGGCGCCGACCACTTTTTCCACCGCAAGCTCAATCACATCAAGAACCTCGTGATTGCCCTGTGGCATGGTGACAAACCCGCAATAGCAGCAGATGATCATTGAAGTGTGGGCTTACTAGCGCCTCCACGGCTATAATTGATCCGTTTTTTCCACGCGGCCATGTAAGTTGCAACGACATGGCCCTCAGCCTTCATCTTTTTCTCGCAGACCAGCCTCCATGAAAAAACTTTTAGCGGCACTGGCCTCCAGTGTATTTTTCTTTTCCGCCGCCTACGCCCAGAGCGTTCCAGCCCCGACCATCGCCGCCAAGTCCTGGCTGTTGCTTGACGCCACCAGTGGCCAGATCATTGCTTCGCAAGATCCGGACGCGCGCATCGAGCCGGCTTCGTTGACCAAAATCATGACGGCTTACCTGACGTTTGCCGCCATCCGCGAAAAGAAACTGGCGCTGGACCAAAAAGTGAACGTGTCCGTGCGTGCATGGAAAGTCGATTCGAGCAGCTCGAAGATGTTCATCGACCCGGCCACCCCCGTCTCGATCGACGACTTGCTGCACGGCCTGATGATTCAATCGGGTAACGACGCCGCCGTGGCTCTGGCGGAAGCCGTTGCCGGCGATGAAGGCACGTTTGTCGTGCTGATGAACCGCGAAGCCCAACGCATGGGTCTGAAAAACACGCGTTTTGCCAATCCGCACGGCTTGCCTAGCCCCGATAACTATTCCACGGCGCAAGACCTGTCCGTGCTGGCCAAGCGCGTGATCGCCGATTACCCGGAATTCTACAAAATCGATTCCGTGAAAAGCTTTACGTACAACAAGATCACCCAGCCTAACCGCAACCGCCTGCTGTGGCTGGACCCAACCGTCGATGGCATGAAAACGGGCCACACGGAAGCGGCTGGCTATTGCATGATCGCCTCGGCACGCCGTCCGGGCGGCACCGGCGAGCGCCGCCTGATCTCCGTGGTGCTGGGCACGACGTCGGACCAGGCCCGCACGCAGGAAAGCCAGAAGCTGCTGAACTGGGGCTTCCAGAACTTCGATACGGTCAAGCTGTACTCGAAAGGCCAGGCCGTGGCCACGCCGGAAGTGTGGAAGGGCTCGAAAGGCACCGTGAAAATCGGCTTCGCCCGCGATGTGCTCGTCACCGTACCAAAAGGCACGGCTGCCAAGATGAAACCGGTGCTGGAACGCAAAGACCCACTGGTCGCGCCACTGGCTGAGAACGCCCCGGTCGGCAAGCTGAAAATGATGGTCGACGACAAAGTTCTGCTGGAACTGCCTGTCGTGGCGCTGGAAACCATCAACCAGGCAACGATCTTCGGCCGCGCCTGGGATTCGATGCGCCTGTGGATGAAGTAATTATTTCTCGTACCACATAAAAAATGCCCGCAGATGCTGCGGGCATTTTTTTCGTCTGTCTCGCCGCAGCTTTCTCCGCAGCATGCTGTAGCGTAGCTGGCTATAATCGTGGCGTCACCTTCGTCTCCACCATCAGAAAGCCAGCCCATGAGCCATGTATTTCCCGCCAGCCTGCAAGCGCCGCGCAGCCGTTTGAGCAGCAACGGTCCCGAACTGTCGCGCATCGTCGCCGGCATGTGGCGCATCGGCGAGTGGAATATGTCGGCGCAGCAACGGCTGGCTTTCATCGAGCAATGCCTGGCGCTGGGCGTGTCGAGTTTCGACCATGCCGATATCTATGGCGATTACAGCGCCGAAGGGCTGTTCGGCGAAGCGCTGGCCTTGCAGCCGGGCTTGCGCGAGAAGATGGAACTGGTCAGCAAATGCGGCATCAAACTACTGTCGCCGCACCGTCCCGGCCATGCCATCCAGCATTACGACACGAGCGCGGCCCACATCACCAGTTCCGTGGAGCACACCTTGCGCCAGTTGCACACGGACCGCCTGGACTTGCTGCTGATCCACCGTCCCGATCCGCTGATGGATTTTGACGAGATCGCCGGCGCCTTCACCCAGCTGCAACAGACGGGCAAGGTGCTGCACTTTGGCGTGTCGAATTTCAGCCGCCACCAATTCGAGTGCCTGCACCGGCGCTTCCCGCTGGTAACGAACCAGGTGGAATGCTCGCCGCTGCACGTGGCGCCCCTGTTCGATGAAACCTTCGACGGCTTGCAGGACGTGGGGGTGGCGCCGATGATCTGGTCGCCGCTGGCGGGCGGCCGGCTGTTCCAGGGCGGCGATGCGAATGTGGAGAACTTGCGCAATGTCATCAAGCAGATCGCGGATCAGCTGCAGCGTCCGTTTGCCAGCGTGGTGTTCGCCTGGATCATGCAACTGCCTTGCCGTCCCCTGCCGCTGACGGGCACGGGCCGCATCGAAGCCGTGGGCGTGGCCGTGGAAGGCACGCAGTTTACGCTCAGTCGCAGCGACTGGTTCGCCATCCTGCGCGCCGCGCGCGGGCACGAGGTAGCCTAATCGATCTCGTCCGGATCGTTGAAGACCTGCGGCAGCGCAATACCGCGCCAGCCCAGGTACCACGCCAGGTTCAGCAGCAGGGTGGCGGCGATGTAGACGGCGAAGAACAGCGCAAAGAAACTGGTCTTCAGCCACACCAGCAGGGCGATGGCGACGATCAGCACCAGCAGCGCGGCCAGGCTTTTCTTTTGCTTGGAGCTGGGGAAACGCAAGGTCGACACCATCAGGCTGCCCACGCCGACGAGCAACAGCATCAGCAGATAGCTGTGCAGCATGGAATCGATGGGCGCCGGCCACGCCACCACCACGGCCGCCACGCAGGCGGCCCCGGCCGTGATCGGCATGCCGACGAAATACAGGGGATCCGTGCGTCCCACATTCACATTGAAACGCGCCAGGCGCATGGCGCCGCAGGCAACAAAGAAGAAGCTGGCCATGCCGCCAAAGCGCAGCAGCAGCGGATCGTGCACGCCCATCTGCACAAAACCATAGCAGTACAACAAGACGGCCGGGGCGCAGCCGAAATTCATCACGTCGGCGATGGAATCGAGCTGCACGCCGAACTGCGAGCTGGTGTTCGTCAGGCGCGCGACATAGCCGTCGAGCGCGTCAAATACCCCGGCCAGCACCAGCAAGGCGGCCGCCAGGCGGTAGGCATCGGCGTCGCCGACAGTCGCGTTATCGACGGAAATGACGATGCTGGCAAAACCGCAGGCTATCGAAAGCAAAGTCACCATGCTGGGCAAGGCGTACTTGGCGCGCTGCAGGCGCGACTTGGGCAATGTGTTCAAATTTGTGGGCAATCAAAGAAATCGGTAATGAGGCTACGCAGCGGCAAACGCTGCACTATGCTCATTCTACCCTGCGCAGCTGCGGCACCGTCTGCGCACGAGCGCGCGACATATCTTGTCATGGATGCTCTACGGCATATAAAAATGCCTTAGAATCATTTCACAGGGCAGCACGCTGGCACCCACCGCTGTCCGCCTACCTATACAGGAGTCAACTTGATTGCCTCGTCACTGCGTTGGAAATACTGGATACCCGCCCTGCTGAGCGCAGCCCTGCTGAGCGCCTGTGGCGGCGGCGATAGCGGCGGCAAGACGTCGCTGAGCACCTCGACCCAGGCCGGACAGCTGACACAGGAGCCGGGCGCTCCCGTCGTCAGCAACAATATCGCCACCGATGGTTTCAACTGGATCAATTACCGGCGCAGCCAGATCGGCCTGGCGCCACTGGTACGCAATAGCCTGATCGACAACGCGGCACTCGGCCACTCCAACTATCTGAACAGCAATAATGTGGTGGTGCACAATCAAGTTAAAGGCAAACCCGGCTTTACCGGCGAAACACTGTATGACCGCCTGACTGCGTCGAACTATGGCGTCACGTCCGTCTGGGGCGAAGTCATCGCGGGCGTGGCGACCAACTCCGGTTTCTACATGGCGGAAAACCTGATCACGGCCGTGTATCACCGCTTCCTCATCTTTGAACCTATCTTCAAGGAAGGTGGCGCCGGTGCCGCCGTCAACAACAGCGGCTATGCCTATTTCACCACCGACCTGGCCGGCAATAGCCGCTACGGCCCCGGCTTGCCGGCCGGACAGATCGTCAGCTACCCGTTCAACGGACAGACCAAGGTCGCCACCAGTTTCTCCAGCGATGAAGAAGAGCCCGATCCCGTGCCCAACCAGAACGTGGTCGGCTACCCGATCAGCGTCCATGCGAATTTCGACGCCACCCTCAGCGTGACGACCTTCACCGTGCGCCCGCGTGGCGCCAGCGCGGACCTGACGGTACGCCTGCTCAGCAAGGAGAGCGATGCCATCAATACATCGCGCTCGGTGGCCGCCATCATCCCGCTGGCCCCCCTGCTGGCGGCCACCACCTATGATGTGAGTTTCATCGGCAAAGTCAATGGCGCGAACGTCACGCGCAGCTGGTCATTCACGACGCGTTAGTCTGGCAGCGTCTGCCAAGCGGACGCAGTAGCGAGGGCAACTGGATGTAAAATAGCGGATATTGCATGAATGCAATTGACAAGTTTTGGGGCCCTCTGCACACCAGGCATGATGAAACCACACGCCACTTGCGATGATGATGCCGCCGTTGCGGCATCCGACATGGTCCGGATTCTC
Source organism: Janthinobacterium rivuli (assembly GCF_029690045.1). Classification (NCBI taxonomy): domain Bacteria; kingdom Pseudomonadati; phylum Pseudomonadota; class Betaproteobacteria; order Burkholderiales; family Oxalobacteraceae; genus Janthinobacterium; species Janthinobacterium rivuli. The sequence continues at coordinate 6,319,209 of NZ_CP121464.1, forward strand.
GATGTCGAGAACGGACTGGGCCGCATTATGGGCGACCGCATCCTGTACCTGAAAATCCTGCGCCGCTTCCTGCACGACCACGGCACCACGCCGTGCCAGATCCGCGCCGAATTCGACATGGGCAATTACGCTTCCGCACGCCTGAAGGCGCATACATTAAAAGGCGCCGCCGGCATGATCGGCGCGCGCCACGTGCATGGCCTGGCGGCCACCCTGGAGTCCGCACTGCGCGCGCAAGCGCCCGACCTGGCCCGGCAGATGCTGCAGCTGGAACTGGCCCAGGATCAATTGCTCGGCGCGGTCAGCAGCATGCTGGGCACGCCGGAGGCAACCCACACGGCGGCGCAGGACGTGGCGCCCGATCCGGCCGCGCCCGCCATCCAGCTGCTGCTGGCGCGCCTGGCCAGCCACCTGCGCGAAGGCGACGGCGCGGCCATCGACATCCTGGAAAACTCGGCCAGCCTGCTGGCGGCCAGCCTGGGCGTGCACGTCTACCAGGAAGTGGCGGCCGCCGCGCATGAGTTCGATTTCGACGGCGCGCTGGCGGCGCTGCTGCGGCGCCGCTAATCTTCACGCTCAACGGTGGTATTGCGCCTCTTCCGCATACGCCACGCCACAACTCTTGCCGCAAAAGCGGCGCACGGCGTCGAGCGGCTTGTCGCAATACCAGCACGCGCCTTTTGGCGGCAAGGAGGCGATCAATTCCGGCATGGCGGGCAGTGGCCGCGCCACTACCTCATCCTCGCACTCCACGACATCGGGCTGTTTGCTGTCCATGGCGCTTCCTTTCCTAGCGGCACTTCAAGGCCGCTCAGCAAGATTACGTCATTAAAGTTGATGCGGTATGAGCATGCTCAATAGACAGCGCTCCCGTGGGATACATGGCAGCAAATGGCGCTATTCGCGACGAGGCTGGCTTTGCACACTCGGCCCCACAAGATCGGCCCGTTCCATGCAGTAAGGCTCCCACTCTGTCTCCTGCCGCATGACGAAAGTCATATTGGCAAGACGCGCACCGTGCGCCTGGATGGCTTCCTTGCGCTGGGGTGTATTGACAAGCAAGGCCATCACTTGACCTACCTTGTTTTCATCCTCGGGGACCAGCTCGCCAAGGCCAGCCAGGCATTCACCGCTGCGTATCGCCATCGAATGCGCATGTGACGATTCCGAGGGTGTGGTTGCCAGAATAGCCGCCTGGGTGCTGATGGCAACATTTGCCATGCCCCGCAGAAGCCGGGCATCTCGCGAAAAATGCCGCAGCAGAAACAACTCGACATCATCGCGCACGCCATTATCATTGCTATCAATACCGGCAAGCGTTTGTTTGCCAGCAGCACCAGGATCAGGCGGTAGCACAGTGTCGATCGTCAACTGCAATGGGGCGGCAGCCAAAACCGCGATAGGAGAAACAAGCGCCAATGCGAAAAAAACAATAGCGGTGCCACGCGGGAATGAAGGATATGTCATAGGAACTCCTGGTTGGGAATTCCGACTATAAAACCGTCACACGGCAAGATATTGCTGTTCCGCAATCAATATGAATTTGCTTGCGGATACAGAGCCGGCTGAAAACCACCTCCAATAAATCATCAGGCGAAAATTCGCCCGTGGCGCTCGACAGTTGCACCTGCGCCAGGCGCAGCTCTTCGGCGAACAGATCGAACCCCGGTCTTTTCGCCGTTCGAGGTGTATGCAAAAAAACACCTCTGATACTTATTTCCGAAAGCTCCTGACCGCATCATTCGCATGCGCGTCGATGACTTTGTGAATTGCCGGCTGCTGCGCATATTTCACGCGCAGCCGCTTCCACTGCCGCTGCGCCTGCCCGCACGAACTGGCCACGGCTTGCGTGATCTCGCGCTGGCGCGCCTTGTCGTTGTCATCCCATTCGCCGGCAAAATGCTCGCACATCTGGGCGTTCTCGACGAACCGCGCCACGTCCTTCGGCAACTTTTCCTGCGCACCGGCCAGCAGGGGCAGGCAACTGAACAGCAGAGCAAGCAGCAGCTTCATCGAACCTCCTTATTTGCCGATGCAGAAACGGCTGAAAATCACGCCCAGCAAATCGTCAGGCGAGAATTCTCCCGTGATGCTCGATAGCTGCACCTGCGCCAGGCGCAGTTCTTCGGCGAACAGGTCCAGCGACTGGTCGTCCTGCGCAGCGTGTTCGGCCGCGATGTCCAGGTGCTTGCCGGCCGATTTCAAGGCGATCAGATGACGTTCGCGCGCCAGGTACAGCGATTCGCCCGTCTGCTGCCAGCCGGCGATGCGCAGCAGCTCGGCGCGCAGCAGGTCAATGCCGATGTGCTCGTGCGCCGACAGATACACGTGGGTGGCGTCCGGCATGCTGTCGACGCCGGGTTTATGCCCGGACAGATCGATCTTGTTCCACACGCGCACCACGGGCACGCCTTCGGGGAAGGCGGCGACGATGGTTTCGTCGGCCAACGTGGGGCCGTGGTCGGCGTCAAGCAGGTGCAGGATCACGTCGGCCTTGCCGATCTCGCCCCAGGTGCGCTCGATGCCGATGCGCTCGACGGCGTCGATGGTGTCGCCCGCGCTGCGGATGCCGGCCGTGTCGATGATGTTGAGTGGAATGCCTTCGATCTGGATGGTTTCGCTGACCTTGTCGCGCGTGGTGCCGGCGATCGGTGTGACGATCGCCACGTCGGCGCCCGCCAGCGCGTTCAGCAGCGACGATTTACCCACGTTCGGCTGGCCCGCCAGCACGACATTCAAGCCTTCGCGCAGCAGCGCGCCCTGCGCCGCCTGCGCAAACACTTTGTTTAATGCTTCGATGACGGCTTTCAATTGACCGCGCGCATTCGATTTTTCCAGGAAATCGATTTCTTCTTCCGGAAAATCCAGGGTCGCTTCGACCAGCATGCGCAGTCCCGTCACCTGTTCCACCAGCGCGTGGATGGTGTTCGAGAACGCGCCCGACAGCGATTGCGAAGCGGACTTGGCCGCCGCTTCCGTCGAGGCGTCGATCAGGTCGGCCACAGCTTCGGCTTGCGCCAGGTCAAGCTTGTCATTCAAAAACGCGCGGCGCGTGAATTCGCCCGGTTCGGCCAGGCGCAAGCCGCTGTCACGGCCCGCTTCCAGCACGCGCGCCAGCAGCAGTTGCAGCACGATGGGGCCGCCATGGCCCTGCAATTCCAGCACGTCTTCGCCCGTGTACGAATGCGGGCCCTTGAAATGGATGGCGATGCCCTGGTCGATGATGGCGCCGTCGCTTTCCGTGAATGGCAGATAGGTGGCGTGGCGCGGTTTCAGTTGCTGCGCGCCAAACAGGGCCGTCATCAGCGGAGCGAGGTTTTTGCCGGAGGCGCGTACCACGCCGATGCCGCCGCGTCCCGGTGCGGTGGCGATGGCGGCGATAGGGGAAGAGTCGAGTTTCATGGGGATATTGTAGATTAAAAAAAAGCCCGCACTCGGCGGGCTTTCGATTCGCTGGCCGGACTTACTTGACGGCTGGCGCGTATTTCTTGGTGATCACCCATTGCTGGCCGATCGACAGGACGTTGTTGACGACCCAGTAAAGTACCAAGCCCGACGGGAAGAAGAAGAACATCACCGAGAATGCCAGTGGCATGAACAGCATCATCTTCGCTTGCATCGGATCGGCCGGGGCCGGGTTCAGCTTGGTCGTGATGAACATCGAGATCGCGTACAGCACGGGCAAGATACACCATGGGTCATGCTGGGCCAGGTCGGTGATCCAGCCGATCCATGGCGCGCCGCGGATTTCCACGGACGCGTTCAAGACCCAGTACAGGGCGATAAAGACGGGCATCTGGATCAGGATCGGCAGGCAGCCGCCCAGCGGATTGATCTTTTCCGTCTTGTACAGCTCCATCGTGGCCTGGTTCATCTTTTGCGGATCGCCCTTGAAGCGTTCGCGGATCGCTTGCATCTTCGGCGTGACCAGTTTCATCTTGGCCATGCTGCGGTAGCCGGCGGCCGACAGAGGGAAGAACAGCAGCTTGATCAGGATCGTGAAGGCGATGATGGTCCAGCCCCAGTTACCCAGCACGCTGTGGATCTGTTCCATGACCCAGAACATCGGCTTGGCGATGATGGTCAGCCAACCATAATCCTTGACCAGTTCCAGGCCAGGCGAGACGTTTTCCAGCAGGTGCGCGATTTGCGGACCCGAGTACAGCTTGCTGTCCATGCTGGCCGAGGCGCCTGGCGCCAGGGTAGGCAGCGGCAGCACGTTGCCGATGGCGTACAGGTTGGGGCCGACTTTCTTCGTGAAGATGTCGCGCTTGGCGTTCTCGGGCGGAACGAATGCGGACACGAAGAAGTGTTGCGAAATCGCAAACCAGCCGCCATTCGCCGTGGCCGGGTGCAGGCCCTTCATGGCGTTGTCGTTGCCCTTCTTCTCGTCTTCCGCGGCCGCTTTTTCGATTTTCTCGAACGTCAGCTTCTGGTACTTGTCTTGCGGCGTGTACAGGGTCGGACCCGTGAAGCTGCTGTTGAAGAACGAATCGCCGACCGGCTTGTTGCCGTCATGCGTCAGTTGCAGATACAGCTGCGGCGTGACCGCTGCCGCGCCCACGTTGGACACGTCGTGGCGCACGTCGATCACGTAGTCGCCGCGCTTGAAGGTAAACGTCTTGGTCAGCTTGACGCCGCCTTCGACCGCTTCCATCACCAATTGAATCTGTTTGCCGTCGGCCAAAGTACGCACGCCAGGCTGCACGGTGAAACCGCTCGCGTGGGTAGGGAAAGGACCGCCGACCAGGCCCGATTGCGCCAGATAGGTGTGGTTCGCGCCTTCGTCGAACAGCACTTCATTTTGCTTGCCGTCGTCAGGCTGGCACCATTTGAACAGGCCGAAGCAGCCGCCAAACCAGCCCGGATTGCCCGCGCCCTTGAATTTCAGCAATTCCAGACGCTTGACCTGGCCGCCCAGGGTGTCGATATCGACCTTGATGACGTCGGTGGTGATGGTAATCACTTCGCGCTTGAACGCGGCGGGATCGACAGCTTCACCCGGCAGGGCAGGCACGCCTGCGGCAGCCGAGGCAGCCAGAGCAGCCGTCTTGGCAGGGGTCGCAGGCGCCTTGGCGGTTTGTTCCGTGTTCGCGGAGAACATCGACGGCTTGCCGTTCGAGATCATCCATTCGTTCCAGAGAATTACCAGCGAGACGGAAAACACGATCCACAGGATGGTACGTTTATTGATATCCATTAGGGTATTTGTCAGGAGTGGTTGCAACCGCAAGCGGTCGTTGAAGATTGTTTGCCATCGGCCGGCGGCACCGGGTCGACGCCCCCTTCATTCCAGGGGTGGCAACGGCACAGGCGCTTGGCAGCCAGCAGGCTGCCCTTGGCCGTACCGTGCACGCGCAGCGCTTCCATCGCGTAATGCGAACAGCTCGGATAGAAACGGCAATTCTGTCCCAGCATGGGGCTGATCAGCAACTGATAAGCGCGCAGCAGGAACAGCAGCAGGGTTTTCATGGCGCGGATGGTGGTGGCGCAGCAACAGAACGGGCCTGGGCGGCGATTTGCGCCGCGAACAGGCGGCTCAATTCCTCACGCAGCTCGGCTTTGAGCTTGGTCGTGGTGGCCGGGCCATCCTTGCTGTTGACGGCGCGCGACAAACGCACCACGCAGTCGACCGGCGGCATCGCGCTGTTGCGAAACAGCTCGCGCGTGACGCGCTTGATCGTGTTGCGGGTCGCCGCGCGTGGCGCGAAACGCTTGGCCACAACGACGCCCAGCCGCGCATGCGGCAATTGATTGTGTCGGGTGTACAGCACAAAATGCGCTGTTTTTTGCGAAGGGCGCAAACGAAAAACGGATGAAAATTCATCCGTTTTAACGATACGCCGAAAGCGCGCGAAGTCGTGTGAACCTTCGCGTTGATTGCCGACTGGAGTACAGCTAGCCACGCGATCAGCTGTCAACGACAAGCCTAGACGGCCAGACGTTTGCGGCCCTTTGCGCGACGTGCGTTGAGCACATCACGGCCACCACGGGTAGCCATACGAGCGCGGAAGCCGTGCGTACGCTTGCGGCGAACGACGGAAGGTTGGTAAGTACGTTTCATGTTGGTCTCGCTAAAAACAAAAAAAATGCAAAATCGGGTCTGACGTCCCGTCAGTTTTTGGTGCCAATGACAATCGCGCACTTATGCCAAGGCACAAGCTGGCCAATCTCATCGCCCGCTTAATCCACGCTTAGTCCATATTGTCGTTCCAAATGAATAAACACGGAATACGGGCGGGGAACCCTGAATTATTCAGCATATGCCCCCCTCTTGTCAAGGATTGCCGTGATCGTCTGGAAATTTGCGCGCCGGCCCCCATCTGCTTGCAAGGCCCCGCCACAGGCCGCGCCAGCACTGCCTGTGACGGGATAACCGGGGGATAAGTCGCCTCTTATGCACACGGCGCCCCACCCCGCCACAGAAAAATAAGCGTCGTGCCTGTGGATAACTTTCTCAGTCGGGAGTAGAATAGCGCGTTACGTGTGGCGAGCCCTCGCGCGACGCCGGCCTTGCAACACGGTGAACGCAGGGCAGAATCGATACGCCCTCCCACACCTTTTCACATAGACATAC